>JBEDBL010000036.1:0-19145 GCA_041177245.1 Verrucomicrobiota bacterium
ATCAATTCCTGGACCAAGACGCTGGGCGCGGCCAACCCTGTCGATATGGCATTCAGCTACGACCCGATCGACCGTCTCACCGGGGCGACTTACAAGGACGGGGCAGCTGTGCTGGCGCAATACGGCTACACCTACGACAAGGCGGATAACCGGACGACTGAACGGCGCAATGAAATCTTGAGCACAGGTAGCTTTAACAACGTCAACGAAGTCACCGCTCTGAGCGGCGGCGGGGTGGTCGGTTTTACCGGGACGACCACCGAGGAAGCGGCGGTGACAGTTGGAGGGCAAGCCGCGCAGACCTCGCTGGTTGGCACCCGGTTTGAGAAGGCGGTGACTTTGCCCGCGGGCACGAACACGGTCACGGTCGCGGCGGTTGACCCGAGCGGAAACACGAACAGCAAGAACTACCGTGTCGTAGTCAACGGAGGCGCTGGCCAGAGCTTCACCTACGATGCTAATGGCAACATGACGAGCGACGGCGTTCGCAACTATGCCTGGGATGCTGAAAATAGGCTGATCAAGATCACTGAGGGCACGAAGACCACGGACCTCGAATATGACGGATTCCACCACTGGACCCGCATTGTGGAGCGGAACGGCGCCACGACAGTGAGCGACCGGCGGTTCATCTGGGACGGCAATACGTTGGTTGAGCAGCGCAACGGAACCAGCACCACGGCCGCGCAGCGCTATCTGCCGCAAGGCGTGCAGCAGGGAACGAGCAGGTTCTTTTACACCCGCGACCACCTCGGCTCGATCCGAGAAGTGGTGAACAACAGCGGTAGTGTCGTCGCACGCTACGATTACGATCCCTACGGGCGACGCACCAAGCTTAGCGGGACGTTCGATTCCGATTTCGGCTTTACCGGGCATTACTACCACGTCCCGAGCAGCCTACATTTTGCGCCGTTCCGGGCCTACAGTGCGGAAGTTGGGAGGTGGATCTCACGGGATCCGATTGAAGAAGAGGGTGGGATTAACATCTATGTCTATGTCTCCAATAATCCCACCAACTCAATTGATCTATCGGGTCTCTGCGAGGAAGACCCTTACTCTTGGAAAGACTTCCTACTTGATCTTGCCTCACTCGCATTAACAGTATCTGATTTGGCTTTGGCAGGACCTACCGGCGAGGGCATTGGTCCAGCATTGGCAATACAAGCAGCCAAGCAAGCGGCTAAAAAAAGCGCCAAGGATGCCGCAAGGGAAGCATTTAGAAAGGAGGCGGCTGACTCCGCCAAAAGAGTAATGCGGGACCGAAATACCGATCGCATTAAAGGAGTTGGTGCCGATAACGGTGCCGGCTATAGGCCAAAAAAAGACGGCAGTTACACTGTAACTCCAAAGGGGGGCAATCAACAAAATAACCAACATTATAGGCCAGATGGAAATGGCGGGCACACTGTTAACAACCAACACTAAGATATGGAGATCGAAACAGATCATATCACTGCTTTTTCACAGAGTCCATACTCATTGTTTAGAGTTGTTTTTAAAGATGGGGACGTGTTTCTGCTGACTCAGCTCAGAGATTGCTCTGAATCAGCTGAGCAACCTATGACTTGGACGGGAGTTATTGTTGATAGTGAAAAGCTTAGCGATAAACGGAAAAGACTGCATCGCAACGGCGGCATTCTTCAGTTTTGCCTTTCAGACATCAGTTCAGTAGCCAGAGTCCAAAGCCACTAAAGTTCGAGGTTCTTGCATATTGACGAACACCAAACTCCGTGAAACCACGATGCGCCGCGTGCCACAACACACCTACGATAAAGTGCACAACCGGACGACCGAACGGCGCGATGAGATCGTGAGCACTGGCACCTTCAACAACGTCAACGAACTCACCGCACTGAGCGGCGGCGGGGTGGTCGGTTTTACCGGGACGACGACGGAGGAAGCGGCGGTCACGGTGGGCGGACAGGTGGCGCAAACCTCGCTGGTCGGCACACGGTTTGAGAAGGCGGTGACTCTGCGTGCGGGCACGAATACGGTCACAATCGCAGCGGTCGATCCGAGCGGGAACACGAACAGCAAGAATTATCGGGTGGTTGTGGGCGGAGGTGCCGCACAGAGCTTCACCTACGATGCCAACGGCAACATGACGAGCGATGGCGTCCGCACGTATGCCTGGGATGCTGAAAATAGGCTGATCAAGATCACCGAGGGCACGAAGACTACGGACATCGAATACGACGGATTCCACCACTGGACTCGTATTGTGGAACGAAACGGCGTGACGACGGTCAGCGACCGGCGGTTCATCTGGGACGGCAATACGTTGGTTGAGCAGCGCAACGGAACCAGCACCACGGCGGCACAGCGGTATTTGCCCATGGCGCGGCGGACAAAGCTCAGCGGGATGCTCACACGAACTTCCTCGGCTCAGTCCAACTGGATTGTATCCGCCGCGCTGGCGGAACAACCCCGCTCTCGCAGACCCTGCCTCATCCCCGCCGCCACGGCGGATACACTCCTTAACGTTCGGCAATGAATAGCCGCATTCCTGTTCTGCTGGCTGCTTGGTGCCTCGTATTCCTGTCAGGTTGTTACTATCCGGGCCGAGGATTTCTTGAATCTGCGTTTGATCTAAAGATGGAATCGCGACTCCCCAAACCCTTTGACTCCGATGGGAAAATTTCCCCCAGCGGATACACGGCCAAGGTAAAATTTTACAGCGCTCTCCCTCAAAATGGTCAGAACAATGTTCGCCTAGAGGTCTACGATTCGCATGGGAAAAAGGTTTTTGATGAGATGGGCAGTTCGTGGTGGCATCCCAGTGGATCTTACCAAGGAAGAGGTAAAGGCGAATTGCCGACCCACACTGTCATTTCAATCAATGGAATTACGGACATCCTTGAGAAGCGAGAGCAAGGACCTGTGTTATATCTAACCGACGATGAAGAGTTGTGGAAACTCCATCAGAAGGCCGAACCAAGCGGTTCACCCAATCGCCTTCCGCCTTCGGCTCCGGGCGATAGGTGACCTCAAGCGTTCGCCCAAAAAATATGGATCCAGCAAGAAACCCGTATCGTCCAGGAGCAGGCACTTCTCCACGAATGCTTGCCGGTCGAGATCGTGATATCCAGGAGGCTCAAACACTTGCCCGCAGGGTCGCACTAGGTAATCCGCAGCGCTCAATCATGTTCTATGGTTTGCGCGGTGTTGGTAAGACAGTCCTCCTGAACGAGGCTGAGCGGTGTTTTGAAAAAGAGAACTACCTATTCGAGCACCTTGAGATCTCGCAGAATGATGATTTTCGGTCGGTGATTTCAGCAACGCTGCGGAAGATTCTATTGCGGACTAGTGGTGTTGAGAAGGCCAAGGACTTGGCTACCAAGGGGCTTCGCGCACTCAAATCGTTTGTTCTCGCAATACCTGAAGGACCGGAGCTCAGACTCGATTTGGAGCCACTTCTCGGCACTGCTGATAGCGGCGACCTGCAAGCGGACCTTGTTGAAATGTTTGTTCTGGTTGGAGAGGCGGCAAAAGCGTCAGATAAGCCGGTAGCAATCTTCGTTGATGAAGCACAGTATCTTGCAGAGAGAGACTTTGCCGCATTGATAGCGAGTTGCCACAGAATATCGCAGCTCTCCTTACCTCTTGTCGTTGTCTGTGCTGGTCTTCCTCAAATTGCTGCTTTGGCAGGCGATGCGAAGTCTTATGCAGAAAGACTTTTTGATTTTCGGCCAGTTGCCACCCTTTCTAAACTCGATGCTCGTTCAGCCATTGTCGAACCAGCAAAGGAAGAAGGGATGACACTTTCTGACGAGGTGATCGCAGTCGCATTAAGCGCAACTGAACATTACCCATACTTCATTCAAGAATTCGGGAAACAACTCTGGGATCTGGCTCAGAACGAAACCCCGACAGAGGATGAGGCTCGTGAAGCGGAGACCAAGATGATTGAGAGTTTGGACAACAGCTTTTTCAAGACTCGGTTAGACAGAGCGACGAATGGAGAGAAGAAGTTCATGGTTGCTCTGGGGCGTTTAGGTCCAGGGCATCAGAGGATTAGTGATTTGGCTGCCGCCCTTGGCAAGAAGGTCCAGTCTCTTGGGCCGGATCGCGCTAACCTAATTCATAAAGGCTTTATTTACTCGCCCGACCACGGACACATATGCTTCACCGTTCCCCATTTTGATCGATTCTTGGCACGAACATTCCCCGAAAAATGAAACAGGCGAACAAGGCGTGGCACATCAACGCGCTTCGCGCGTGAGTGCACTTTGACGTTCGTTTTAAAATATCATGAGCGCATCAGTCGTCGCAGGCCTTTTACTGGAGGCCCTCTTATTGGCTCAACTGTTTGTAGGTATTTTATGCCTGCGTTTCCAACCCATTGCGCGGCCTGAGGGAGCGTCGAGATATCAAAATATTCCAGAGCCCCCAATCAGTCTTTTCCATCTATTTGCACTTGCTATTCTAAATTTTCTTATTCCAACGCTTCTTCTAGCGATGTCGAAGGATATGCTAGTGATTTTAGAACCTATTTTAAAGAATATCAGATTGACTGGGATCGATAACATTTCGGCGTTAAAATGGGCCGTATGGTTTAATTCATTGTTTGTAGCGTCAATCATATCAGTTACTGGCGGGACAGTAAGATCGCCCTTTACTTCACTTTTGCTTACGTTGCCCGTCTTGGGGCTTTTTATCCAAGGAGATATAGGACTGCTGCTTACCAACACGGTAGTGTGCATAATCGTCTACACATTTGCAACGCCTGATCATGGTTTTTCGCTCAGGATTGCCGGATCGTTCACTTCCTGGCTAATGAACATATTTTCCTTGGGAATCGCCAGCTTTCTTGCCTTCGTCAGCTATAGACCGTAGATGTGAACAAACAGACCAGTTCACCTACTCTCGTACCTACGCCGACTATGGCATTTCGCCTGCGGAGCAAGCTCGGATGCCAGAGGCAAGCGGGATAATTGAATTGAGACGTTAGCTAACAACATGCACGCAGCGAACTGGCTCCTTCTGTTCCGATTTAGCGAGCATAAAAATCGGATCGAGAATTTAATCCGGCTTTATGAATCTCACCCTGATTCAAAGCTGGCGGGGCGCAAAGAGACGGAATCAACAGATATTCTTCGTGCCGCAGTTGTTCTTCTCCACGCTACATTTGAGGACATGTGCAGAACTGTGGAACGCCACATGACGCCTTATGCCTCAAAAGAAGCCGTGAATGCGATACCGCTGAAGGGCCATGGGGACAGGGGACAGCCAAGCAGATTCCTTTTGGGTGAGTTGCTGGTTTTCAAAGGAAAGTCTGTCGATGATGTAATCAAAGAGAGCCAGCAGGAATATTTGTTGAGAACCTCCTATAATTCCCCCAAGGATCTCTTCTTAATGCTTTCTCGGTATGGTCTCAACAAGAAGCATTTTGTGGCCTATGCGCCGGAACTGTCTTCTCTGAACAAGAGACGACACCAAATTGTTCACCAAGCTGACTGGAATGACAAAAAAGGAAAGGGACAGCACAGATTTACTTCCATTGGCAAGACCAAAGTTAAGCGCTGGCTTAAATGCATTGAGGGAATTTATGACGCTTTCCAAGTCGCAACCAAAGAACGAACAAAATGAAAGCTAACAATAAATGGCGAGCAAAGCCGGAGCGTAGCGGAGGCTTTGCCTGCGCCCGTGGTTAAACAAGCCCATACGAGCGGCGGCTGGCTTATGTTCGGGGAAGTCCCGGTCAGCTCTTGGCCGAGCCAAGGGTGGAGATGCAACTGGAAAAGCCTGGCGCCCTTGCCGGCCACAGATTTTTGCGTCCGCCTGGCCTGACCCCGTAAAAGAGGGCGGTTGAAGAGTGAAGTTCTGCGTCATTAGAAGGAGCAGGATCAGTGAAATGAAGTCGGTTCAGCGAGGAGCCAATGATTTGAGTCTTTAGAGACGTCCAAGGAGAGGGCAAGTTGGTTTGGCCTCACGCGGCCCCGTTTACCTTTTTCGGTGTCCCAATTTTCTTTTTGACAAGTGGCGACTGGTAGTTGAGTAAAGGTTCTGCGTTGGGAATGTCTGAGGATGTTTCCGCGCATTGAGTAAGCCCCCCGCTTATGAAGAACAAAGCCTCTTGGCAGACGTGGCTGATTGCGGCCATGGGTGCGGTGCTTATTGGCTGCTTGGTCTATATTTTTTCTGCGGACCGGGAGAGTGGCTCGCGGGTGTCGGCGTTGTCGGGAAGCGGTAATCGTGGTGTTGCTGCGGTGGATGGTAGGGCACAAACGAGCGGCTCCCTTCGGGAATCACTCAGCGGCGAGCAAGAGCGCGCGGATGCTGCAGCGATCCCCGTGGTAGCGCCTGATCCTCAGGGTTCGTTGCTTGCGCCGGTGCGTGCGGCTGATGGATACACTTTGGATGCGGTGAGCGGTGAGGTGAGCACGGCGGGTGGGGCGCAGAAGCTGAGTGGCAGCGAAGGCCTCTTTAATCGTGTGATGATCGGCGAGAGCGAAACGGTGGGGATACGCCTTGAGTTGCCCGGGTTGAAAGCCGGGCAGGAAGTGGTGGTGTCCGCCTCCAACGGTGGTCGTTTGGAGCGTCTCAATGGTCCGCTGCGTTTTGTGCCCCAAGGCGATGCGGCCACGTTGGATCTCAAGTTCACCTCCACGATGGGCAGGGGAGCCTACGCGGTGGATGTGCGTCATGCCGGAGCGGTGGCCACGGTGAGTTTGTGGGCGGGGCAGCCGCTGGCGCCCGGCGAGCCCGGTCCAAATTTTACTCCCCTCCCACCTCAACCTGAATCCATCCCATGAACAAAATCCTCCTGATGACCTTTGGTGCGGTTGTAGTTTTGACCGCAACGGTCGGCGCCTATGACACGAGTTGCGGCAACCCGTGGGACAACAATCCCGATCCGCCCTGCGATCCGCCGTGTTGCGACACGAATAATCCCGCGGCTCCGAGTGGTTCGAATGTCGGCACCAATCCGATCAATGCGCAGCGGGCGTGTTTGATCCGCCGGGTGACCGACATTCAGACTTACGGTGCGGCGCCGATCGAGTTTACCCGCATTTACAACAGCCGGACGCGGGACTACACGCGGGCGCGGTGGGAGCTGGGCACGCAATACACCTGGCAGCACAACTGGCAGTATGAAATGCGCGAGTCGGGCACGAGCAACTTCGGCTTCCCGCAAATCATCGTGCGGTATCCGCAGGGCAAAGAGATCTACTTCCAGGCGGTGGACAGCACCGGCGCGGTGCGTGTGCCCCCGGCGGACTGTGGGGACCGTTTGTATCCGACTGGGGCTGGGACGTTCATGTTGCGAACCTCCGAGGGCAAAGAATACGACTTCCGCAAAGTCACGGTGACTGGCGGCTACCAATACCTGCTCGATCAAGTGCGCAACGGCACGGGTTGGCGGTGGACGCTCACTTACCAGCAGCAAAGCGATGGGCTGTGGCGGCTTTATCGCATCACCAACAACTACGGCCGCTATCTGCAGCTGGCCCGCACGCCGAGCGCCAACGGCTACTGGCGCATCACCTCGGTCACGGCGAGCGACGGTCGTGCGGTGAGCTTCGGTTACTCCACCTGGACGCCGACCTCCGAGACCGTGCTCACCTCGGTGAGCTATCCGGGGACGGAGCAGGCGTCCTACACGTGGTGCGGAGCGACGACCGAAACCAGCGGTCCGCCGCTCTTGGCCACGGCGACCGACCCGCTCTATGCCGGCAGCGGCAGCCGCATGAAGTATGTTTACAACTACACGGCTGCTTACTTCGGCGGCTCGCCCTTTGGCATCGTCAACGGCACGGTGCTTGAAGAGCGCAACCTGGTCACCGACAAGGCCGTGGTGAAGTTCCCGCAGGGCAGCGGCAGCTACCCACAAATCCTCGAGGGCAACGGCACCGAGATCACGCGCAAGTTCGAGAACGGCCTGCTCAAAGAATCCGCCGACGGCGAAGGGCGGGTGACCACGTTCACCTACAGTGCGGCTGGCACGGGCTATTTGATCTCCCGCACGGCGCCGGGCGGGGCGGTGACGGCCTTTGGTCGCGACTTTGCCGGGCGCTTGCTGGCACAAACCAACGCGCTTGGTGGGGTGAGCCAGCGCACCTACAACTCGAGCGGCTTCCTGCTCACATCGATCGACGAACTCAACCGGACAACGACGCACACCCGCGACGCGAACAACCGCATCACCCGCACCGACCATCCCGACGGGACGTATGAGACGTTCACCTACACCGGCACGGGGCTGCTGAAGACGCATCGTCTGCGCAACGGCGCCACCGAAACCTTCAACTACGACGGCCTGGGCAACCTGACCTCGCACATTGATGCGGCGGGCAACACGGCCAGCTACACTTATGCCACCAGCGGCCTGCGTTCTTCCATGACCGACCGCCGTGGTTTGGTCACGGCTTACCAGTTCAACTGGCGCGGCCTGCCTACCCGCATTACCCATCCCGATGGCTCCTACCAGGAGATGGCCTACGACAACCTTGGTCTCAAGGTGAGCGAGCGCAACGAGATCGGCAACATCTGGACCTTCAGCTACACCGAATACAACCAGCTGGCCACACGCACCGACCCGCTCAACCGCACGACCACCTACGAGTATGGGCGCGCTCCCGGTTGCGGCACCTGCGGTTACCTGCCGACACTTGCACGCATCACGCTGCCCTCGGGCAAGAAAGTGGAAAACACCTACGATCTGAGCGGCAAGCTCATCAGCCGCACGGTCGGGGCGGGCACGGCTGCCACTGCCACCACGCAGTGGACCTACGGGGCAGACGGGGAGGTGGCCACGCAAGTGGACCCGCGCGGCAAAGTCACCGCCTACACCCGCGATTTGCTGCGGCGCAAGACGGGTGAAACCGATCCGCTGGGCCACACCACTTCGTGGGCCTATGACGCGGTGGGCAATGTGCTCACGACCACGTTCGCCGACGCCACGACGGCCTCGACGACCTACGATGCGATGAACCGACCGCTGACCAGCACCGACGCGCTCGGCCAGACGACAACCTATACCTACCATCCGGATGGCTCGCTGGCCTCGCTGACCGATGCGCGAGCCAGCGCCTACACGTTCGTGGTAGATGCCCTCTCGCGCCGCACGCGCATGAACTACCCCGGCGGCTCGTATGAGACGTGGACCTACGACGGCAACTCGAACATGACGCAATACCGCACTCGCTCCGGGGTCACGATGAGCTGCACGTTCGACAACCGCAACCGCGACACGTTCTGCGACTGGAGCGACAGCACGCCCGATGTGACCAAGACCTACGATGCTGCTGGGAGAATGCTCTCCCTCAGTAACTCGGTGGCAGGCTCGGCGTTCAGCTATGATGCAGCCAATCAGATGCTGAGCGAGAGCATCACGATCAGCGGGCTGACAGGAGCCAAGACCGTGGCCTACACCTACGATGCGGACGGCAATCGTGCTTCGCTCACTGATCCGAGTGGCAACGTGATCACCTACAGCTACACGGGGCGCAACCAAGTAGAAGCCATCATAGCCGACGGACCGCCCCCGCTGGCCACGTTCACTTACGACACCGCAGGCAACCGCACGTCGCGGTCGCTGGAGAGCGGGATCATCACCTCGACCTACACCTACGATGACGACGGGCGACTTACGTCGCTGGCCCACGGTTCGCTGGAAACGCTCACCTACACCTACGATGCGATGAACCGGCGCACGGGAGAAACGCGCAGTTCCGCGCCGTCCCGCACGTTCGGCTACGATCTCACGGGGCAGTTGACCTCCGTCAACCAGAGCGCCGGCAATGCTGCGTTCGCTTACGATGCGGTGGGCAACCGCACCACCGTGACCGGCGCGCCCGGGGCAGGGAACTACACGGCCAACAACCTCAACCAATACACCACGGCGGGCGGAGTCGGCGCGCTGACCTACGATGCCAATGGCAACCTCGCCACGGGCGGCGGTTGGACCTACACGCACAATGGCAACAGCCGGCTGGTCGGTGTCTCAGGACCGGGCAGCGTGACCGCCACGTTTGGTCGTGATGGTCGCAACCGCGACGTGAAGCGCACGATCAATGGCACGACGACCTATCTGATCTACGACGGGTGGAACCTTGTCGCGGAATATGATGCGGCCGGTGTTCTTGCCACGCGCTATATCCACGGTCCGCAGGTGGATGAGATCCTTGCCAAGGTCACAACCGCCTCCACCACGTTCCCGCTGCCAGATGCGCTGGGTAGCACGATCGCTGTGACCGATGCTAGCGGTGCGGTGGTGGAGAGGGTGTATTACTCGGATGCGTTTGGCACGCCTACGTTCAAGGACGCCAGCGGCACCACACTCGCAGGAACCAGCACGGGAACAAGGTTCCTGTTCACAGGACGTGAGTGGCTGACGGAGCTCAATCTCTACGACTACCGCAACCGGACTTACTCAGCGGAGTTGGGGAGGTTTATTGAGACCGATCCGATTCGATTCAAAGCAAGGGATGAGAATTTGTATCGGTATGTTCGCAATAATGCCATCAATCGGACTGATGCTCTCGGCCTATTTATGGGAGTGCCACCTTCAATCGCGCCTCCAGTTGCGCCTCCTACGTTCGCTCCGCCGGTGCCAATTATGCCGCCAATCGATCCAGAACAACCAGATCAGCCTGATAATGGTAGGTATTGGTATTGCACGACAACTTGTAATGTTCAAAAAATTGATCCCAAGGCTTGTTGTCCGGATAGGGTGCAGGGTGTGGGGATGAATAAGTCAAGGCAAGCAGCGGAGCGGGAAGCGTGGAATAATGCACACAGCTCGACGCCTAGAGGCTGTTATCCGCGTCATTGCGATACGCAATGTGAGAACGCACCTGGAGTATGATTGGTTTATGGAAGTTAGTGTGTTAATAAAAGTTGTAGAGTTGGGTCCGATAAAGTCAGCGGATACTGATTGCAACGATTTACTGTTTCGTTTAGAGGTTTTTAAAAATCAGTCATGCGGATACTACTATGGAAAACTATGGCGCTTGGATCGGGCTCGATTAAGTTGTGAATTCAAGGGAAAAATAGTAAAATCAGATTGTAGTTTGTTTGTATTGGAGAAGTTTGTTGTTGATTCAGAGATCCAAGAGACAAAATGTGAAGATGTCATTGCCAAATACATTCAAAGCATTGTTGACAAACTGCAATGCGCATCATGAAACAGCGCAACGGCCCGATTGACGACCTAAAGGGGCAGTCATAGAAGGTTCTAAGTTCGATACAAATCGGTGGGGTAGTCTCATGACAGGGCAAAGCCACGGGGGTCCGGCATGGTTTATTGCAATCATCCCTCGGCGCGGCACGACCGAGGAGGTTTTGCAGTTCTGGGCGCCGACCGCCAGCCCCCAATACGACCCGCCGGCCCTTCGTGTGAGCGTGCGCTGATGATTTTTTCTTCCGCTCAAACCCCAACCCCCTGAGTCCCGTGAAAACATACACCGCTTGCCTTGTAGCCACCTCGGCGCTTTTGCTCGCCTTCTGCGGCGCGACATCTGCTTTGGCCGACGATGCCTGCGGCAATCCACGAACGCCGACCGAAAAGCCCGAGTGCGCCTCGGGGGAGGAGAGCGATGATGGCTGTCCGAGCAATAACGAGTGCGATCCGGGGAGCCCGAACGATGGTGCCGGGGTCAACACTTTCAATGTGTTCACCGGCAACCTGCATCGGACGATCACCGACATCGAGGTTTGGGGAGGCGTGGGCGAGATTCCGCTGCGGCTCAAGCGCACCACCACGAGCCGCTACATGGGCGGTGTTCCCACGCCCTTTGCGGGCAGCTGCAACTGGAGGCACAACTGGCAGTGGTATATCGTGTATGGCGGGCTCAACCAGGCGGGGCAGGAAATCATCAACGTCTATTATCCCGACGGCCGCAACCGCGATGTGAAGCGAACGATCGATGGCACGACAACCTACTTGATCTACGATGGTTGGAACCTTGTCGCCGAATATGATGCGGCCGGTGTTCTTACCACGCGATACATCCATGGGCCGCAGGTTGATGAGATCTTGGCGAAAGTCACAACCACCTCAACCACATTCCCGCTACCCGATGCGCTGGGCAGCACGATCGCCGTGACCGATGCAAGCGGTGCGGTGCTGGAGAGGGTGTATTACTCGGATGCGTTTGGCACGCCCACGTTCCAAGATGCTGCGGGCTCACCGTTGGCAGGAACGTCCACGGGAACAAGGTTCCTGTTCACGGGGCGCGAGTGGCTGGCGGCACTCAACCTTTACGACTATCGCAACCGGACTTACTCGGCGGAGTTGGGGAGGTTTATTGAGACCGATCCGATTGGGTTCAAAGCGGGGGATGCGAATTTGTTCAGATATGTTGTCAATAATCCGGTTGCCTTTACTGATCCCGATGGAAAAGTTAAGTTCGGGCCTTCATTGACGCAGGATCGTGTATGCTCTACAGGTGCGCTATCACCGGGCATGAATCGAAATCGCTGCGTCCTAGCTTGCTGCAGGGAGCACGATCAATGCTATTCCCACTATAGGTGCAATTCCTCAAGTTGGATATTTTTCGACGCAAACTGCTTTCGCTGCAATGCAAGAGTGGTTGCGTGCATTGCTCTTTGTCCGTGTCCGGTCTCGCTGTAAATGAGCTATTGTCTTCAGCGCATGATTCTGTTGGGAACTGTATTCCTCGCTGGGTGTTACTTGGATTCACACGGGATCGTTGAGTCACAGTTCTTTCTCGCCCATGACTCAAAGCTTCCACCCTGGCTTGAGAAAATTAACATGAGTCAAAAGACAAAAGCAGCAACGGTAATATTCAGATTCTATACAGATGGGGATGTCCGAATATCGGTAGAGACAAACGACTGGGAGGTAATTGCCGAAATCAACGACTTTCGTCTTATACAAAGTCCGACGAGCAACGACGCAAGTCTCGCATTTCAACTTAGACGCGGAGAGGACGTAGAGACGTATCTCCGAGCAGATGAGCAGTTACCACTTGTGAGGTTCGCTCCGAGTAAGTGAAAAAGCGGGGAGCCATAGGGGTCATGGTTTATTGTAATTTTACACCAAGAGAGGGACCCGATGCCGCGGGACAGCTTCTCTCAATCCAGCACCTGCAGGGCACAAATGTGATCAGCGCTATCAGCTACGGTTACAACAGTGGCGGCAACCGCACCAACCGTGTGGAGAACGGGATTACCGACACCTACACCTACGACGCGGACGGCACCCGCGCCACGCTCACCGATCCTAACGGCAGCGTGATCACCTACAGTTTTACACCGGCCGGGGCCAAGTGGCATCCATCGTGGCCGATGGTCCGCCCCCGCTGGCCACGTTCACCTACGACACCGCAGGCAACCGCACGTCGCGGTCGCTGGAGAGCTGGATCATCACCTCGACCTACACCTACGATGACGACGGGCGACTTACGTCGCTGGCCCACGGTTCACTGGAAACGCTCACCTACACCTACGATGCGATGAACCGGCGCACGGGAGAAACGCGCAGTTCCGCGCCCGCCCGCACACTCGATTACCATCTGATGGAGAAACTCACCGCCCTCGACATGAGCGCTAACCGGGCCTAAAGTGCGTCTACAATCCTTAATTACTGTATGATCGATAAGCTGTCTCATTTTCTTAGTGGTGAGTTTCTTTTGCGAAAACGCCCCAATGGCGGCGGTGTAATTCTTGCTCGATCACTATTTGTAACATCCTGGTTTTACCCTATTGCATTAGGAATAAAGATATTTACTAGTGAAAGACCGGTGCACTGTTCTTCATTTACGGCTTTGCTGGCTGATGTTAACGCGACGATTCCTTGGGCTGGAGCTATATTTGCCGGTGTATATACAGTATTTTACACGAGATACTCCAGTCAGTGGTTATACCTAGCATCGGTTTACAACAAAATTATAGAAGTGAAAGTCTCGCTTCCGAAAAACGTCGCGGCTAGAAATGACAGCTTAGTAGATTGGCAGGCTGGCTTTGTGTCAGATGCCTTCACATTGCACCTTGATACAAAGCCGATATTTAAGGGCGTGATTGAGCATTGGTTGACCGACGAAGACATGAAGAGAGCAATAGTAAGCAACTTGGATGCAAATGACCTTCATGAATTTAATGTCAGGCATGAGTGTAAACTTTGCGTGTGCCTAAATAGCAGTAAAGCATCGCCGCTGGTTGGGCACCCTGAAACTGGTCCATAGCTGGTGGGATGATTTTCCTGTAAGTGAGTTGCCCCTTACAAGCCCGTTAAGCTGTGCCTCTGTTGGAAAATCGCTTCCCCAACCCATCACACACAACTCGCAACGGGTTTTTAAGGGACGACTAATTAATCTAAATGGCCTTGAAAATTTTAATGCAATAGCACTCCCTAAGAAAGAACGGCCCAGTGAAGGATGACCACACTGGGCCGTCTGCTTCTCACAGAGGGAGCAACAGAGGCTACCTCTTCTTTGGGCGACTTGGTGCCTGCGTCAGCACACTCCCTGCCAGCCGCTTGGCGGACGTCGGTGCCTTCGGGTTAGCCAGAATTCTGGCTGCCAGCGACGACAGCTGTTTGGAGGAAGTCTCACACTTCTTTGGCATAATAGTGGATTCCTGTGTGGCAGAAGTGAGCCCCGGGGGATGACGCCCCCCAGGGCTGGCTGTCTACCTGCTCGACCAAAAACGGAAAAACTTCGCTGTTTTCGGAAAGACCAGTTTCCCGGTCCTCCAGTGCCTGAAGCACCGGCAATAGATCCAGCGACCCCTTCCGTTCGGACGGGTAGATCGGAGTGAGTTGGAATCTTCCATGCTCGTCCTTTCTGCCTTGTGCCCAATCCCAGTTGACGACAGCCAGTCCATCGTGCACTGTGTGAGTGTCAGCACACACAACACCGTGACTGCCGTTCCCGATTTGGGGCGCGTTCATCTCGGGTAAGCTCAGCGAACCCACACCAAGGCACGGATTGGTGTGGGTTTTTTGGTATCGAGACGGCAAGTTACTCCCTAGACGCAAGCTAGGGCCGGCCACATCACCATTAAATTTGTCTCGTCGAAAACGCATCGCTTCAAAGTATCCCGCTCCGCGGATCGAAATTTTTGGAAGTCGGAGTCAATTTTTCCTCCAATAGCTTAGCGAAGTCCGGATAATGGCGTCCATGCCGCCGGAGTTGGAGAAAGCTTTAAGCAACACAGACCCCAACGAAATCATGGTTCGAGCTGCATGCTACGCTGCCCGTGTCCTCCACAAATATGCGTGGAGGGGAAGAAAGTCCTCGAGAAGAGCCAACGAAGACTTCACGCCCGATGCTCAGAGCCCCGAAGACTTCGTAAACGAGGCGTTCCGGCGCCTGCTTGGTGGCCAGCGAACTTACAATCCCGAGAGATCACTCCAAGAGAACGTCAACTCGGTCGTTGAAAGCCTTGTCTCTAGCGCAAAAAAGGCATCCGACAGAACCCCGTTATGCGAAATCCAAGACTTCGACAAGGAGGCCCCAACTGATCCTGTTGCGGCCTCACCCAGCGCTCAAGGTGAGTTGAAGCACGAGGCTGCAGACCAAGAGTTTTTGGAAGATCAGCGCCAAGCTTTCAAAAAGATGAGGAATGCTCTGCAAGATGATCCCAAAGCCCAGTATTACCTGGAAGCGCTTAGCGAGGGATACGATAAACCTGCAGAAATCGCAGATTTGACGGGTATTCCAGTAGCACAAATTTACGAAATTCGAAGGAAAATAAAAAAACAAATAAAATCACTTTTCGGCGTCCAAAATTTTGGGGAACTGAAGCGGATACTCATGGAGGGATAGAAATGAAATCTCAACAAGGCCCGATAGAGAACATCATCGATGGGCTAGAAGCCCAATCGTCTCAGCTGTCCACAGAGGAACTCGCAGCAGAGCTGAAGGAAGATGGCATTGACGTCGATGGACTGGTAGAACGAGTGTCCCGCTTGATCGCAGATCACCGCAAGCGGGAGAGGCTAAGGTGGATGGAACAAGCAAAAAAGAATCGCGATCGATTCGCATTTGCAACGTCAGCACTGCAATCCTGGCTTGAAAGACCGGCGGACGAAATCATCCAAGCATTCAAACAACGTGCAAGGAGCGGTGAAATGGCATTGGCATTCAGGAACTTGGGAGACCTAACCCCCGCAGACATGGCAAGAATTCTGGACGCCGAAGCCGCACTGGTGGCCCAAGAGAAGCCAGCCCCTGACGACACCTAGTGAGCGTGGTGCCAAGAAAGGCAATCGCGACAGCGAAAGCCAGAGAGGTGATTCGAAACCTCAACATCCTAGAGCCCGACGAAATCGACGTTGAAGCTATCGCTAACTACTACAACGTGGGAGTCAGGCGCCAAAGGCTCAGTGGAATGGATGGGTGCATCCTCCGAAAGGGGGATAATGCAGTCATCACAGTGCGCGAGGACATCAGATACATCCCACAACAGAGGTTCGTTATCGCACACGAGCTTGGGCACTACTTTCTGCATCCAAACACGAGACAGGCAGAAACAGTCAGTCAGGAGCAAACGTCCAACTGGTCGGAGAAAAACGTCGAGGAATACGAGGCCAATCTTTTTGCGGCAGATCTGCTGATGCCTCCCCAGATGTTCGCGCAACGCCACTCAGAGCACGAGCCCTCCTTGGGCCTCATCGAATCCCTCGCCCGAGAGTTTAGCACCACGCTTACCTCGACCGCGGTCCAATTCACACTCAGCACAAGAGAAGAATGCGCTATTGTGGTATCCAAGAACCGGCAGCGGATCTGGGCGATGAAATCCCCAGGGTTTTCTTTCCAACTTCTTGAGGATGGCTATGTGCATGGTCATAGCTGTGCAGAGGAATGTCGGAAAATCGGACAACCAGCCCGCTCGGATCAGGTTGAAGCCTCTTTCTGGCTCAAGGGATTCTTCGGAGACCACAAATCGGCGATCACCGAAGACAGCAGATACTTCACGAGATTACAGAGAACGCTCACTTTGCTTTGGATTCATGAGCAGATTTGATCGGAGCGCAATACCACCACGGCAGGGTATCCCTCTGCATTTCAGGTTTCTGGCAAAGAATGAGGAAGCTGTGGTTGACAGAAGCCGATAACAGCGCATTTCTCTGGCTGACCTTCTGAAACTTCACAGCTAAAGCCCCAAAGCTGCTCGCCGAAGCACTCGTTTAGTTCTGGAAAGTGGCGCCAAACATCGATCGAGCTGAGGCAGCAATTATTGACGCTGAACTTTCCGGAATGATTATTGCAGATCTTCTGCGAGCGAAAGAGCGCTTCATCAAGGTTAAGACGTTTCGCTCTAAAAAGGCTGCCAAAGAAGGTAGCGAGAAGGTTGCCCGCGAGAAAAGCTGCGAAAAAGCTTAGGAGGTAGAGTTTTCGTCGGCGACTTTAGGACCGTCGTGTAAGCAATCTTTTATGTAAGTCGTTCATGTCCAAGGGTTGTTTGTCCGCCAGTAAAATCCCATGAGGAAGCGTTTTTCAGCTTTACACTTTTTTCAAGGGCATCCCTCCTATACCCGAAAGTAGCAAAACGCTGATAACGAGGCTCCTACGCGCAAATGAGGACCAGCTAACGGAGGGCTTGGACGGGGTGGAAAACGTGGAAAACGGGTGGATTTTGGCTCAGTTGCTGCGCGCCACCACGAAACGCACCAACCGCTCGATAACGGGGGTTGTGATGTGCACATCGGCGAGGCGAACGACGACCCAACCGGCGAGGGTTGCCTCGAGATACTTCTCCATATCGGCGACGAATCCGGCCGCGCGGTTGTGGCGACCTTGGATCCAGATCCCACCCTCGATCTCGATGAGGGTGTGGCTGGCAGGGTGGGCGAAGTCGGCCCGCCAGCGCCGGCCTTGGTCGAAGCGGTATTCGCGTTCGAGGGGTGGGCCGCCGAGGGAAGTCCAGTAGAGGGCGAACTTTGCTTCGAGCTTTGAACCGCTGGACCGATAGCGCAGGCGCCGGGGCATGCCCAACGGGGCGAAGTCAATCGGACTGGTCTTCGAAGAGCGATGGCTGCTCGAGACTTGGGCTGGGGGAAGGCGATGAGTTTTGGGCTCTGCGACCGAAGAGACCGAGGATCCAGTTGAGCCAGGAGCGCAGAAGTTCCATCTATTGCAGAAACTAGACAGCCCGAGGCGACCGGGCAACCATGACGATATGAGTCGAGACGATGCCGCCAAGGGAGTGCGTGTCCGCTTCGAGGGTGGAGAGATCGGGCTTCTGGGCGAGCTTGGTTCGTCCTTGCGAGGCAAGACGGGAACGATCGTTTACGGGATCAGTGAGGACGTCTTCTGTTACCCCGATAGCCCGGAGATGGACATGGTGTGGGTGGCCTTTGACGAAGATCGGATGCCTCGACGCCAGGTGTCTTTGGCGTTTCTGCGGCCCGCGGGCTTATGACCCGCAAAGGTCTTGCCGAACGTGCCGAGAGCCTCTGAAGCTGGCACTTGCATGCATGCGCTTCAGTGCCTCTGGGCTTCGCCGACGCTTCCGAGTGGACTGCGATTGGCCATCGATTGCACGCCGCTGAGGAATGCCGTGCACGAAGCCGATGCGACCGGGGATGTCAGCGAGTTGCTGGCGATCCGCCGCAACAGGGAGATCCGCAAATACTTAGCGATAGTCGAGGTCGAGGAGCGTCCTGACTTGCCGGCCAGCGAACTAGCTGTGGCGGAGATCAGCAAGGAAGCAAGGATTGCGGTCATGACGACCGAGACGGGTCTTACGCTCGAGGATGTGGTGACGGGCAATGTGCCGTGGTCGGCGGAGGACATGGCGGCGTTCCGCGAGTGGGGCCGGGAGATGTGGCTGGTGACGCGACTGGGGCTTTGCGGGCTGAAGATGCAGCACGCCTTGGAAGCCATCTTGGCGCGACCGGTGCAGGAGCATTTGCCGCGATGAGATCGATAGCTCTTTTGGCGTTGCTACTCGCAGCGTGTGCCACCACACCTGAACCCGCTGTCGAAGCGCCCGTGGAGCATTGGCGCGAGATCCTAGTTCAGACGATCCCCCGTGGCGGTTACGTGGAACGAAACAACGAATACATCGGTGTGGCACCTATTGTCGTGAAGGTGCGGACCTCGGAAGGTGGCTACCCACAAGGCGTGGTGAGAATCACAGCCACTGACACCCCGACCGGCTCCAACGTGTGGAAGGTGCTCACGCGAAACGAGGTGGTTCCGGAAAAGATGCTCATGGACATCCGGCCCTAT
>JBEDBL010000037.1:0-18817 GCA_041177245.1 Verrucomicrobiota bacterium
AAAGATCGCGGCAGTAGGGCAAAGCGACACGGTAAACCTCCGCACCGCCGACGACAAAGACTTCGCCGTGGATTTCCGCGTGTTGCAATCCGCTCAAATCGCGGATGACCTGCACGCCAGGAATGTTCAAACCCTCGCGGCGGCTAAGGACGATGGTGGTGCGCCCCGGCAACGCCTTGCCGATCGAATCGTAAGTCACGCGCCCCATGAGTAAGGTGCCGCCCATCGTCAACTCCTTGAACCAACGCAAATCCTCGGGGAGATGCCACGGAATTATGCCTCCTGCACCTATCACCCGGTTGGTGGCCATGGCGGCGACGGCGATCATACGGCCACAGGTGCTTTGATAGCGGGATGAGGGTCGTAACCTTCCAGCGTGAAATCTTCGAATACGAACTCTTCCAACTCGCGTCGGGCTGGATTGAGATGCATGCGAGGCAACGGACGCGGGGCCCGGGAAAGCTGCTCGCGTGCTTGCTCGAGATGGTTCGAATAGAGGTGCAGATCGCCGAAAGTGTGAACGAATTCGCCCGGCTTCAAACCTGTCACCTGCGCCATCATCAATGTCAGCAGCGCATACGATGCGATATTGAAGGGCACGCCGAGGAACAAATCCGCGCTTCGCTGGTACAGTTGGCAACTGAGTTCGCCGTCCGCTACATGGAACTGGAACAGCGCATGACAGGCCGGCAGCGCCATTTTCGGTAGATCCGCGGGATTCCAGGCCGACACGATGATGCGGCGGCTGTCGGGCGCCTCGCGGATGAGCCGGACGGCATCGGAAATCTGATCGACTGTTTTTCCGTCCGCCCCCGGCCAACTGCGCCACTGGTGTCCGTAAATCGGCCCCAAGTCACCGTTCTCGTCCGCCCACTCGTCCCAGATGGTGACGCCATGGTCGCGGAGATATTTGACGTTCGTATCCGCGCGGAGAAACCAGAGCAGTTCGTGGATGATCGAACGCAAATGCAGCTTTTTCGTGGTTACCACGGGAAAACTTCCGCGCAAATCGAATCGGGCCTGCGCCCCGAAGACGCCGATGGTCCCGGTGCCCGTGCGATCGGTGCGCGGTTTGCCCTCATCGAGGACATGTTTTAGCAAGCGGTGGTACTCCTGCACGAACGTGGTTGATAGCGCAGGCACGCATCCTTGGCGAATCGGAAACATCCGGTATTTGCCGCGGTGCCGGGCGGCAGATAGCATCCGCCCCGTGGAACTCATCGTGCTCGGCAGCGGCAGCAGCGGGAACGCCGCCATTTTGCGGGCGGATGACACCACACTGATGATCGACGCCGGACTCGGTCCGCGCAAAACCCTCGCGCGCCTTGATGCTGCCGGAGTCTGCCTGTCCGACATTTCGGGAATTCTCCTGACCCACGAGCACGGCGATCACGCGGGCGGTCTGCCCGGATTGTCGAGCAAGCTGGCATGCCCGGTCTACGCCACACGCCTCACCGCCGAAGAAGTGCGTTCCCAAGATCCCAGGAATGCGACTGCGCGCTGGCATATTTTTTCTTCAGGAAGCAAGTTCTCGATCGGAGCGCTAGAAATTACGGCGTTTTCGGTGCCGCATGATGCCGTCGATCCGGTGGGATTCACCATCCGGGCGGCCGGGGCCTCGCTTGCCGTCATCACGGATCTCGGGCACGTAAGTCACTCCGTGGTGCACCACGTCACAGGAGTGAACTGCCTCTTCATCGAGGCCAACCATGACGAGGAATTGCTGCATCGCGACACCAAGCGTCCCTTTTCCATCAAGCAGCGCATCAAGTCGCCACACGGACACCTCTCGAACAAGAGTGCCGCCGATCTCGCAGCGCGCGCCGCGACCGATGCCCTGCGATGGGTTGTGCTCGGACACCTCAGCCGCGACTGCAACGAACCAGACCTCGCCGTGTCCGTTGTGCGGGCCGCCCTCGATTCCTTCCGGGACATCGAGGTCGTTGCCGCCCGCGAGGACGAAACGCTGTTTGTCCGAGGCTTTGCCTCTGCGGTTTAGGCGCGCTCCCTGAGAAGATCGCGGATTTCGGCGAGCAGTTTCTCTTCGGCTGTCGGTTCCGGCGCTGCAGGTTTGGCCGCCTCCTCGCGCTTCAAGGTGTTGATCCCCTTGACCAGAAGGAATATCGCCCATGCGATGATGATGAACTGGATGACGATGGTGGCGAAATTCCCGTAGTTCAACGTTGCTGCGCCCGCGTCCTTGGCTGCGGCGAGCGTCGCGTAGCTTTTGCCGTCAAGGCTGAGGTAATACTGGCTGAAATCGACTTTTCCGAGAGGCAGGCTGATGATCGGCATGATCAAATCATCGACCAGCGAACTGACGATTTTTCCGAATGCGGCACCGATAACCACGCCGACAGCGAGGTCGATGGCGTTGCCTTTGGCGATAAATGTTTTGAATTCCTTGAGCATAGGCCGTCAATCTGCCAACAGAGCCTGTGCGCAGGCCAGCAGAATTCCGCCCATGAGACCGATCATCGCCCTCTTTTCCATCCTCGCCCTGTCGACGCATGCCGCTGAACCGCTCCGCGTCGGCATGGAGTTGTCTTATCCGCCTTTCGAAACCATCGGGCCGGACGGACAACCCGAAGGCGTGAGCGTCGAGATGGCACGAGCCCTTGCTGCCGAACTCGGGCGTCCGCTCAAAATTGAAAACATGCCGTTCACCGGCCTGATCCCTGCGCTGAAGACAGGCAAGATCGACCTCATTATTTCGTCGATGACCGCCACTCCGGAGCGGGCCAAAGCCGCGGCTTTTTCCGATCCCTACCTGACAACAGGTCTCGGCGCTTTGATCCCCAAGGGGTCGGCCGCCAATGGACTGACCGATCTCGACAAGCCGGGCAACACGGTTGTTGTCCGGCAGGGAACCACCGGCGAGGTTTTTTCCCGGAAGCATTTGAAAAACGCGCGGCTGCTCACCTTGGACAAGGAAAGCTCCTGCGTTGTGGAAGTGGCGCAAGGCAAGGCTGCCGCTTTCATCTACGACCAGATGTCGGTTTTTCAGAATGCCAAGCGGAATGCGGGTACAACACGTGCCCTGCTCGCCCCGCTCCAGACCGAATCTTGGGCTGTCGCTCTGCGGCAAGAAGACGGCCAACTGCTCGCCGCGGTGAACGCGTTCCTTGCCAAATACCGCGCAGAAGGCGGTTTCAACAAACTTTCCGAACGATTTCTCTCCGAGGAAAAAGCCGCTTTTGCCGCGCAGGGCATCCCCTTCTTTTTTTAGGGGCGGACGAGGATTGCTGCGCCTTTCGCCGGCAATGAGAGCTTCAGCTTCTTCCCTTCTCTCGCCGAGAATTCGCTTCCCGAGAGTCTATCGGTCCACTTGCCGTCACGCGGAAGCACCAGCTCCTGTCCTTCGCCGGAATTGTTGAGCACGACGATGACCTTTTGGTCATCCTGCCCTCGCTCGAAAGCGTAGATCTGCCTCGCGTCGTCGGCCGATACCGTCTCGAAACTTCCCGTCCGCAAGGCCGGCAACTCGTGCCGCAACGCAATGAGCATTTTGTAGTGGGCCAACAAGTCGCGATTCACGGCTACTTTGTCGGGAACCGCTTTCTTGCTCCCGTCGGGCAAAGTGACCTCATCCTCGTAATCCAAGTCGTCCCATACCATCGGCTTCCGGCAATCTGGATCGTTCGCCCCCCACATGCCAGCTTCGTCGCCGTAATAGATCATCGGGGCCCCGACGTAGGTCATTTGCAGCACGGTGAACAACTTCTGCGCTTTCAACTCTTCTTCCGTCGGTTTGCGCGGATCGTATTTGCCGTTCTCGACCTTGGAGAAACCAAAGTAGGCTTGCCAGTCCCTCGACTCCTCGTTGTCGCGGTTCACAATGTGCGAACCGATGCGGTCGGTGTCATGGCTTCCGAATAGATTCTGCTGCACCTCGGCGACTCCCGGAGGGAACGCCTCCCGCAGTTCGCGCAAGCGCCGGTCGAAATCACTCGTTGCGATGCGGTTTTTCTCGTCCGCAAAATAGTCCGAACAAATGAAGGCGAAATTGTAGTTCATGACCGCATCGAACTCGTCGCCCTCAAGGTAGGGCTTCAAGGCAGGCACCGGGTCGATTAGCTCGGCTGTGACGTAGGCCTCCGGTTTGATCGCCTTCACCAGCTTGCGCCACTTTTTCCAGAACGGATGGGACACGCAGAAGGCCACATCGAGACGCCAGCCGTCGATGCCATCGGAGGGATTGCCGTCCCCGTTCGGATCCATCCACCGTTTCGTTGAGGCGAAGATGTATTCGCGGGGACCAGCCACGATACCATCCTCGTCCTCACGGAATTCCGGCAGCGTTTTGTGCCCGAACCAACCATGGTAGTCGAACTCCGTCCCGGCTTTGTCGTTCCGCCACGACTTGATGGAGAACCAGTCGGCATAGGCCGAGTCCTGTTGCTTTTCCACCACGTCCTTGAAAGGCCAGCTGGTCCAGCCCATGTGGTTGAACACTCCGTCGAAGATCACGCGTATCCCGCGCGCGTGGCACTGCTTGATCAAATCCAGCGCCATTTTGTCCGCGCGGGTCCAGACCCAAGTCGAGGGGGTGCCGGGATTCTCGCGCGCCATGAGTTTCCGGTCCCCTTCGGGATCAGGGCCGAGGTTGGGGTCGATGTGGTGGTAACTCAGCCCGTCGTATTTGTGCGATGACGGGGAGTCGAAGACGGGGTTGAGGTAGATGGCGTTGATGCCTAGATCCTGCAGGTAATCGAGTTTGTCGATAATCCCCTGGAGGTCTCCCCCGTAGCGCCGGCGCTGGATCAAGTCATGAAAAGGCCAGCGGTCCGACTTCTCCCAAGGTTGCCGCTTGTACCAGTCCGACGTCCACGGATGAATCTGCCATGAAGCATCGGGCTCGAACGGGAAAGCGTCTTGGATATCTTTCTTCTCCGGATCGTTTCCCGGGTCGCCATTGCGGAAGCGTTCGGGAAAAATCTGATACCAGACGGCGTGCTTCGCCCACCGCGGGACGAATTCTCCCCGATCGGACGCTCCCGCGACTCCCGTCGTCACGGCGGCCAGTATGCTCATCGCCGCAACGAACCGCATTCTCAGGAGACGCCCAGAGAGCGGGCTGCGTCGATGATCGCTTCGGTGCTGACGCCGAGTTCCTTCAACACAACACCACCGGGCGCGCTCAGACCGAACCGATCGATCCCGATAGCGCGTCCGTGCATGCCCACGAATTCGAACCAAGGCTGGGTGACACCAGCCTCGATCGAGATGCGCTTCTCGCATGACGAAGGCAAAACCTCCTCGCGGTAGGCCAGCGGTTGGCGCTTGAACCGCTCCACGCAAGGCATGGAAACCACCCGCACGCTGTCCCCCAGCTTTCCGGCTGCCTCCATCGCGCACTGCAACTCGCTACCGGTCGCAATGAGGATGAGTTCGAGTTTCTTCGTCTCCTTAAGCGCAACATACGCACCGAGGAACACCCCCTCGCGCGCCAGCGACTCCGGAATCTGGCGCAAGCTCGGCAGATTTTGACGGCTAAGCGCAAGAAGCGTCGGACCGTCCATCCGCTCGAAGGCCGCAGCGAAGGCTCCCGCTGTTTCCGCAGGGTTGGCTGGACGAATCACGTCGAGGTTGGGAATGGCGCGCAGAGCGGCAACCGCTTCCACCGGTTGGTGCGTGGGGCCATCTTCGCCGACACCCACCGAATCGTGCGTGAAGATGTAAACCACCGGCAGATGAGACAGCGCGGCGATGCGGATCGACGGACGCGCATAGTCCGAGAACACAAGAAAAGTCGCGCCGCTCGCGCGAAAGATTCCGTCGTAGGCAATGCCGTTCAATATCCCCGCCATGCCGTGCTCTCGGATACCGAAGCGGATATTGCGGCCTGCGTGGTTGCGCGCATCGAAATCGCCGCCGTCCTTGATGTAGTTCAGGGTGGATCCGTGGAGATCGGCGCTGCCGCTGATAACCAAAGGCATAGCCTTGGCGACATGCTGCAACACTTCACTGCCTGCTTTGCGGGTAGCCACGTCCGGACCATCTCCGGGGTAATCCGGAATGCACTTGAGAAGTTCCGGCGTCTTTTTCGCCACCGCATTCTCCAACTCCGCAGCCAAGTCGCGGTTGGCTGCTTTCCAAGCGGCATAACGTCCCTCCCACTCGGCAAAAGCGGCCTGCAATTCGCGGGTGTGACGGGTGAAATATTCTTTCACTTCGGGAGAAACGAAAAATTTTTCCTCGGGCAATCCCAGTCCCTTGCGCGCAGCAGCGGCGAAAGCAGCCCCACCCTCCCCGTGCGCCTTGCTTGTACCCGCAACTTCCGGGATTCCCTTCCCGATGAGCGTCTTGGCGATGATCAACTGCGGTTTGCCGCGGCTGGCTTTCGCTGCAGCATACGCTCGCAGGAATTCATCCATGTTTTGGCCGTCGACCTCCTGCACCGCCCAGCCGTAAGACCGGAAACGCGCGCCAGTGTCCTCGCTCTGCGTGAAAAGCGCCATGGCGTCGAGCGTCACCTGGTTGGCGTCGTAAATGAGGATGAGATTGTCCAACTGGAGGTGTCCCGCGAGGGCGCAGGCTTCGCTGGCCACCCCTTCTTGCAAGCAGCCGTCCCCGGCCAGACAGACGACGTTGTGGTCGAAGATCACGTGCTCCGCGGTATTGAAACGCGCCGCGCTCATCATGCCGGAAACCGCCAGACCGACTGCATTGGCAACTCCTTGGCCCAGAGGGCCGGTGGTGCACTCGACCCCAGGCGTCTCGGCGAACTCCGGATGCCCCGGCGTGATGCTGTGGAGCTGGCGGAAGTTTTTAACGTGCTCGAGAGGCACGTCGTAGCCGGCCAGATGCAGCCAGCCGTAGAGGAACATGCTGCCGTGCCCCGCTGAAAGGACGAAGCGGTCGCGGTTGAGCCAGCGGGGTTCCTTCGGGTTGTAGCGCAGGGCGACACCGAAAAGAGCGGCGCCGATTTCCGCGCAGCCGAGCGGCAGTCCAAGGTGCCCCGATTTGCAGGCAGCGATAGCATCGATGGCGAGTCCGCGGGCATCCCGCGCGGCGAGAGACAAAACTTCGTTGAAAAATGACATAAGCCGTCCTTTTTCGCCGCGGGAGCCTGCATACGGCAAGCAAACTCTGGGAATTCTGATGCACGCCGGTGCTTTTTGCGGCAAACTTCGCAGCGTCCATGGACAAGGTGACCATCCGCATTCCGGCCACAAGTGCCAACCTCGGCCCGGGGTTTGATTGCCTAGGCGTCGCTCTCGATTTGCACAATCGCGTGTCGGTCACCCGTGGCGGCACGACCGCAACGGACCCCATGGTCCTCGAAGCGGCAGCCGCTTATTTCCGGCATTCCGGACAATCCGGGTTCGATTTCCAATGGTCGATTGAGGGCGATATTCCGCGCTCGCGAGGACTCGGTAGCAGCGTTGCCGTGCGATTGGGCATTTTGCACGGTCTTAACGAACTCGACGACCGCCCGCTTGACCCTACGACGCTTTACCGGCTGTGCGCGGAATTGGAGGGGCATCCAGACAATGCCGCACCTGCGGCTTTCGGGGGGTTTGCCGCCGCCCGGGCCGACGGGACGTGCTTTCGCTGCGACATCTCGCCCGAAGTCCGTTTTGTCCTTCTCGTCCCGGAGCACGAAATTGAAACGGACGCTTCCAGAGGCATCCTTCCCGAAGAGATCAAGCGCCGCGATGCCGTGCGCTCCTTGGGGCACGCCGTTCTTGTCACGGCAGCTTTTGCCTCGCGCGAGTACAGCCTCCTGCGGGGTTCGATGCGCGACTGGCTGCACGAGCCCTACCGCCAAAGCGTCAACCCCCACCTGAGGCCCGCCGTCGAAGCAGGGGTTGGTGCCGGCGCCCTCGGCGGCTACCTCAGCGGCTCGGGATCTTCCGTATGCTGCGTCGCCCTCGCTTCCCCTGAGCGCGTGGCTGCCGCCATGCAGGCGGTCCTGCCCTCGGCGCGAACGTTTGTTCTCGGCCCCGACAACGAGGGCGTGAAGGCCATCGGCTGATGCGCGTTGTCCTCGAGCGGTTCGAACGCTACGCGGTCGATGTCATTCTCGAGCGCAAGGAGGGCGGCCGCGCCAATGCCCTCAAATTCGTCCTTGGCATTTTAGCCCTCGCCTATGAGCGCGCGGTGCAAACCCGTCTCGCTCTTTACCGTAAGAGGATTTTCCGTCCCGAGGAAATCGGCTGCCCCGTGGTCAGTATCGGCAACCTGACGGTCGGCGGAACAGGCAAGACACCCGTCGCGGAAATGCTCGCGCGCGAATTGAATGAACGCGGACGGCGTGTCGCGATCCTCAGCCGCGGTTACAAGAGCGTTCCTCGTCCATTCATGCAGCGCTTGAAAAACCGGATCTTCAAGCACCTCGACCTGTTTCCACCGCGCATCGTGTCCGATGGCAGCCGCGTCCTCCTCGACTCTCGCCGCGCCGGGGACGAACCGCACATGCTGGCCAAGAATCTTCCCGGCATCTGCGTGCTTGTCGACAAGGACCGCGTCAAAAGCGGACTCCACGCCTTGCGGCACTTCGACAGCGACGTCCTGCTCCTCGATGACGGCTTGCAATACCAACGCCTGCGCCATCGCATGGACGTGGTGCTGGTCGACAGCCAATCACCATTCGGCAACGAGCGCCTCCTGCCCCGCGGCACGTTGCGCGAACCGCCCGCCAACTTGCGCCGCGCATCCTTCATCATCGTCACAAAAAGTGGACCGGAACCGGACAAGGCGCTGCTGGCGCGGCTGCGCAAACTGAATCCCACGGCGGCGATCATGGAGTGCGACCACGCCCCGCGCCATTGGCAGGACATCCGCACGGGTGAAAAGTTTCCGCTCGATCATCTTAAAGGCCGCCACGTCGGCGCCATGAGCGGGATCGCTCGACCCGAAAGTTTCGAGGAGGCCGTCCGTCGTCTCGGGGCCAAAGTCGAAATAACGAAGGCCTTCGCCGACCACCACCGCTTCACCAAAAAAGAAATCTACCGCTTTCTCGAATGGTGCGATCGGCGCTCGCTCGACGCTCTTGTGACCACCGAAAAAGATGCCGTCCGCTTCCCCGATATCGAAAATCCGTCCGTGCCGATGCTCTACCTGCGCGTGGAGATCGAGATTCTTCGCGGCCGCGAGCACTGGGATGACCTGCTTGACCGCGTGTCCGGCACGAAATCTCAGAGCCGCTTGTGCCAGACGTAACGCTGGAGCAACACCTTGATTGTCGCAGTCAACGGCACGGCCAAAAGTGCGCCGAGCAACCCGCCGAGAACAAGACTCCAAACGAGGACCGAGAGGATCACAGTGAACGGACTCAGACTGACCGAATCGCCCACGATGCGCGGTGAAATGAAAAATCCTTCGAGATTGTTCATGCCGAGAAAAATCACCGTTACGATCAGCGGGTGCGTCCAATCCCCGAATTGCGCCGCCGCGATCAGCACCGCGGGTATCCAGCACAGCAGCATTCCGAGATAAGGGATCAGCGCGAGGATCGCCACCGCCAGACCGATGAGCAGGGCAAAGTTCAATCCCATGAAAAGCAGTGCCGTTCCGATCATCGCTCCGTCGATGATGCTGACCAGAAACTGGCCGCGGAAGTAGCGGACCAAATAGCTGTTGATCTCTTCGAAAAGAGAGGCGACCTCGTCCTTCAAGGGCGAGTCGGGCAACGGGATGTATTTTCTCCAATCCTGCGCAAGGCTGTCGGCGTCCTTGAGGAAGAAGAACAGGAAAAGGGGAACGAGGAGCAAACTAACGGCCACGCCAGCCACTCCGAGAAAACCGCCGAGACTCTGCTGCAAAAAGCGGCCCGCCGTGCCGATAAAATCGGGCAGACTCGCCTGGAACCAATCCACAAGGCGCTGGATGTAACCGCCGGCCATCACCCAAACCTCGTCCCGGATGCTGCGCTCCGCTTCGACTGATGCATTCGGCTCGAAACTTCTTTGCAGCCCGCGCATCCAGTCGAGGCCGGAAAGCAGCAACTTCTCGCCGCGCGCGGTGTATTCGGGCAGCGAACTGCCTACTTCCACAGCTTGGTGGGAAATGGACGGCGCGACCCAGAGCACGATACTCGCGGCTCCGGCGAGAAGCAGGGCTAGCAAAAGCAACACCGCCCAGAGCCTGCTCATGCCCAGCGCGCAGAACTTGGCCACCACCGGTTCGAGCAGGTAGGCGAGAATCACCGCAACCACAATCGGGATGAGCAGCGGTTGCAGGAAGGCGAGAGCAGACACCACCAAACGTCCCGCGTAAAAAATCAACCCCACGAGGACCGCCAACGAAAGCGCGGTCAGCGCGGCGAACCACATTTTGCGCTGCCAAGGGGTGGGTTGCACTTCGGGGGTCACAAAGGGGACTTTCCGCAATCCTCGCCCGCTAGGAAATCCCAAATTGCGGCCCTCACGCTTCGGATTTGCCGAGGATCTCCAAGTAAGACCGCGCCGAAGGTCGGGAACTGCTCTCCGGGCCGAATTTCTCGATGCGCATCTGCTTCAGCATCCATTGCCCGTCGATCCGCTGGCCTGAAACAACCTCGAAACGCCGGAGCAACTTTCCCTGCCAGTCGTAGCCCTCGATCCGCAGCAGCGCGCCGCTGGATTCGTCGAGCCACACACGCACCACCGCAAACTCCGACCCGCGCTTACCCGGCCGCAGCTCGATTTTCCAGGCGGAGCGGGTCCGCACGCCTTCTTTGCCCATCAAACGCGCATCGGGCCAGTAGAGAAACCCAAGGGACAGGTCTTCAGCCGTGACGGGTACACCCTCGGCCACGGGTTCCTGCATTCCCTTCTTCAGCGCGCGTCCGTTGCCGTCGAATACTCCAGAGGATTCGTCATCCAGACGCACTTCAATGACCCGCGGCGGATTGTCGAAATCAAAGTGAAGTTTTCCGAAACTCACCGTCAGGATGAACGGCGTGGTTGCTTTTCCGGCGCGCAACTGCCCCCTCACCGCCGCTTCTTTGTTGGTCGAAGCCATGCGAGCCTCGCGTAGCAAATCCTGCGGGTCCGGTTCTTGGGCCCGGACCAAATGCCCGGCAAGCCACACCGCAGCCACCACAACCAGCGTCCATCCTTGTCTCGTCGCCATGTTCCCCCGACATTATCACACATGGCGTCTTCGCTCGACCAAAGTCTCTTTCTTTACCTCAATGCCGATCGGGGCATGCCGTGTTTGGACAAGCTGATGGCTGTCTTTTCGAGCCTCGGCTTCTGGTTACCCATGATGGTCTTGGCGGTTTTGCTGGTGCTCTGGTGCGGAGGTTTCCGCGCCCGCGCCATGGTCGTGTGCCTGCTGCTCTCAGTGGCCTTGATCGAAAGCCTGTTCGTAAAGCCTCTCAAGGATGCTTTCGGGCGCCCTCGGCCCACCGATGTCCTGCCTCAAGCGCGGATGATCAGCCTCGCCCCGGTCCAACCCGAGATACTTGCACCTGCTGAACCGGTTCGAGTGCGACCGGCGAAAATCAAGGGACCGCCGAAGGCCGGACGTTCCTTTCCCTCCGGCCACACAGCAAACATGTTTTGCTTCGCAACGATCCTTGCTGTTTTTTACCGGCCGAGAGGTGCGTGGTTTTTCCTCGTCGCCGCACTCGTTGCCCTCTCACGCGTCATGACGGGCTCGCACTGGCCTTCAGACGTGATCCTGACCGCTTTGATCGTCGTGCCACTGACCCTCGCTTTGATCCGCGTTTATAGCATCGTCTGGCGCAGATTCGCGCCACGCGCTGTCCCGGCATTGGCCGCAAACCACCCCGAATTGATCGCCCGCGCCGCATGAGCCAAGGACGGATCCTCGCCTTTGTTTTGGCCGCACTCACCGGTCTGCGCTGGTGGTGGAATTTTGCACGGCCGCTTTCGGCGGAAGAGTCGTATCTCGCCTTGTGCGGATTTGTTCCGTCCTTCGCTTATTTCGATGGCCCGGGCGGAACTCCTTGGCTGGTTGCACTGGGGATTTCCGCCGCGGGAACTGGGGGATTCGGGGCCGTGTTCTTCTGGCCCGTTCTTGCCGCCCTCGCTTCGGTCGCCACCTATTTTCTCGTATCCGCCCTGATCGGGAAGCGCGAAGGCTTGGCTCTGGCAGTTTTATTGAACCTGCTGCCCGTCTTCAACCAGGCCTCCCTGCATGCGTCCTGTGCCATGCCGTTGGCCGCAGCCTCTCTGGGTACGGCGCTGTGCGCATGGCATGCACTGGAGAAAAACTCCGCTGCTTGGTGGGCGTGCGCTGGAACGTGCGCCGGCGTTGCGCTTCTTTTTTCTTATACCGCATGGTTTCTCGTGCCGGTCATCGCTTTGGTCTTGCTCGTTTCCCACCGCTGGCGACGAAGGTTGGCTTTGCCGGGATTCTGGGTCGCCTGGGTCCCGCCTGTTGCTGTCTGCCTTCTCCTCCTGCAGTGGAACAGCAGGCACGGATGGATCCACTTTATCGGCGGGACTTGGAGAACCTCGCTTACGCTTGATTTCGCCAAGCTCGGACCGTCATTGGTTTTCGCAGCTACTGCACTCTCGCCGCTGGTGCTCGTCATGCTTGGCACGGCAGCCTTTTTTTCGGTTCCTCGCCTTGGGGTCTCGCCGAAGATCAAATTCGTTTTCTTGCCTGCTGCGGCCGCGCTTCTCGCCGCGGTCTATGCCGCACTGCGCGGCCTTCCAACTGAAGCCGCCGGGCTCATGGCCGTGTCGCTTGCACTTCCCCTCACAGCGTGGTTGCCCGTCCGCTTCTCGGGATTTTCCACGCGCACGGCTGCCTCGGTTGTCTTTGTCACTGCCGCTTTTTGGTGTGCGTTAACATTGCCGCGTCCGCAAACGGCTGCATTCATCGATGCACAAGTCGGACGGACTATCGATGGCCTGCGGGCCGGACAAACGGAGCCATCCGACGCCGAACCCATGCTTATTGCGGAGAATGCCCCGATCGCCGCCGCACTGGCCTTGGCCCTGCCCGATGGCGCCGCAGCTTCGCCCGGGCATCCTCCCGTCTACACCTTGGAGTCCGCGGCTGCCCGCAGCCAGTTCGATCTCTGGCCTCGCTACGATCAATTCGTTGAAGCGGAGTCCCTGGGATCGCCAGCAGGGCTCGATCCCTTCACCGAGCAGGATGGCGCGAACCAGTTCATCGGTCGCACAGCTCTCTACATCACAACCCAAACAGCCGATGATCTGCCCCAAGCGATCACCGCGGCGTTCACCGCCGTCCAGTTGCTCCAGGAAATCACCGCGAAGGACGGGCGCATTCTGCGTGTTTATCTCTGTTCGGACTACCAAACGATGCCATTGTGAGCGTGACGCCGGGACCTTCGGCCGCTATTCTTCCCCTTTCCATGGCCAAACCCAAAGTCCTCATCTCCGACCCCATCTCCCAACGCGGGGTCGACGCTCTCGCCGAAGGCGGTCACCTCGACGTTACTTTCAAGCCGGGTCTGCCGCATGAGGAGCTCCTGAAGCTCATTCCGGAGTATTCCGCGCTCGTTGTCCGCAGCCAGACCAAGGTCGGGCCTGATGTGATTGCCGCAGCCAAGAACCTCAAGGCCATCGGGCGTGCCGGCGTCGGTGTGGACAACGTCGACGTCGACGCCGCTACGCAGCGCGGCATCGTGGTCATGAATACACCCGGAGGAAATACCGTCTCGACCGCCGAGCACGCCTTTTCCCTGCTCGTTTCCGTCGCGCGAAAAATTCCCATGGCGGACGCCAGCGTCAAATCCGGCAAGTGGGACCGCAAAAGTTTCGAGGGCACCGAACTCCACGGCAAAACCCTGGTCATTCTCGGCATGGGCCGCATCGGTGCGGAAGTAGCCAAGCGCGCCCTGGCCTTCGGCATGCGCGTCCTCGCCTACGATCCGTATTTGTCGGAAGCGCGCGCCCGGACTCTCCAGGTGGAACTCGTCGAGACCCTCGACGAAGCCGTCCCCCAAGCGGACTTCATCACCATGCACATGCCGCTGACCGAGCAGACGCGGCACATGCTCGACGCCAAACGTCTCAAGAGCATGAAAAAAGGCGCCCGCATCGTGAACTGCGCGCGCGGGGGACTCGTCGATGAGTCAGCCCTCGCCGCGGAACTCTCCTCGGGACATCTCGCCGGCGCTGCCCTTGACGTGTTCGAAACGGAACCACCGCCCGCCGATTCCCCGCTCCGCTCGGCACCCAATCTTGTTTTCACTCCTCACCTCGGAGCCTCAACCGCGGAAGCGCAGGAAAGCGTTGGCATCGAGATAGCCCACGCTATCCGCGCAGTCCTGCTCGACGGCACAATCAACAACGCGGTCAATGCCCCGAGCGTCGACGCCAAAACACTCGCCGTTCTCGGACCCTACCTGCGCCTTGGCGAAAGCCTCGGGCGCTTCTTGGCCCAACTCGCGCCGAAGCGCTGCGGGTCGCTCCGAGTCGAGTTCAGCGGGAAGGCCCGGGACATCGAGACCACACCGGTCACGCGCTCCATCCTCAAGGGATTTCTCACCCACATCAGCGGCGACGAAGTCAACGAGATCAACGCACCCGGCCTCGCTCACAATCTCGGACTCCAAGTCGTCGAATCGAAAGTCAGCGACAACGGCGAATTCACCGACCTGATCAAAGTCACCGCCGAAGACGGAAACGCAAAAGCCTCCGTGGCCGGAACGTTCTTCGGCAACAAACCGCGCGTCGTTCTGGTCAACGGGCGCCACATCGAGGCCCAACCCGATGGAGTCCTTCTCGTCCTCGAGAACAAAGACCGGCCCGGAATGGTCGGGCATGTCGGCACCCTTCTCGGCAAACACAACGTCAACATCGCCAGCATGTCGCTCGGACGCGACCAGGCGGGCGGAACCGCCCTCACCATCTTGAACCTCGACTCAGCTCCGGACGAAAAAGTCCTCTCTGAACTCCAAGCCGATCCCGATATCGTCAGCGCGACGGTTTTGCAACTGTAACGACAGCGCGGCGCGTGGCGACGGCGCAATATCGCGATTTAAGTTTTGTCGCAGCTGTGTCTGTCCGCAACGCGCGTTCTACGTGACGCAAGATCATCTCAAGTTCCCGCCCCTATTCAGCACTTCTTCCGCCGCCCGGCGGCCACTGGCGATCGCCCCGTGCACCGTGCCGCTGTGCCCGTCGAGGTCGGTCGCCTCGCCCGCGAAATAAAGCCTGCCCCCGAGGGGTGCGGCTAGAGCCTGTCGGTGGCGCGGCTCCGTCTGGGCCAGGGGAAAACTGTACAGTCCCCGCACAAACGGTTCCGTCGTCCAATCGGCCACGTGGGCTTCTTCGAAACTTTCCGATGCCACGCGCCCGCCGAAAATACGGTCCAGCTCGCCCAGCGCGAACTCGACCAGATCGACTTCCAAATGGCGCAGAAAGTCCGCGCGCGTTCCACTGACGAACGCCGTGAGGATATGCGCCCTGCCTCCGCGCCCTTTGCCCGGTGTCCAGAACTGCGGCAAAAACGTGTCGGAGTGCAGAAAATACATGTCGTCCGGCCAAAAAGGACGTTTGAACTTCATGATGATCTTCATGCCTCCATCCATGCCGATGTTCATGATGGCTTCGTGCTTTTCTTGTGGCAGAGCCGGCGAAAAGTCCGTCAACGCTTCCCGTAGCACGGCAACCGAACCGGTGAAAACCACGGCATCCGCCCGCAAATCTTCGCCGCCGCCCAACCGCACCAGCGCTTGGGTCCCTCCCCACTCGATTTGCACTGCAATCGCGCCGAAACGGATCCGGTCGCACACGCGCCTGAGCAGAGGCTCGAGCAACTGCACATACGGTTGTCGCACGGTGTAGTTCTCTTCGCGCAGTTGCCAATTGCGTTCGTATCCGGCAAATCCGCGCATCCCGAGGCGGTCTAGCGTCGTGCCATGCTCCACACCAAGCCGTGAATCAAGATAGTGCCATGCGTGACCGGGCATGTGCCGCGCGACGATGCACCGTTCGACCGTCCACGCCGGTGCTTCGTAACGGCTGATATTGTCGACGAACTCGAAAGCTTCCCGCAAATCGTCCCCGGCGCGCGCTGTCTCGAGCGACACCAGTTTGCCGTCGTAGCGGATGTAATCGTGCGCCGTCTCGTGCCGCACCAGTTCCGCGCCCGACTCCTTGACGAGCGGGATCAGGCAGTTCTCCAACCCGTGCACCTCTTCCGCGCCGAGCTCGATGTGAAAATCGGCAAATCCCTCGAGGTGCCTCACGCGTCCGCCGGCGCGATCCGAGGCTTCCAAGACTGTCGTCTCCACGCCCGCAGAGACCAGACGTTCCGCCGCGGCTAGCCCCGCTGCGCCGGCGCCGATGACAATAGCGGATTGAGTTGCCATGCGAGGATCACCCAAAGATCCTGAATTCAGAAAATCCCCGAAGTCGGCGGCAGGCAACCACATTCCACGGCGATTCCCCTTCCCTCGGGGTGATTTCTACTATTTAGTGCCGCGCCATGAGGTCCTCTAAACCCTTTTGGCGCGAAGAGTGGCCGCTTTTGGCCGTTTGGGCCTCCGCCGTTGTGTGGTCATTCAAGGGCACCGCTTGGGTGGACAGCTTGGCTTCGCTGCCCATAGCAGCCGGCCAACTGGCTTGGATTGCTGTTGCCATTTTGCTCGCCGCCTTTGCGGTGGTGCGCCACGCGGACGTTCTCGCCGAGCGCTTCGGGGAACCTTTCGGAACAATGATCCTCACCTTTTCCGTCATCAGTCTTGAAGTCCTCATGATCGGAGCGCTTATGGTGCAGGGTGATCAACCCACCCTCGCGAGGGACACGATGTATTCCGTCATCATGATCGTTCTCACCGCGCTCGCCGGATCATGCCTTCTCCTCGGCGGATTCAAGTTTCACGAACAGTCCTTCAATCTCCAAGGAGCATCATCTTATCTTTCTTTGATCCTGCCGCTTTCCGTAATCGGCCTAGTTCTTCCGGATTTCACCAGGTCCGGACCGGAGGGGGTTTTCTCACGCGGTCATGCCATCGGTCTTGTTGTCCTTTCGGTCGCTATCTATGCCGTGTTCCTTCTCGTGCAGACCAACCGCTACCGCGGATTCTTCACGCACTCTCCCGAGGGGAAAACGGGGCCTCAGACACACCCCGAAAGCATTCACCCCAGTTGGCTTCATACACTGCTGCTCCTCGCCTACATCGTTCCCGTGGTCGTTTTGGCCAAAAAACTTGCTGGTGTGCTCGATTTCACCACCGAACGCAGCGGCTTGTCGGCCAACGTGGGAGGACTGATCGTGGCCGCTCTCATTCTCGCACCCGAAGGCCTCTCCGCCATCCGATCCGCGCTGAGCAACCAACTCCAACGCTCCGTCAACATCCTCCTAGGATCCGTCCTCGCAACCATCGGACTCACCATCCCTGCGGCACTAGCCATCGGACTTTTCACCGGACGCGACGTCATGCTCGGTCTTGAAACGGCTGAAATCACCCTTCTCCTTGTTGTTCTCTCTGTCTCCATGATCACCTTCGGACAGGGGCGCACGAATATGCTGCAGGGCGCCGTCCACCTTCTCATGTTCGGCGTCTATTTGTTTCTGGTTTTCGATCCTTCAAGGTGAGGCATCCGGCGCTTTCGGTTATACCTCCGGCCTTGGTGCCGAGAATATTTTCTCGACGGAAGGCCTACCGCGCGGTTTCCGCTACCACCGCGACATAGCCATTCGGCGCGTCAAGCCGCCGTATGTCCATTCGCGTGTCGCCGACACGCGCGGCAGCCTGCCGATCGGCCAGGATGGCTGGATCTACACGCGTGACGGATAGTCCGCGGGCCAATCCCAATCCGGCGCATTTCATCGACGCCTCACGCGCCGACCAAAGCACAAAAAAAGCCTCCTCGCGGAGGCCTGGAGCCACAGTGTGCCATGCCATAGCTTCGTCGGGATGGAAATATCGTTTCACAATGGACCCCGCCTCACGCACGGGACGCACCATCTCGATGTCAACTCCTACACAGCCGCCACCGACAACCACTGCAACATATTCGCCCGCGTGCGAGAGGTTGAAATCCCAACCGGCCGGATTCGCGACGCAGGGCTTGCCGTTGAGGTCCTCCGCAAAAAGCAACTCATCCGGATCGACCCCCTTTGCTTCGGCCAGCATCCGGCGGCGAAGTCCCCGGCCGAGTTCGAACCTCGCTTTGGCCGTCTCCTGCACAATGCTTGCGGAACGCGCCCTTTCTTCCGCCGATAAAAAATTCCGGTATTTTGCCGCTTCCGACACGTTCAAAATTTCTACACTCACGGACATCCCGGGCAATCTAAGGAGTTGCTGCAGTGAACATCTTGTTCGCGAACGATTCGATCTGGGCCAAGCCCGGGCGCTGCCCCTCGTAAGGCATGATCATGGCTGCCACCTCGTAACTGTAAGTGCGCGTGCCGGTTTTGATGAATTGCGCAAGATTTGCGGTGTTCAGGTAGACGTCGTTGTTGAATTCAATCTCGACCGGTTCGCCATTTAGGAACGAGCCCCAGAGCATCAATGCCGGACCCGCGGGACCCCGGAACGGAAACACATTGAAGCGGAACTCGCGGCTGCCGAGGCGGATGGTTTGTTTTTCGACGTTGCCGTCGATCCGCCAACCCGCGCCGGGCATGCACCGATCCGGTCGATGGTAAAGTTGGTTCGCATTGCCGCGGCGCGGCCGCCAGTAAAAATGGTACCCAGCCACCTTGCCGGGGATTCCGTTCTGCAAGGTGCGAATGTATCGGTATTCGTCCGGTTGCAACACACCCAGAATTTCCTGCGGAACATTCTCGTCCGTTTGGAAGTCGGCGCTTGCCGCAGGCGCGATCATCGCGGCGGTGGGTTGCGCTGCCAAACTTGCGCGCCACCAAAACCAACCAGGCGCCAACACCATCGCCAAAAACGCCGATCCCCACACGACCCCCCCCCCCC
>JBEDBL010000038.1:0-18550 GCA_041177245.1 Verrucomicrobiota bacterium
CCTTCGGCGAGCCCTTCCAGGATCTCGACGTTTTTGCCGTCGGACAATCCCGTGACGATCTTCTGCGGTTCGCCGGCGGTGCCGTCCCGCGCCGCGAGTTGCACGGTGCCGTCGGGGCCGATCGCATCCACGGGCAGGATCAACACGTTCGTTTTGCTCTCCTGCACGAACCCCACGTTTGCCGTCATGCCGCTGCGGGCGAATTCCGGGATGGTCTTCATGGTCACATCGACGGGATAAGTCGTGACGTTGTTGGTCGTGTTGCTGTTGTAGGCGATCTTCGACACCTCGCCTTCGATCTTGTTTTCGGGGTAGCTGTCGAGGGTCACCATGGCGCGCTGTCCCATGTAAACCTTGGCCAAGTCGGTCTCGTCCATGTTGGCTTTGGCGATGAGCAGGTCGGACATGATGAAGGCGACGTCTCCCGTGGTGACCACCTGTCCGGGCACGAGCGTGCGCGAAATGATCACGCCGTCGATCGGGGCGACGAGCGGCGCCGTCTTGTAGACTTCTTCCCAGAAGGCGACTTCCTTCGGGCCTTTGGCGCGGGCGGCATCGAGGAGCGCCGCGCGTTCCGACGAACTCATCATGGCCAAGGATTGGCCGCGCTTCACTTCCTGCCCGATGTCGACCAGCACGGTCTCCGCGCGCCCGGCGATCGGCGGTTTGATCTCCAGTTTGTTCTCCGGGGTGATCGTCGCGCTCGACGTCACTTCGACGTGAATGTCGCCGCGTTTCACCTCGACGGTTCCCGCTTCCTCGGAGGGCGGCGCGGCATCCTGCGCTTCCGGCGCGTCCGGAGTGTGCTTGCCTTGCCACGACCAGAGGATCGTCGCGGCCGCGGCGATGAGGGCCAGATAGGTGATTTTTCTCATGGTATGGCTCCCACTCCGAGCGATTGCTCCCATGCGGCCTCGGCCAGCACGGCATCGCGACGGTTCAGCAGGTCCTGCTTTTGTCGGTTGATCTTGTCGTTGGTGATGGTGTCGAAGTCCTGGAAAGAAACGAGCCCGTTCCGGTATTGCGCCTCGGCGATCTGTGCGCGCAGGGACGAGGCGGCGTAAAGCTCCGCGCCGACACCGATCTGGTCCACCGCGTCCGCATAGCTGCGGTAATTCTCGGCGAGCGTGCGTGCCGTGTCATCCATGGTTTGCCGCAAGGTGGAGAGCGAGGTCTCGTGGGCGATCCGCGCGGCGCGCACATTGAAATAGGTTTTGGTGCCGTCGAAAACATCCCATGTTCCGTTCAATCCGACAGCCCAGCTCTCCGGCGCGTCGAAGCCGCTCGTGCCCTGGCTGCTCACATTGGCGAAGGCGCTGATCTGCGGATAAAAGGTGCTTTGCGCTATGGTGATGCCAGCTTTGGCCGCTTCCGTCGCGGCCGCTTGCTGGAAAGTCGCCGGAGTCTTCAGCGCGAGCTTGCGGTAGTCGGGGTCTTTGTCCGGCGTGGCGGGCGCGAGTTTGCCCTTCGCCTCGAAATCGCTGTAGGCCGGGCGGCCCATCACCGTGGCCAGCTGGATGCGCGATACGCGCACCAGCCGTCCCGCCTGGGTGAGGTCGAGGCGTGCCTGGCTGAGTTGCGCCTCGCTCAAGAGCAACGCCCCTTTGTTCTCGCGCCCGTTTTCGTATTTCAACTCGACCATGCGCAGGTTCCTTTCGCGCTGGTCGATGATCTCGCCGAGAATTGTGATCAACTCCTGCGCGTAGAGCAGTTGGGCGAACGCCGTCTTCAATTCGTAACTCGCCCCGGCTTTTTGCGTGAGCAACTTGGCCACGGCCACGCTCGTCTCGGCGCGCGCTTTGTCCACATTCCCGCGCGTGGCAAAACCGTCGAAGAGTGTCTGCTGCACTTCCAACTGCGCGGTGTAGGTGTCCGCGTAGTTCGACCAGAATTCCTGGTCGCCGAACGTCGAAGTCACCACCTCGGCCGTCCCCGTCGTGGTCGATACGGCCGTCTCCGATTTCGCCCTGGCGAACCCACCGGTCAGGCTTACCTGCGGCAGCAAGGTGCTGTAGGCACCTTTGCGGACGGCATCGGTCCGCTCGATCTCGCCCACCGCGGCGGCGATGCCCGGATTGTTCATCGCGGCCTCGAGCACGCATTTGGACCAAGTGAGAACTTCACCGCGGGCGGATGCCGCGAGGCAAAGCAAGGCGAGGGGCAAAACAGACCGGAGTTTCCGCGCCGGGTGCCCCGACCATCGCATCCGTGGCAAGGCGAGCGCCGCGCGTATTGGACGGAGGATGCGGCACGCCATAAATGAGCCTGAGTATATGCGCGCGCGACCCTGTCGGCAGGACAAATTTCCGGAGCGCACAGCGTGTCGGGGAACTTTGGGGCTGGGGTCAACTCCCGGGCGCTTTTGTCCCCATGTCTTGCGGGCACAAGCCGCGTTTCAATGGCGCACGACCGCAGACATGTCCTCAAGAGTGGGCTCATTCGGCGGTCTGGCGCAGTGCGGCGACGGCGAGTTGTGCGCGCGATTGGATATCCAACTTCAAGAAGCCAAACGAAATGAAACACAGAGCGGACAGAAACGCCGTGCCGACCGGGCGCGGCAAAGCGGGCTGACATCATGCTTCGTTGTCAGACATGCGGTTCGCGCAAGGCGGTGTGGGAGTGGTGTTCCCGCTGCGGCGACCCCAATCCTTTCGCGTGGTTCAAAAGATTTCGCGCGATCGCCGTGATGCTGGTCCTCGGAGTCGCCGCGTTTCTTGCGCTGCTTGCCTACCAGAGGACGCAGTCTCCCGGTTGGCCGGATCAAGATTCCGGCGGCAGCGCATCACGCGATATCTATCCCGTGCGCCGTGCAGGCATCTGAGCCGGTTGCCCATCGCGCGACGGCGGGCAAGGCATCCGGGAGTTTTTTGCCTTGGCAAAGCCGCCCGCTTGGATTATTAAAACAGTCGTTTGAAAATCTGCCCTCCCGTCTCCCCATCAAGGCGGCCGTTGCGGTCTGCGGCGCCGGCCATACTCCTGCGTTTGGCTTTCTCTCTTCTTCTCTGCGGTCCTTTCGCGCGTTCGGCCCGCGCCAGCATGGCTTACGGCAGCATTAACAATTTCGACGTGGTCAATGACACCGGATCCGAGTGCCACGGCTTCGAGATCGAACTGGAGGACATCAACTCCGCCGACATCACCTACACGTACGACTGGAACCACTACGGCACTTGCAAAATCACCGAGGATCATTCCGTGCCGGGCCACCCCAAGACCGTCATCCGCTGGTCCAGCGGCAAAAAGCCCGATGGCACATGGGCGGCTTACACCGCGGTGCCGACCACCACGATCGCGCCGACCGATGGACACCAGTTCACCAACCCGTCATTGAACTTCGGCGGGGAGCACTTCGGTGTCGGCTACCGCATGCCTCCGACTGCCGTGCGCTACAATTGGCTCGTCGACGACGGGCAAGGCAATCTCATCAAGGGACCCGCGGTCCAGGTTTCGACGCCCGTTTTCACCTACTATCCGCCGGCTCAAAATGCCCCCGCACAAGTGGTTGCCGCGATACAACCACCTCCTCCTCCGCCCGAGGTTCCACCGAAGCAATTCGGTGACGCGGTCTGGATGAAGGAGATCCGCACGACCACGCACAACAACAACAAAGTCGAACTACGCGATTTGGTGTCGGACGACCCCGGGCATCCCGATGATCCCAACTGGCGCAACGGAGAACCGGACGAGGTGGAAGTCGAGTGGCAATTGATGCAGACGGACTTCAACAAAGCCGATGGCGGCGCGAACGGCATCCTCGAAGGCGCGCCCGAAGAACTTGCCGGCGGCGATGAAGTCGTGACACGGCGCTACGAGTTCTTTGCTTATACCGGACCGTTAGACGAGGAGACCGGCGAAGCCATGGCTGACAGCGTGGCGGCGGATGACGTTCATGGTGTCGGCACCAAAACGGTCAACGGAGTGGAGACCGACCTTTCCCAGTTGGAAGTCGTCGGCAATTTTATCGGCGCGCAGATGGCCGCCGTCGATGCCGAGGCAAAGGTCGACCTCATCGATCATGTGCAGGACGGCGAGATGGGCGCACCTTATCCCGAGCGCACGGTGGTGGTGGCCGGCGCGACGCCGTTCACTGCGAGTGTCGACGGCACCGTTCCTCCGGGGATGAATCTAGACACCACCACGGGCGTCCTCGGCGGCACACCCTCCGCCGGCGGCGAATACCAATTCAGCGTGACGGCCGAAGACCAGACCGGCGCCGTGGCCGCCAAGCAATACGTCTTGCGCGTGGCTGCGGCGGGCCAAGAACTTCCGCCCGCCTTCGTGCTTTCCACCATGTGCGATCCGGCCTCAGGTGGCACAGCCAGCGGCGACGGGTCTTACGAAAGCGGGGTTCCGGCCACCGTGACGGCCGTGGCTGCCGAGGGCTATTCGTTCGTCAACTGGACCGAGAATGGAGTCGTTGTCGGAACGAATACAAGCGAGATGGTCACAATGGATGTCAGCCACGCGCTGGTGGCGCATTTTGTTTCCACTGTCGTGCAATATTCCATCGCTGCCTCGGCCCAACCGACCAATGGCGGCACGGTGAGCGGAGCGGGAACTTTCGACGAAGGTGCCGCGGCCACGCTCACCGCCACGGCGTCCCAAGGCCACGTCTTCGGGCATTGGACGGAGAACGGCAATGTCGTCTCAACCAACGTTTCGTATTCCTTCACCGTCACCGCGCCGCGCACGCTCGTGGCTAGTTTCGACGTTGTTCCCGCGGAACAACAATGGACCGTTGCCACGGCGTCTTCGCCTTCGGCCGGCGGCACCACGTCCGGCGGCGGGGCGTTCAGCAATGGAGCAAGCGTCACTGTCTCGGCTGTGGCCAATCCTCGCTACATCTTCAAGCGCTGGCTCGTCGGCACGACGAATGTCAGTTCATCGGCCAATTACACTTTCACGGTGAGCGGCAACCGCAGCCTCACGGCCAAATTTGCACCAGCCTACAATGTCTCCGGGACTCCCGATCCCGCGCCCGGCGGAACAATCGGCGGCGGGGGGTGGTTCGAGGACGGCGACATGGTCCCGCTGAGCGCCACGCCGGCGAAAGGTTACCACTTTGTCAATTGGACCGAAAACGGCACGAATCTGAGCATTTCGAACACGTTCCGCGTGAAGGCGAATCCGGATCATGCGCTCGTCGCCCATTTCGCCCTCATCATGCCGGGACGCGCTTTGGCGACGGAGACGAACGGAGTTTCCGAGTTCCAGTGGCCGTCATCGAACGAGTTGCCCGGATGGAAAGTGCAGTCGAGCACGAACTTGATCGATTGGGTGGAGATCGAGGATGAGGTCGAAGACGATGGCGTCAAAAGACACATCCGCATGAATTTCGACACACCGAACCGCTTCTATCGGATGATCCACGATTGAGCGGGCGGTGCGCCGGCGTTCTTGATGATGCCAGGCTGTATAGGCCCTCCGGGCGGCATGCCTTGCATGGAATCTCCGGGCTAAAGAATTGCCTCTGCGGCTGCAGCGGGCATTCTTATCTACTGTGATTCAACCCACTCACCGCCCAAATTCCATGAAACGTCTTTTTGCCCTGCTGCTTGTTCCTCTCGTTCTCTCCCTCGCCGGATGCTCGGTCGTCGGCGTCAAAGTCCAAAAAGAATCGGCCGCGTCCGTGAACCGCGAGGCGATGCAGGTGATCAAGCAGAACGGCCGCTCGCCCGCCGCAGGATCCTTGGCCCGCGCGTTGGACGGGAAACTTACGGAGGCGGATCGCGCCACCGCTTTGCTCGACGCTGCGCGTCTCTCGGCCTCCGCGCGTCCGGACACGCCGGACCATGCGGTGAATGTCGCGGCGACGCGCTCGCTGCTCGTGCTCATGGCTGGGCGCGCTTTCGCCCCGCTGCCGCTGGGCAAAGGCAAAACACTCGGCATTTCTTCCGACACCAAAACCACCATCGATCCGCGCACCGCCACGAGAATTTTCCCGGACGACGTGCGTATCACCAAGCTCCGCGTGCGCACGGTGCAAAAGGGCGCGGGGCTCCCGTGTGTCGCCCATTTCGCCCCGAAGTCCCCGGCTTTGGCGGGGCAAGCCGGCGTGCCGCCGATGGCCGGTTTCTGCGAACCTGTCACCGCGCTGGTGCGCACGGACGACCGCGCTCCGCAACTGGTGTTCTACCGGACCCGTGTGGATGACGACGTGTTGGTCGCGGGACGCAACGCCAAGTTAGCCGCGGATTTTTCCGCGCCGCTCGCCTACCTTCTCTCCCGCGGCCAGAACCGCAACCTGGATGTGGTCGCGATGATCCGTCCGGACAAAAAGTTCGCCTTCACCGGCCTGTATCAGTTCCACCGCTACGACCCTGACAAAATCCCCGTGGTCTTCGTGCACGGGCTGATGTCTCGGCCGGAGACATGGGTGCCCGCGGTGAACGAATTGATGGCGGACGAGGAAATCCGCGAGCGCTACCAGTTCTGGTTCTTTCTTTATCCGACCGGTCTCCCCGTCTGGGCTTCGGCTGCGGAACTTCGCTCCGAACTCGATCGCTACCGCAAAAAGTTCGATCCCACCCGCAGCAACCACAACTTCGACCGCATGGTGCTGGCCGGGCACAGCATGGGCGGACTCATTTCCAGCCTGCAGATCCGCACCGGCGGGAAAAAGTTGTGGAAGCAATTCATGGACACGCCGCCGGAGCAGTTGGCGCTCTCGCCGCAACTCAAGAAGCGCATCATCAAAATCGTGGAGTTCCAACCGCGGCCGGAAATCGCGCGTGTCGTGTTCTTCTCCGCGCCGCACCGAGGCAGCGATCTCGCCGTGAACCCGTTGTCGGACTTCTTTTCGCGCCTGATCAAGCTGCCGTTCGGTTTCCTCGAGCGCGATCGCATCGCCTTGCAGTCCGCCCTGCGCGAGGACGTGCGCGACCTGTTCGTCGCCCCGGCCAACAGCATCACCTTCCTGCGCGCCAACTCGCCGCTGCTCAAAGCGATCCTCGCGCTGCCCATGCGGCCCGGGGTGCCTTACCACTCGGTGATTGGCGACCAAGGGAAGGGGAATACGCCCGACAGCTCGGACGGCGTCGTGCCTTACTGGAGTTCGCATCTCGATGGCGCGAAGTCCGAAAAAATCGTCCCTTCAGGCCACGGTTCGCACGAGAATCCGGAGGGCATCGCGGAGTTGCGCCGTATTTTGAAGCTGCATCTTTGATGGAAAAATCGGCGGTCTTCAGCTGACGTAGCGGAATCAGAGAGCAGGCGCCTGTTCTTTTGACCAGATACGCTGCCAGATCGTGGCCAGTTGGCGTGTTCGTATCGTTGCGGGAAGCCGCTGCGGTCCGATCGCGTGCCAGTGTGGATTGCCGCGTCGCGCCACCGCGTGACGGAACACGTAATCGGGATACTGGCCCATGCGCAGGTCGGTGATAACCAATGTGTCGCCGTCCACCGTCGCGCCGACCAATCCATCCGCGAACCAACGCAGGCGGGAAACCGCGGGAACGTCGGCTGCTGAGGCCAGAGAGGCATCGTCCGACGGATGAAAATCAAAACGGATGGGACCGTCGTCGGCGACGAGGGAATCGTAACCTTCGAGATACCCGCCGTCGGTTCGCACCACCACGCGCCAGAGCAGCGTGTTGAAAGCCGTGGGAGTGGCGAAGATTTGCGGGTCTTGCAGGTCGCGGTCCGCAAGGGATTGTTGCGCGTTGGCCACAACGATGCTTTGCGCCGCCCATGACCAAGCCAGGTAAAGTGTGCTCACTGCCAGGCCGGCGATCAGCCAACGCTGCGCCGCCCGTGAAGCAGGGCGAATGAGCACCGCGACCATGCCGGCGAGCAGCGGAAGCGTGTAAAGCGGATCGATGACAAAAATCGTGGACCATGAAGCCGGAGTCCATCCGGCCGGCCAGAAAAGCTGCGTGCCGTAAGCGGTGTGCGCATCGAGCAACGGATGGGTGAGGAGCGCCAGCAGGATGGCGGCAAGCCATCGCCCCGGCGCCTCGCGCACCGGGGTCCAATAATGCCGCAGGATCCACCAGAGGCACAGAGATAGCGCCGGCAAAACGAACAACGAATGGCTGAAGCCGCGGTGCATGGTGAAGCCCTCGACCGGGTCTCCGTGATGGATGAAGATATCCAGATCGGGCAACGTCCCGAGCGCGGCACCGAGGAGCGCAGCCTTGCGGCGCTGAGCCGGTGGTACGCATGCGGCGGCCACGCAGGAACCCAAGGCGATCTGGGTGAGTGAGTCCATACAGACTCACTTTACCCGCGTTCCCGCCTCTTGTCGCGCGGCCGTCGCGGCGCTCGGGACAAGCATCGCACAGGATAGAGCAACTTTGGTTGCTCCTGTGCCGTCTCAGCTCTGCACAATCCTCATCGCCGGCAGCGGACCGGTGACGCCAGCTTGATCGAGAGCTTTTTTCGCTGCCTCGTTCAGACTGAAAAGCGCCGACCAGTATTTGTCCGGCTCGCACCAAGCGCGAAGTTCCATGGTGTATTTGTTTTCGCCGAGGTTCGCCAGGACGGCCACCGGGGCGGGATCGGCCAGCACATCGGGATTTCCGGCCACGGCACCGAGCAGTGTGGAACGGACTTTGTCCGGCGCATTGGTCCCGGCGACGGTGCAGGGAACAATGACCACGCGCTTGGGATTGGCGGTGAAATTCGTGATGTTGCCGCCGGTGATCGAGGAGTTGGGGATGACGACCTTCTTGTTGTCGAGGGTGTGCAGCGTGGTGGTGAAGATGCCGATTTCTTCCACCGTGCCCTCGGTGCCCGCGGCCGCGAGGTAATCGCCGCGTTTGAAAGGCCGGAAGAAGACGAGCAGGAAGCCGGACGCGAAGTTCGACAAATTGCCTTGGAGTGCGAGGCCGATGGCCAGGCCGGCTGCGGCGATGAGCGCGGCGAATTGCGCGGTGGGAATGCCGAGTTGTCCCAAAGCGGTGACGATCACCAGGACCAAAATTAGACCGTGAATGATGTTGGCGATATACGTGACAACTGTGTGGTCCGTGCCGCGGCGGTTGAGGGAGTTGACCGCGGCCTTGCGGATCAGCCCGGCCACCCACGCGCCGGCGATGTATATGACGATGGCGGTGGCGAGCGATGCCGCAAAAGACATCCCGTGCTCCGTGACCCAGACGTACGCTGTAGACAACATCTCTTTTCCGCTGTGGACGACGGCCTCAGGCGCGGCATCCGGTGTTGCTTGGGCGATGGTGATCATAAATTCAATGGATTTTGCTGCAGCATCTTATCGCGTCCGGGACATGTTCTGTGCAAGCCCGCAGAGCGACGGGTACACCCCGCAGGCGGACCCCCTCTATGGCTGGGAGGTCGCGGCTATTGCGACATGCTTGTAACCTGCTCCATCACGCGCTCGAGATTGAAGCTGCCCGGTTTCTGCCGTGGCGGGAACTCCTTGAAGCTTTGCAGCCACTTGGCGACGTAGGCCGTGGCTGGCGCGATGACGAACATGTGCTCGAGATACCAGCGGTCGTAGTCCATGCCGATGTCCTGTGCCAGTTCGAAGGGATCCATGCGCAGGTTGTTGAGCATGGGGGCGCGCAGTTCCTCGAAAGGTTGCAGCCAGACGTGCATGCCGTGCGCGTTTTGTTTGAGGAAGGTGAGTTTCCAGTCGTCGTAGCGCAGCGCGGCGACATTGCCGTCGTCCGTCCAATAAATGAAATCATGGCGCGGCCACGCGGATTCGCCTTTGAACGCGGGGATGAGGTTGTAGCCGTCGATGTGCACCTTGTAATCACGACCTCCGACATTCGCGCCTTTGAGTAATTGGTCCTTGGCGTCGGCATTGCCGGCGGCCGCGACCAGAGTCGGGAGCATGTCCTCATGCGAACCAATGTCGTTGACCACCGTGCCGGGCTTGATCACGCCGGGCCATTTGATCGCGCAGGGCACGCGGTATCCGCCTTCCCATTGCGTGTTCTTCTCTCCGCGGAACATGGTTGTTCCGCCGTCGGGCCAAGTGAAGGCCTCGGCGCCGTTGTCGGTCGAATACATGACGATAGTGTTTTCATCGATGCCGAGTTCCTTGAGTTTGGCCAGAAGTTCGCCCACCTGGCGGTCATGCTCGACCATGCCGTCTGCGTAAATGCCGAGGCCGGTTTTTCCCGCCAGACCTTCCTTGAGGTGGGTGAAGATGTGCATCTTTGTCGAGTTCCACCAGACGAAAAACGGTTTGTCTTCTTTGGCTGCTTTTTCGATGAAAGCGATGGCTTTCTCGCTCACCTCCTCGTCGAACGTTTCCATCCTTTTCTTGGTCAGCGGGCCGGTATCTTCCTTTTTGCCGCCGGCAAAGCTGTGGAAGACTCCTCGAGGTCCCCATTTCTTTTTGAACTCGGGATCTTTCGGATAATCAGGATGCTCGGGCTCTTCCTCCGCATTGAGGTGGTAAAGGTTGCCGAAAAACTCATCGAATCCGTGCTCGGTCGGGATCATGTCGTCACGATCGCCAAGGTGGTTCTTGCCGAACTGGCCAGTGACATAACCCTGCGCCTTGAGCAGCGTAGCGATGGTCGGGTCCTCCTTCTTCATGCCCTCGGGTGCGCCGGGCAGCCCGACTTTGGTCAGTCCGGTGCGGATGGGCGACTGGCCCGTGATGAATGCCGCGCGGCCGGCGGTGCACGATTGCTGGCCATACCAGTCGGTGAAAAGCGCGCCCTGCTTGGCGATGCTGTCGATGTTGGGCGTTCTGTAACCCATCATGCCCATGTTGTAGGCGCTGACGTTGAACTGCCCGATGTCGTCACCCCAGATCACGAGAATGTTCGGCTTTTTGGCCGCTGCCTCTTGCGCGGTGACTTGGGAGCTGAGGCTGGTCGCTGCCAGAGCGGCAATGAGAAGGGATCGGAGGATGTTCATATAGGATTGGTTGACTGCAGGCCGCGACACTGGACGCCAAGGTGGCGCGTTGCTATGCATTTTTCGCAAAAAACAGAGAAGCCGCTTTCGCAGATTTGATCCCATGGGCTTTTGGCCCCAGGCAAAAATCTTAGAAGGGAATCGCGCTGAATTTTGCCGCCGAATTTAGCTCACTAAACTGGGCGGTAGAAACCGAACAGAAGTCAGCTAGAAAAACTAGGGGAAAAGACACTCTGGGCCGATGGCTCAAGCGACCCGCTGCCGCTCGCTTAGCGCACGACGGCGGTGGTGCCACACGGCCAAGAGAAGCAAAATGGAGCCGGCGGCATATGTGCCGGGTTCGGGGACGGCGGCGGGTGCGGGCGCGAGCGAGGCACTGGCCACCCGGAAACCAAGGTTCACGATATCTGTGGTTGGTCCGTAGCTGGAGCGTGTCGACGAATCCAGCGCATCGCTGGAGCCGCCATACCAGTAGCCGCCTCTGACCATGCGATTGTCTCCCGTGCTGTTATTCAGGCCATTGAAAGAGCTTTCTTGCCACTCCTGGATATTCCCTCCCTGACCCATTGTTCCGTAGGAGCTGCTGCCTCCTGCTTGGTAAATGGAAGCAGGACCCGGCGGGACCCATCCTTGGTTATAAACCGCTGTTCCGCTGTTCGTCCCGCTGGTCACCGCCGTGGGAGCGGTGTTGCTGGCGGTGGGATAAAGATAGTATCCGCTACCGTTAATTTTGCCGAAAGCCGATTTGTAAAATTCGTTTTCGCTGGGAAGAAAATATTGAGCCAGTGAGTTGCGGTATTGGTTGCTGGCACTATAGCCGGGGTTGCCCGCCGTCCAGAGAGACATGCTCCAAGCGCTTCCGCTCCAAGTGAGTTTGTAGGCGGCCTGGAATCCTTTGGAGGTATTGAGCCAGTTGACGAAGGCCGCGGACTCAAACCAACTCATGTTGGCCGCCGGCTTGTCCCCGCTCCAAGCTCCCGCTGTGACATGAGATAAACCGGAGGCAACAGCAAGATTCAGTTGGTTTTGAGAAATCTCATAGGTGCCGATCCTGTAATTGTATCCGACAGACCCAAAGCCGGTGGAATCGGCGGAATTGTTCGGGTTTCCGATTTCGGTGAAGTCGATCGAGAACTGGTTGACGCCCGTGCCGAAAGTATCGCTTGAAGAAATCAGCACCGCGAAAGCGGACGGGGCGATGACAAAAGCCGCAAGCGCGGCATGAAGAAGCACGAGGGATCGATGAAGTTTCACAGGCTGGGCGGGTTGAATGACTGATCGTGATTCTGGATGGAGAGGAAGATCGGCGCTATGCAGTTTCCACAGAAAATAGAATCGCCGCCTTCGCGGACTTGATTCCAAGGGCCTTTGGCCCCATCTGATTTCTTTCGGCTATGCAGAGATCCCAAAAAGAGACCGCGGCCGGGCAAGTCCTGAGCGGAGTCATTCGGCGCGATGCCGTCGAGGACATGAGCGCGGCGGTGAACAATTTCTTCGACCTGGATGCGGTTCAACTCGAGCCGGGCGATATGCACTGCCGAATCGACTTCATCGCCGCTGGCAACACGTTCATGTATCTGGAGAACTATCCGCGCCGCACCCATCTGACCGGGGAATTGCTGCACAACCGCTTCGGGCTGGCCATTCCCGTAGCCGGTCCGGGTCTGAAATTTTCCGGGGAACAGATGGACCACTGCCGTCTTGCCTCGGCCATGACCGGCGAGGAAATGGACGTTTTCGCTCCCGGCGGACTTAAGCAGTTCGTGGTTCTGCTCGATCATGCGCGTCTGCTCTCCATGGCGGACGAGGTCGGTCTTCCGGTGGATGTGCATCGCGCGCTGCAGCGCGGACGCCCGACCATGCCGCTGGTGGTGAAGCCCAGTGCCGTGGCGCTCCTCGGCAATCATTTGCGCCATCTGCTCTGCTTGGTGGCCGCCGGCGAGTTGTCGATGGATGCAGCCGGAGTGGAGGACTTCCTCTACGCGCAGGTGCTTTCTGTTCTCGATGCAAAAGAGGTTCCATGTGGCCTTCCGCCCGCGGCTGTTCTGGTGCGTCGCGCGACCGAGATCGCCGACAACCATCGCGGGCCCGTGCGCATTGCGCAGTTGTGCGCGTTGTTGCGGGTCAGCCTAGGAACACTGGAAAACTCCTTCAAGTTGGTGACGGGACTTACACCGCACACGTTTTTTCTGCGGCGCCGGCTGAATCAGGCGCGAACGGTTCTTCTCCGCGAGGATCCCGGTCAGCGCAATGTGACCAACATCGCGACCGAACTCGGCTTCAGCGAACTCGGTCGTTTCGCCGTGCGTTACCGCGAGATGTTCGGGGAGAGACCGTCCGTTACGTTGCGGCGCTCGCCCGTGACGGTGGCAGTCGGGCGTTGACCAACTCTTCTCTCCACCGCTGGTCTTGCGGGCGGGGGCTACGCGGCCTGCATGGATGCCCCTATTGCGCGGGCTAGACTGTGGCGCTAGAGCTTTACTTCAGGTCTCTTCACCATGACAACGGACAGGCTGATATGAAGCACATCCTCGCAATTGTTTTGCTCCTCGTCGCCGGGTGCTCTCCGCAAGACGGAAGCGACGCCAAAGCCATCAAATCCTACCGGTGCCCGATGCACACATGGATCACCTCGGACAAACCCGGCAAATGCACGATCTGCGGGATGGATCTTGTGCCTGTGGGCGAGGGAGATGAGTCAAAGATGGCAGCGCCCGGAACCGTGACATTGATGCCTTCATCGAGTCAGATTCTCGGCGTTGCCACCGCGCCGGTGCGGAAAGGTGTGCTGGAGAAAACAATCCGGCTTTCGGGAGTCATCGACGACGATGACACCAAGCACACCATCATCTCCGCGTTCTTCGACGGACGAATCGACAAGGTGTTTGTTGATCACGTCGGCGAGGATATTTCAAAGGACCAGCCTCTCGCGCAGATTTACAGTCCCGAGCTGCTCTACATCGTGAAGGAGTTTCAATCCTCGGCGCGGCGCGGACAACAAGATCCCATGGCTTCCGTCGATCGCCAGCGTTTGATCCAGTTCGGTCTCACGCCGGCCGAAGTGGAGAAGTTGGCGGTTGCGCAAGGAGCGGGATACGGCATCGATCTGCGCTCGCCGATGAAAGGCACGCTGGTCACGCGCAATGTTTATCCCGGAAAATATGTCAAAGCGGGTGAAGTGCTTTTCGAGATCGCGGACTATAGCGTCATGTGGTTCCACGCCAAAGTCTACGAGCAGGATCTCGGGTGGATCGAAACCGGCACGAAGGCTTCCATTGAAACCCCGGCGGCGCCGGGGCGCGAGTTCGAGGGCAAGACCACGCTGATTGATCCGAGTTTCGATCCGGCAACGCGAAGCACGCAGGTTCGCATCGAGGTGCCCAACCCCGAGACCGGCGCTTCCAGCGGATGGGAACGGTTGTTGCCGCACAAGGCCTACGGGGAAGCGCGGATCTCGGCAAAGAGGGACAACGTGCTCGTCGTGCCTCGCGCGGCCGTGCTGGACACAGGATCCCGCACTGTGGCCTACGTCGATGAGGGCGGCGGCAACTACCAACGGAGGGATGTGACGATCGGTTGGCGCGGCGACAACGATGTCGAAGTTCTTTCCGGCTTGGCGGAGGGCGACAAGGTGGTGACCCAAGGAGACCTGATGATCGATGCCGAGGCGCAGATCGCGCACGCGGATCCTGTCGATCCGCCATCCTACCCGAAGAAACCGGCAGGAGCCACCAGCTCCGTGGATCTGGCTCGCCTCGACGCGCTGGCTGATTCTGCCGCCGCGCTCGCGCGCGATGACTTGGACGCCTTCAACGCCGGCGCTTCGGCCTGGGGATTAACCAAGCCGGCAGCCTCGCTGGCCGAGGCTAGGGCCGCGTTTTACAAAGCGGTATCGCCCGCGGTGGATGAAGTGCTGCGACAACCCGGCAGCAAATTCAAAGTTTACGAATGCCCAATGGCCGGCACGGCATTCCCCGGCGCTCCGCAAAAAATGCGATGGATCCAGCAAGGTGGGCCGCTGAGCAATCCGTGGCTCGGGAAAATGATGGCCGAATGCGGCGAGGAGGTAGAGCGTTGATCGCTTGGCTGGTCGCTTGGGCGTTGCGGAACCGGTTTATCGTCGCGGGCGGCTCTATCCTGCTCATTGCTTATGGTGTCGTCGCGTTCAAGAACACGCCGGTCGATGCCATACCCGACCTGAGCGAAAACCAGGTGATCGTCTTCGCCGACTGGGCCGGGCGCAGTCCGCAGGAGGTGGAAGACCAGATCACTTACCCTCTCTCGACGAGCTTGCAGGGATTGGCGGGGGTGCGCGAAGTGCGGGGAATCTCGATGTTCGGCTTCTCGCTGCTCACGGTCATTTTCGACGACAACATCGACAATTACTTCGCGAGGACGCGTGTCTTGGAGCGGCTCAACTTCCTCGGCGCACAATTGCCGCAGGACGTGGTGGCCCGCCTGGGGCCCGATGCCACGGGCCTCGGATGGGTTTACCAATACTACCTGGATGTCGACCCCGCCGTCGCGGCGGATATGGATCTGGGGAAATTGCGCTCGCTCCAAGACTATTTCATCCGCTACCAGTTGGCGTCCGTTCCGGGCGTTGCCGAAGTGGCGAGCGTCGGCGGGTTCGTCCGCCAATATCAAGTCGCAGTTTCTTCGGGGCGGATGCGCGCCAGCCAAGTGTCTTTGCAGGAGGTCATGGCGGCGCTGGCCGGCGCGAACTTGAACGTCGGCGGAAAGGTCATCGAGGAAAACGGTCAGGAGTTCGTGGTGCGTGGCATCGGTTTGGTTTCTTCCGTGGCGGATATCGAGAACGTGGTCGTGCGGTCTTCCGGTGGTGTTCCGATTTACGTCAAGGACATCGCGGACGTTGCAATGGGTGGTGAGTTCCGGCGGGGCGCCCTCGATGTGGACGGGCGCGAGGTCGTCGGCGGCACGGTGGTGATGCGCACTGGAGAAAATGCCATGGCGGTGATCAACGGGATCAAAGCGAAGATTGCCCAACTCCAAACGAGCCTGCCCGCGGGGGTGACGATCCGGTCGTTCTACGATCGCAGCAGCCTGATCGAGAGAACGATCGACACGCTGCGCGGAGCACTGATCGAAGAGGTGATCCTCGTGACCTTGGCGCACATCCTTTTCCTTTGGCACTTCCGCAGTGTTCTCATTGTCACGATTCCGCTGCCCGCCTCGATTCTTGTTTCTTTCATCCTCATGCGCCTGTTCGGCATCACGTCGAACATCATGTCCTTGGCCGGCATCGCCATCGCGATCGGCGTTCTTGTCGATGCCGCGATCGTTATAACGGAGAATGTCATCCGCCATTGCGAGCAGGCCGAGAAGAAGAAAGGTTCTCCGCTCGTCCCTGCGGAAACTCTTCGCATCACGGGCGAGGCCGCGGCGCAGGTAGGCCGCCCCGTTTTTTTCGCCATGGCGATCATCATCCTCGCCTTTCTTCCCGTCTTCGCGCTCACGGGACAGGAGGGCAAATTGTTCCACCCGCTTGCCTTCACCAAGACATTCGCCATGGTCGCGGCAACGGTGCTGGCATTGACCATCGTGCCTGTCCTTTGCTCGTGGCTGGTCAAAGGCCCGTTTCATCCCGAGGGATCCAACTTCGTGATGAGGCCCTTGCTTGCCGTCTACCGACCCGCCTTGGACTGGGCTCTATCAAACGGGCGCACGGTGGGCTTGTCCGCAGTGGCGCTGCTCATAGTTGCACTCTTCCTGGCCTTGGGTCTTCCCCGTCCTGCGGTGAATGCGTTGCGTGATGCCGGCGCGCCCGGTTTGGCGGCCTTCGCCAGCGGCATGGGTTCCGAGTTCATGCCGGCACTCAACGAAGGCAGCCTGCTTTTCATGCCGGTGCTTCTGCCGAGCACATCGCTCACCGAGGTGAAACGCATCATGGCTTGGCAAGACCGCGTGATCCGCGACTTTCCGGAAGTCGAGTCCGCAGCGGGAAAGTTGGGTCGCGCCGATACGCCCACCGATCCCGCACCGGTGGAAATGATCGAGACCACGATCATGCTCAAGCCCGAAGCGCAATGGAGGCGCGGCATGACAAAGGACAAGCTCATTGCGGAATTTACCGCAAAGCTTTCGCAGGTTCCCGGCTACGTGCCGGGATTTTTGCAACCGATCGAAAACCGTATTCTCATGCTCAGCACGGGCATCAGGGCGCAGTTCGGTGTCAAAATCCTCGGAAGCGACCTCGCGACCCTGCAGCGCAAAGCATTCGAGGTGGAAAAAGTTTTGCGGACCATTCCCGGCGCGGTCGGCGTGGCTCCTTCGCGGGTGCAGGCCAAGCCGTATCTGGAAATCGTGCCCGACAGGGTGAAAATCGCGCGTTACGGATTGTCGCTGCGCGACGTGCTCGACTATGTCGAGGCGGGCATTGGTGGTGTGAATGTAACCACGACCATCGATGGTCGGCAGCGTATTCCTGTTCAGGCCCGCCTCCAGCGATCCCAGCGCGACGACTTGGCCGAGCTCGGCAACATCCTCGTGGCGGGCAAGGACGGGACTTACGTTCCGCTCGGCCAGATCGCGGACATTCGCAGGAATATCGGGCCGAGTGAAATCCAGAGTCAGGACGGCCTGCTTAAACTTTTCGTCCAGGCCAACGTGCAAGGGCGCGATTTGGGGAGCTTCGTGGCCGATGCCCACCAACGGATCGCCGAAGAAGTCGCCCCGGAGCAGGGTGTCGCCATCGAGTTCAGCGGCCAATACGAAAACCAGCTGAGCGCACGCAAAACTCTGCAAGCCGTGGTGCCGGCGGTGCTCCTCATTATTTTCCTTCTTCTCTACATGACGTTCCGCAGCGCCATGGAGGCGGCCCACGTCATTCTCGCCGTGCCGTTCGCGCTCACCGGCGGCGTTTTCCTGCAATGGTTGCTCGGCTACAATTTCAGCGTCGCGGTCTGGGTCGGCTACATCGCGCTTTTCGGAACGGCGATCCAGACGGGTGTCGTCATGGTGATTTATCTCGAGGAGACACTGGCCAAGAAGCGCGCCGAGCTCGGCGAGAATTTCGCACCTCCCGATCTTCTGGAGGCCGTAAAAGAGGGCGCGCTTCTCCGCCTGCGACCGAAGGTCATGACTGTCTCGACCGTCGTGGCCAGTTTGCTCCCGATCATGTGGAGCACGAAAACCGGAGCCGAGGTCATGAAACCCATCGCCACACCGGTCATCGGGGGCATGCTCAGCAGCCTTCTGCATATCCTGATTGTCACGCCCGTGATCTTCTACACATTGCGCCGCCGGGAAATTTTCGGGTCCCGCTGAAGGGGCGAGCGCTCTAAGCGCAAGAAGTGCGGTAATTTTCACCGCAAAAGGAGAAGCTTATGCATCGGGGCCGGTGCTTGTCGCGAGTATGGGTAGCAAGCGGGGGCGGGTGGCCGACGGGACTCGAACTCAGTCGGCTCTACAGAGTAGCTAGGCCGGTTTTGACATCAGGTGACAAAAAGGTGACAAAAATGAGCTTAGATTCATCCCCGAGAAGTGCCACAAAGCGGCCCCGCAAAGGAAGCCCGATTGTGGTGGAGAATGCCGCTGGCAAGATAACGATCTACGCCACCGGATCGGCCTACACGCTGGCGTGGACGGCGGGCGGAGAGCGCCACCGCGAAAAGCGCGCGACGTTGGATGACGCGCACGACCGCGCCCGCAAGATTCTGGCTGACCTGCGCGCAGGCACGGCCCATGTGCG
>JBEDBL010000039.1:0-18387 GCA_041177245.1 Verrucomicrobiota bacterium
GTTGTCCCATTTCCATTCACCGACCTGACCAGCAGCAAAGTCAGGCCGGCGCTGGTCCTCGCCACGTCCACGCGGGATGACATCCTGCTTTGCCAGATCACGAGCAAAGACACAGGCCACCCGGAAGCCGTTGCGGTGAAAATGACCCACTTTGACAGTGCGGAGTGATTGCCCCGCGACAGCTACGCATTGCCGCATCGCCTGGTAACCGCGAACGAGTCATGCGTGCGCCGCAAGGCCGGGCGTCTGCAAGATGCCAAACTGCGCGAGATCCGCGATCGTGTCTGTGCATTCGTGCTGAGGTAGGGCAGCCAGCGTTGAATCAAGCACCGCGGCGCTCATTCCTAACCGCGACGATCTCGGCCGGGATTCTTCTTCTGTCGGAGCCGGGCCCGGTTGCAAAACCGTAGCGAGCACATCGCGGCGGTTCCCCTCGCTCCAGGCGAAACGACAGCCATCACCATGCCGAAAGCGATGTCACTGCAATCGTGGCACAGACCGCGAAATCTTGCCGCGCTTTGACATCTTCGCCCTGAATTCTAAACTCCACGTCCTTTTCCCATGGCCTACCTCAACGAAAACTATTTCAAACTTAAAGCCGGCTACCTCTTTCCCGAGATTGCGCGGCGGGTCAAAGCCTTCGGCGAAGCGCATCCTGACGCGTCGGCGAAGATCATCCGCTGCGGCATCGGCGATGTGACCGAACCCCTCCCCGCGGCTTGCCTCGAGGCGCTGCACAAAGCGGTGGACGAAATGGGGCACCGCGACACGTTCCGCGGCTATGGTCCCGAGCAGGGCTACGATTTCCTGCGGCACGCCATCGCGCAGCATGATTTCCGCGATCGCGGACTGGAGATCGAGGACGACGAAATTTTTGTCTCCGATGGCTCCAAGTGCGACTGCGGCAACATCCTCGACATCTTCGGTCCGGGCAATCGCGTGGCCATCACCGATCCGGTTTATCCGGTTTACGTCGATACTAACGTGATGGTCGGCAACACCGGCGATGCGGATGAGAGCGGGGCTTTTGCGGGGCTGGTTTATCTCCCCTGCACCGCGGAGAACGGATTTGTTCCATCCATCCCGAAGGAAGCGGTGGATTTGATTTATCTGTGCTATCCGAACAACCCGACCGGCGCGGTGGCCACGCGCGACCAACTTGCCAAGTGGGTCGCCTACGCGCGCAAGCACGGCGCGATCATTCTTTTCGACGCGGCCTACGAGGCCTATGTGCGGACGCCGGGTGTGCCGCGTTCGATCTACGAGATCGAGGGCGCGCGCGAGTGCGCCATCGAGTTCCGCAGCTTCTCGAAGAACGGCGGGTTCACCGGATTGCGTTGCGCTTTCACTGTCGTTCCAAAGTCGCTCCACGCCAAAACCCGCAGCGGCGAGAGCAAGTCGATCCATCCGCTCTGGCTGCGCAATCACACGACGAAATTCAACGGCGTGTCCTATCCGGTGCAGCGCGCGGCCGAGGCGATCTACTCCCCGCAAGGCCGCAAACAAGTCGATGCGCTGGTCGACTTCTACATGGAGAACGCCCGCATCCTGCGCGAGGCGGTGGCCGGCGCCGGACTGAAAGTTTTCGGCGGAATCGACGCGCCCTACATCTGGGTGCGCGGACCAGAGGGCGTGGCCAGTTGGACCATGTTCGACTTCCTCCTCCGCGAAGCCAACATCGTCACCACCCCGGGCAGCGGTTTCGGCGCGGCCGGCGAGGGTTACTTCCGCATCTCGGCCTTCAACAGCCGCGAACGCGTGCAAGAAGCGGCCAAACGCCTCTCTTCGCTGGACTTCACAAAGGCGGGCTGAGGCGGATACCCTGCAAAGATGAAGAAGCTTCTCCTCGCCGTAGTCGCAGCCGGTTCCTTCGGTTGCTCCAGCGACCCCTATCAAGATCCGAACTACACGCTGAAGCGCAATCTCTACAACCGGAACCAGAAGTGGGACAACTTCGAGAACCGGCAAGCGATGCGGCGACGCGACCAAGACTCGCGCTATCAGGCGTGGTTCAACAGCGTGATGCAGTAGCCTCAAGACCCGAATGGCGAACATCGGGCGACCCCGGACTCCAGTCGGATGGTGGCGCCTCTGTTTGGGGGGGGCTGCAGCAGCGCTAAGTCTGGCCGTCGTCCTGCAACCAGCGCCTTGGAAGGTTTTCGCCGAGGCCGGTGAAAAATTGCGCGTAGTGGATTTCGTCGTGGCGTATTCATGGATCGCAGCGGTCATCAACATTGTCCTCCTTGCGGCGCTCGCTGCGCTCTGTCCCTGGTGGGCGCGCGCACCCCGCCCGACCCCGGTCTCCGGCGCGCCCCGGCGCGGGGTTGCACCGCCTTGGTTCTGGCCGGCACTGCTCGCTGCCTTGACCGCCTTCACGTTCCTGACCGTCCCGCGGCTCACGCAGAGTTTGTGGGATGACGAAGAGACGAGCCTGCGCTTCTACGTTCTAGGTCACTACAAGCGGCACAAGCCCGAAGGCGAGGTGCGGCTGAAAGAGGTCGGTTGGCGCGAGACATTTTTCGCTTATGACACGCCCAACAATCACATCCTTCACAATGTGCTGGCCCGGTTGAGCAACTCGGTCTGGCGGGCGATAACCAAGCCCCGCGGGTTGCAATTCACCGAATGGGCTCTTCGCGTGCCGGCTTTTCTCGCCGGCCTGTCCACACTCGTGGTGGTGGCACTGCTGCTGAAGGATTTCGGCATGCCTTTCGCGGGAGTCCTCACCGCGTGGCTCTTGGCCTTGCACCCGTGGTTCGACAAATACGCCGCCGAGGCGCGCGGATACACCATAGCCATGCTGTTCGTGTGTTTGGCGTTGCTGTTCTGGCGCCGCGCGCTGCTCTCAGGAAGTTGGCTGTGGTGGGTACTTTTCGCGCTGGCGCAGACGCTGTGCCTCTGGACCTGGCCGGGTGCGCTGGCATTGTTTGTTCTCTTGAATGCCGGCACGATCGCTGTCATCGCTCGCGGACGGAGCGTCGCGCTCCCACGTCGGACTGTTTTTTCGCGTTGGTTCTGCTGCAATGCTCTGGCTGGCATCGTGCTCATCCAAATGATGCTGCCCCTTATTCCGCAGATGGAGGAATACTTGGCAAAAACGCCGAAATTGAACGATGGAATCCTCTGGCTCGCTAATGCCGGCTGCTATGTGGCGACGGGTGCACCATGGGCCGCGGCACAGATAAAAACGCCCGGACGCCCGGAAATCCGTTTGGCCAGCGAGGCGGCGCCCGTGCTCTTCGCGAGTGCGATGGTCATTGGCACAATCCTTCTGGTGTGGGGCACGGCGAAAATGACAAGGTCCGGCAAGGAAGTCGCGTTGGTTGTTGTCCTATCGACCGCCGGTGCCTTGGCCTTGCAAATATGGGAAATCATGGCGGCAAACATGTTCGTTTTCGCCTGGTATCTCATTTACCTCCTGCCGCTTATCACCGCGGCGGTCGCCGTGGGCCTGTCCGGATTCGCCGAATCGATACGACGCATGCCGCTCGGAAAAATCGGCGCACCTGTCGCCGTGTCGCTGGTGGTCGCCCTTTTTGTCTTTGTCAGCCAACCGGCGCGCGCCCGCGGTCTCACGCACTCCACGGAAGCGGTGCGCGAGTCGGTGCTCATAACGCGTCCCGATCTTGACGCGGGCTCGTTGAGGAACAGAGAAACAATGACGGTTGGAATCACGGATCCGCCTTTTTGCTACGACCCAGAACTGTTCTGGGCGCGCTCGACCCGCGATCTCCTGCTGCTCTGCTTGCAGGCCGATGCGCTGCAGCGTCCGCTGTGGCTGAATCTGGGTTACACTTGGAGCATCCGCGAGCTGGTGCCCTTGACGCAAAAAATCGTGCAAGACCCGACTCTGTTCACCGACCACCAAACATTTTTGTCGGAGTTCTCGCATTGCGACCGTTTGGTCTGCAGATATGTTCCGGGCGGGGCCTCGAAAGCGGATTTGTCGCAATATCTTTCGCCCGAGGACATCCGTTATATCCGAGAAAACGCTCGGATCTCCCCCGAGATTTACTTCACCAAGTGAGCATCAGCCACCTGACCAATCGCTGGCGCAGCATGACCGCCACCGGCAGGAGCGGAGTGACTCTGGCGTTTTCGGCGGCGGCGATCGCCATCTTTCTTCTCACGGCGCCAAAGCCGTGGGCCATTGTCCGACCGGAAGGACCGCACCTTCCCTTCGAGTATTTCGCTGCCGTCTATTGCTGGTGGGGAGGTTTGATCGCGCTCGCCGGAGTCGGTGCCCTTTACCTTGCGCGATCATGGTGGTTGCAGCCGTTCGATATCGCCACACTGCAAGTCCAACCCTCACCGAGGTGGTTCTGGCCGCTGGTGGGTTCAGCCATGCTGCTCACCGCTGTCATGGGTTCGATGCGACTCAGTCAGGACTTGTGGGACGACGAGCGCAAAACCGTGCAGCAATTCGTGCAGGGTGACTACCGCCCGAGGGATGACGGCGGCGTGCGCTTCCGCGAATTCGGTTGGGGCCGGCCGATCTTCAACTACCGCGAGCCGAACAACCACATACTGCACAGCATTTTTGCCCGTGCATCGGTCGACACGTGGAAGCTTTTCTGCGGCAAGGACAGCGCGCCTTTCTCGGAAGCTGCTTTGCGACTGCCGGCTTTTCTTTTCGGCATCCTCTCCGTCGCCGCGCTGGCGCTGCTGCTCAAGGAGCTCGGAATGGCGCGGGCGGGCGTGGCGGCGGCTTTTCTCCTCGCCATTCATCCTTGGCACATCCGCTATGCGAGCGAAGCGAGGGCCTACGCGCTGGTACTCTGTCTGCTGCCGCTGCTGCTGGTTGCGTGGCTGCGCGCCATGCGCGGTGGCGCATGGCGATGGTGGTGCGCCGTGGCCGCCTGCGAGTTCGGCCTCCTCTACGCTTACCCAGTCACCATCTATCCCGTCGGCATGCTCAACGTATTGACCGCTTTGCTGTTGGCCACAGGTTGGGCCGGCACAGGTCTGGGCGGCATCAATTTCCGTCGCTGGCTGGCCTCGTCTTTCATCATGAGCTTGTTGCTGGCATGGCTCTTCCTGCCCTGTCTGCCGCAAATGGCGCTTTACCTCGCGGGAGAGCGCGCCACTGGCGAGATGGGCTATTGGTGGCTGCGGGATTTCTTCAGCCATCTTTTCGCGGGTGCGGCCTGGTTCCGCTCCGGAAATCCGGATGCGGTGCACCCCGAACTCTTCGCCATGTTCGCGCGGTGGCCGCGTCTCGGACCCGCTTTGGCTTGGACCGTGTCAGTGCTCGGCATCGTGGGGGCCGTGCGTATCGCAACCCGCGGCTGGGCGGGCGCTTCGTGCGCCATTGTCCTGCTCGTTCCTGCTGCCGCGGCTTACGCTCTGGCCGTGCGCGGCGGCCAGTTCATGCACGAGTGGTATCTTATTTACCTGCTGCCGGGAGCGGTGGCGTCGCTCGCCACGGGCTTGGACACGCTCCTGCTGCCGTGGCGCGCACGGACTTGGACGAACGTTGGCCTGGCCGGAATCGTCGCGCTTTTTGCCGCGGGCTACTGGACACTGACCGCCAAAGCGAGGGATTGGCTACTGACCAAACCGCTACAACCAATGCGGGCCTCCGTTCTGCTGACGCGGCCGACTACCTTGCCTAATTATCCCGGTTACGAAGATGTAATCACCGCGAGTTTCAACACCCCACCCACGCTGTATGATCCGCATTACAAAAAAATCGCCAACCGTGAAGATCTGATACGGCTTCTGCGGGACAGCGACAGGCGCGGCATTCCCCTTTTTCTGAATATTGGAAATCCATGGTCGGCCGCCCACCACCATCCGGAACTCTACCGCATGGTCACCGAAACCCCCTGCTTCGAAGAGATTGCCACTCTCGCGGGGTTTGATCCGACATTGGATCGCAAGGTCATACGCTACGTCCCGAACTCGTGGCGGGAACCCGGTTCGGCCGACTAGGTCGGTTTAAGTTTTTCCGTGGCTGCGGCACCGTGTGCTTGTTCAAAAAAAAGCGACAGCTTTTCTTAACCCGCATATTTCACCAGGGGAATACCTCCGTGAAGATGTCCAGTTCATCAGGTTCGGACACAAGGCGCTCCGATTGCAGCTGCGGATGGTCGTCGAAGCGCTCAAGCTTAATCAGCCGGGTCTCGCCGACACGTTTTTTGCGAAAGCTCTTCGGTTCGCGGCCGTCGAGCAATGCCCACTCCGCCAACATGAGATTGTGATCGGAGACGCCCGTAATCTCTCCCTTGATCAGCTTGTAACGATTGACCACCAAGGCCCGGCGGTAGGGAGCAATATCCTCTGCTTGGGGTGCGGGCCGGCGGGAAACTAACTGCGCCTCGACCTGCCACGACGGGCGCTTGGGCCTCCGGCGCAAGATATCGCGAAAAAGCACCGCGTTCCTGGAAACTTCGTGTTCAGCCAGACCGCGGTCGTAGACGGCCACTCCCTCGATGGAACCGCTCCATCCCGAATCTTGTTCGGGGTAAAATTCCCCGAGCACGAGTTTTGCATTGTCATTCCAAGCGGAAAGCGAACCGACTTCCAAGGCTTGGCCGGAAATTTTTATTCCGTCCAAGAAGCAGGTGACCACACCCCCTGTGTAGGTGACCAGAACGTGTTTTTTTCTGCCCGGTTCCAAGAGGCACAGGGTCACCATGCGGCCCGCCGATTCTGTGGCGCTGCCACGAAGGGATAGCACCAGGTTGCCCGCGGCCTCCCGGATGGCGAAATTTATGCCGCGGGCACCATCTTCCAAGGCGAGGAGTTTGTGCGTGCCCGATCGGTCCGGGCCCTGCGAAGAAACGACAAATTCCACGCTGAAGGCCTCCGATGCTTTGATGCCGTTGATCAAGGCGCGATCGTATCCCTCCACGCGTGCGGAACCATTGCGAAGGATCAACTCGTACTCCGGACCGAAGTAGGCTTCACCGGAAAGAGAGGCCACCGCTGGCCGTCTGCCCAGAACATCCTGGGCCGGCGTGTTGCCCAACCGGTTATTTTTCCAAAGAAAAAGCAAGCCCCGCTTGGAAGACGGCCATTTTTCCCCAGGCAACGCCGCGGGGTACGGAGCGGGAGTGCTTTTGGACGAAGCAAACGAACGGCCGCCTTCAATCCAAAGATCGGGAAAAATCTCGGCGTGTTCGCTTCCGGTGATGTTTGCCCATGACTCGATCCCGGAGAAATCGGGCAGGAACTTTCCGATGTGAACATCGGGCCATGGCGCCACAATCTTGCCCTCATCGTCATAAGGGCCGGTGAAGGCGAAGAACAGCGCGTGGTTCGACCATCGGGGATGGTAAGCCCGGCCGCCCTCGAAGCCGGGTGCCTGCGACAGATCGATCGGCCATGAGCGCGCGGAAAAAGGATCGAACATCATCAGAGAGCGGTGCGAACCGTCGAAGCTCCAAGACAGATAACTTCTGTCGGGGGCAAGACCTGGCCAACATCCGTTTGCGTGCTGGATCCACGCGATATCGGGAAACTTGGCCACGCCGCAAGCAGGCCAAGGCATCGTCATCGATCCGGCATCGCCACCCGCAGAGAGTTGCAGATTGCCGGGATTGGCGATCTCGCCTTCGCTCGTGCTCCAAACCGTCTCGACCCGTTCGGGATCATCCATCGGGTAACGGATGATTGCGCCCTTTTTGCGGAGGTCACCTTCCCCGACCACACCGTATTTGTATCCTTCGGATGACGCCTTGCCGTAAACCCAGATCTTTCCCCCGGAATCCTGCCAAAGTGCACCGGCAATTCCGCGGGAAATCTCTCGCAGATCAGAACCATCCCACGCCACAGAGAAAACAGCCGACCTCTTCATGTCCGTGAAAACAACCTGCCGGCCGTCCGGCGTGATGAGAGGACGATAGTAGCTTCCGGGCTTCGCGAGTATGGGACGGACGCCCCGACCATCGCGCGAGTCGAAGCCCATGAGCAGAAAGCGGTTCCCATTGCCGTATTTCTGCGGGTGGTCCCTGCGCATGTCCCTCATCCACACGACACGGGTGTGAGCCCCAGTCAGGGCTTCCACCTCCCGACCGGTCGCCGAGGAAACGGCGCCGGCGCACGACGAGAAAAAAAGCAGCGCGGCAAACCCCGAAGCAGGGAGAGGACAAGCCCATCGAACGGATTTCATCACAAGACACATCCATACGCACCGAAGCGGCGTTCGTACTATAGAAATTTTGTTCGAAATATTGAACACAACGGGCTGCAGTAGGTCGGCAGGCATCCCCACACCTGCGGTGCAAAAAGAAAACGCCGCCCGTCCGGGCGGCGTTTGAAGGGGCTTGCCTGTTGGCGAAAGTCCGGAGAGGTCAGACGGCTTTCGCCACCGTGCCGGCGGCCTGCTTGGCGCGGTGCTGGTCGACGAAATACTTCATTGTGTGGTGGACGACCGAGCGGATGTCGTGCTTGGAATGCCACCCGAGTTTGGTGCGGGCCTTGGTCACGTCGGGGATTCGCCGGTCGCAATCTTCGTAACCTTTTCCGTAGAACTCCTCGGAGCTTACGCTGATGATTTCCGGGTCGGGATCGCCGTCCTGGCGGAAGTCCTCGTCGAAAACCTGTTTCATGAGGTGGGCGAGTTGCTTGATGGTCACCTCGTTCTCGGGCGTGCCGATGTTGAAGATCTCGCGGTCACAGACACCCCCCGGGTTGTCGATAATGCGCACGATGCAATCCACCGCGTCGTCGATGTAGGTGTAGGCGCGGTAATTGATGCCCCCGTCGACCAGTTGCATCGGCGTGCCGTAGAGTAACGCGTTCATGAAGTGCGAGAAGACGCGCGGGTTGCCGGCTTTCTCGCTCGGAAGGAAGTCGATCCGCGGCCCGATGAAGTTGAAGGGGCGGATAATCGAATAGTTCAGCCCCTTCTCCAAACCGTAGGCGTGGAGCACGCGCTCCAGCAACTGCTTCGCGCACGCGTAGATCCAGCGGTGGTTCTTGATTGGGCCCATGATCATGGGCGTGGTGTCCTCGTGGAAGGGGAAAGGCATATCGGCCGGATCTTTGCCGAGCACGCTGGCCACCGTCTTGCCATAGACCTCGCAGGTCGAGAATTGGACGATGCGCTTGTTGTATTTCAGGCACGAATCGACGATGCGAAGGTTTTCGGTGAAGTTCAGGTCGAAGACGTCCACCGGATTGGTGACATAAAGACTAGGATTGGCCATGGCCACGAGATCGACGACGAGATCATGGTCTTTGACCATGTTGTCGAGCGAGTCGCACCGACTGCGGATGTCATGCTGCTTGAATGTGAGTTTGGCATGGTCGAGGCGGTCTTCGATCTTTTCGCTATCGATGTCGATGGCGGTGACCTCGTATTTGCCGTCGGCGAGAAGACGCTCGGTCAGGTTGGCTCCGATGAAGCCGCCCGCTCCGAGAAGAAGGACTTTGGGATGGTTACTCATATGGCTTTTGCTGTTTGGTTTGCGTTGATTTGCTCCGGGGTTGGACGGGGCGAGTTCAGTAACGCGCGGTAGTGGCCCGCGAGATGCCGCCCGATCATTTTTAGAACATTCATACCGTAGGGGACGGGATCAAGACTGGAAGTTTCGTCACCGTAGTGTGTGGGAATCGGAATTTCCTTGCAAGGGAACCCCGCGAGGTGGCCGAGGAGAATAATCTCGGCGTCGAAATTGAAGTTGCTCTGCAGCTGCTCGTAGGGGAGCGCCTCGAGCAAACGGCGGGAATAAAGCATGTAACCGCTGTGGAACTCGGCCATGCGGGTTCCGAAGGCAATGTTCTCAAGCATGGTCAGCCCACGGTTGGCCAGATAGCGGGACATGGGCATGCCGCCGCTCAAGGCTTTGCCGCCGAGCATGCGCGATCCTTGAACAACATCCGCCTCTCCGCGCAAAATCGGCTCGAGAAGATCCAGCACCAACTCCGGGGCATACTGTCCGTCAGCATGGACAATGGCAAAACCGCGGCAACCGGAGCCCAAGCCCTCGTTGAGACCGCTTTTCTGAGCGCCGCCATATCCCTTGTTTTTGTCGTGGTGCACGACACGAATCGCCGGATTTTCAGAGGCCATGCGATCCGCCACGGCCCCAGTCTGGTCGGGACTGGCGTCGTTGACGATAATAAGGATGCCGCCGCGACGGAAAAACTCGGCGGGAACCCGCTTTACCGTCGCTGCCAGCACTCCCGCGGCTTTGTAAGCCGGCATAACAATGCAGAAATCTGCGGACATCTAAAAGATTTGAGATAACAGCGTGGAGAGATTCGCGCGTCAAGGACCTAAAAAGTGTAGTATTTGCGCCGCTTGTTCGATATAAAAGACACGATGGAAGCCGACCCCAAACAGATAGGCCAGGCTTTGCGGGAACTGCGCCGCTCCCGCGGTCTATCGCTCCGCGATCTGGCGCGCAAATCGGATTGCTCCCCGAGTTTCATCTCACAGATCGAGCAGGGCAAAACCTCTCCTTCACTTGTTTCCGCCAAACGTGTCTGCCGCGCGCTGGACATGACGGTTGCCGAATTTTTGCTCTTGAACAGTGAGCGACGCAAGGCGAGGCACATGCCCGGCTGCAACCCCTCGCAAATCGTCACCAAGTGGCCCAAGGCCTCCCTGTGCCACTTGCTTCCCCCCAGCGAGCAGACGAACTTCAGCATCCTCGTGCTCGAATTGCCGCCTGGCGGTCAGACATCATGGCGCGCCGCGCGGCGCACCATGAATGAGCTGGCCGTCGTGCTCAAAGGAAAGGTCGTCTTCGAAATCGGCGACGAACAAAAACGAATGAGCAGCAACGACGCCGCCTATTTCGATCTGCTCAACCGTCACCGCTGGCGGAATGCAGGCAAAAGCAGGGCCCGAGTGCTTCTCCTCAACCCGAACTTCACCGAGGTTCCCGACGCCGACTAGACGGAGGCCTGCCTCCAGATCGTGCGCTCGAAGCGCCCGGGCGAAGGGAACAACGCGGCAATGCGTTCCATCGCCGTTTCGGCGAGCGGCCCGGGTTGGCGTCCGAGCGCGCATTGTAAGTAGACGGCCTCCTTGAGCAGTTCGGCGAAGTCCGCACGCACCGCCTTCTGCCAATCGTCCTCGGAAAGATTCTCTTTTCTCTTGGCCAATTCGAAGTCGATGAGCACAACCTCGGCCGGCGCGGGCGCGACGGCGATGTTGTGGAGTTCCATGTCGCCATGGACCATGCCCGCCGCGTGGAGTTTTTCCAGCTGGGAGAAAGCTTGGCTGCAAAGCCACCAAAGCCCGAGGGCCTTGGCCAGATCGATTTCCTCCGCTATGGACACATTGTTCTCCACCGGTTCGATACCGAATGGCGTGAGACGCGAGTAGGGTTTGCCGGGGACGAAGCACGAACGGAAGCTGTCCTTCGTCCAGCCGATGGGCGGCGGCGCATCGAGAATCTCCGAGGCGCGTTGCTGGTTTTCGAACTCGGCGGAGGGCTCGCCACGCAGGCGTCCGGGAAAATAAGTTTTGCGGAAATGCATGGGGTATTGCGCGGCCAGGGGGAACAGTGCGCGCGTATCCTTGCCGGCGATGACCATCTCGGCCGACATGAGCGGGAGGTTATTCGCCATGCGCCGCGTGATGGTACGCATGACGAAATCATGTTCGGGCGCGAAGCGGATGAGTTGCGCGTATTCCGGGGCCAGCAGGACGGAATGGCGCGGTGAAACAGGCAACATCAGCTGCTCGGGGATAACCATTACGGGCCCGATTTTTCGCCAGGACGTCGCACTTGCCAACACTCAAGCCATGCACGGTCAGGGAGCATCGGGACGATTGGTCACGAAATACTGTTCGGGCTCGAGCCCGGCCCGACTCGTGGCGAACTCAAGTTGGGCGGGCGTCAGGTAGAGCGACCAGTCGATTTTCCCGGTCGATCCCGGCCTGTATTTCACGATCAGGCGGTCCGTGGTGGACGTCTCGCCCTGCATCCGCGCCACTTCGCCAAAGAGTTCGGGATCACGGACCATGCGGGCGACCGCGGGCCAGCGGGATTCAAGGATCCAATGGTGCCCTTGGTTCAGGAACAGCGGACGGCCGGTGCGCTCGGCTTGGAAGCAGAGAAGAGCAAGCTCTGTCTCGGACTTGAGAAGAAGATAGTTCGCATCGTAGGACAAGGGTGCGCTTGTGATGCCAGCTGTCAAGATACGGCGGTTCGCTTCGGAGCGGTAATCCAGATCGGGCCGGGTCAAAAGCGTCGACTCCCTCAACAAAGTCGCGGAATGCGCATACTGCCAGGCACGAGTGCCGCGTGTCGCGAAGGCAAAGAGGAGCAGCGCCGCCAGAGGAAACACGAGGCAGGCGGACCGGTAACGCACCGTCCAAGCGGCGGGCGGCGTCAGTCCCAACGCAACCAGCGCCATGACGAAGGGCAGCAGATAGAGAACATAATAGACCCAGATAAACATCTGCTCGTGGCGGGCGTAGAGGAACTGGAGAACAGGTGCGCCGAGCAAAGAGACCGCAACCACTGCAGCAAGGACACCCGAGCGGGCAAAACGCACCAAGCCTGCGAGCAAAAGCGCAGACATAATGCAGATCGTCAGCCAGAAGAGCAGCGGATGAGCGGCATAAATTGTGGATACATCGGGTGCCGCATTACCGTTTCCTTCCGCGGCCCACCAGCGTCCGGTCAGAAGCAGGCAGAGAACGTCCACGACCCATCGCGACCCGACGAGCATGTGAGCGCACCTGCGGGAAAAGCGGAAGCATCAAGGGCATCGCCGCCACCGCGACCAACGCGTTGCAGCAGAACCAACGGGATGCGACCGTGCGGACAGGTTGCGTTGTCCCGGCCCCGAGGAGAAACAGCACCGCGGTCAGCACGTTCAGCACAACCAGAAGGAAAAGCATCCCGGGATAGGCCCAGAGGATGAGCAACTCGCAGAGCGCGAAGACCGACCACCAGCGCCACCGGCCGCCGACCATACCTTGACGCCAACTGAAAAAGATGAGCGGAAGAAGAAGGAAAACGAGGCCGTACCCGCGGGCCAGCGAAGTGTACCTCTCGAACCAAGGATGCAGCGCAATCAGCCACGCAGTAAGCGCACCTGCGCCGGGATGACCGAAAGCACGCAGAAGCATGGCGAAAGCGGCAATCGAAGCAAGGGAAGCGATAAAAAACGGCAGGCGCAGCGCAACCTCACTGAATTGGAGCGCGCGTGGACGGGCCAAAACCCGCCACACGCCATTGCTGACCCTGGCAACGATGCTCGCCAGAATGTGGTTGTTCACCTGCTGGTATCCGTAAACCGTCCTCTTCCAGCTGATCTCCTTGAACTCGACCGAACCCTGCGGCGGCACGCGACGAAAACGCCCGAGTATCGATTCGCGCAGGCTCATGCACTCGTCGGCTTCGAGGCTCTGGACGAGCAAGGGGGCGGAAAGCAATCCGGCCGCGAGGATCGCACCGCCAACCAGCGGCCAGAACCAACGGGCGGCGGGCGGAAACTTCGGTGCGGGCGCAGACTCGGAAGCGCCGGTCCACCAAGGACAAATCAAGGCGAGAAAACCGAGCACGACGATTCCGAGCACAGCGGCAATCCAGGTGTAAGCCTCGATGTAGCCGTCGATGCTCATCTTGTCGGCGGCCGACGCAAACACCGCCCATGGAGGACGCTGCAGCACCAAAAAAAGGGAGAGCAGCGCGCCAAAAACGCCGAGAAACGAACGCCACTGCGCTGTCGGAGTGCGCGGCAAAAATCGAGAATACACCGAAAAAAAGCTTACGAAACCCGCCCGGCGCGCGCCAGCGGATAAGCCCTCTCCAGGCCCTCACGGAAAGTCACGGGGCGGTAACCGAGATCATGTTGTGCCTCGGAATTGTCGAGGTTGGCGTCCTGAATGACACCCGCAATCGCGTTCCAGGTCAGGAAAGGCCGCTTTTGCACCATGCCCGCTACGCTCGCGATCATCCGGCACAAGGGAACGGGGAGATGTACGAAGGGCTTCTCCTCGCCGACATGTTTGAGCATGAGTTTGGCCATTTCTCCGATGGAAATGGCTTCGCCCCCGCTGAAAGCATATGTCTTGCCGAAGGCCTTCGGGTTGCCGACGACCGCAAGGAATCCCTCCATCAGGTCGTCGCAATGCACGGGGCGCTTCATGGCCTTGCCGTCGCCGATGAAGGGAACCACGGGGTATTTCCTGAGATAGGACAGGAACATGTTGAACTCCTCGCCCCCTGATTCGTTGTAGGCGAGCGTCGGACGCACGATGGTCCAGTCGACGGAATTCTGCGAGCGCACCATTTCCTCGGTCTCGCGTTTGGAGAGCGAGTAGTTCGTCGTGAAGGGATATGTCACAGAGGCAGAGGAAACGTGGATGAATTGCTTAGCCCCGGCATCGATCGCCGCATCAAGCACGTTGCGCGTGCCACCCACGTTGACGCGCTTGAAAATTTCGTCGTCATAGGCGATGAGCACCGCCGCAAGATGGTAGACAATGGAGACACCGGCGAAACAGCCGGCCAGCGTTGCTTTGTTCGTGATGTCGCCGATGCGGATGTCGACATCGCAGCCGGCCAACCGGTCGCGGAATCTTTCGGAGTTGTCGAGCACCCGGACACGGAATCCTTTGCTCAAGAGGCCTTTGACCAAAGTCGCACCCATCACTCCGAGACCGCCGGTCACAAGCACGAGGGCGTTGGTTAAGTTTTGCGCTATCAGTTCCATGTGCCCGTTCGATATTTCGCACAGCGCCGGCAATCAAGCAAAAACTTGGCGGCGAAGAAACATCGGCCGCCGTTTTTGTCCATTATAAAGGACAACCGTCCCCATCGATGAATATCCGATGCCAAAGCTCGAGAATGACGAGCGACATGACCTGCTTGAGGTGGACGAACTCGCGACCCTGCATGCGCCGACGAAGGGCGGCAACATAAGCGGGCTCGAAATAACCGCGACGGAGCAGAGATGCCTCCCCGAGGGTGTCATCGATCAGTTCCGAAATCGCGCCGTGTTCAAAAAAGAAATCCATGGGAAGGAAAAACGGGTTTTTCTTGCGACGCGTCACGGTTGTCGGAAGCAAGCGCGAGGCGATGCGGCGTTCGAGAATTTTGTCGCGGAACCCGTTGTTTTTGAGCGCCGCGGGCAGTTCGAATCCCAGCTCGATGAGCCGGTGGTCGAGGAAAGGCAACCGCACTTCGAGCGAGTGGGCCATGGCATTCTTGTCCTGCCGGATGATGCACCAATCCTGCAGCCATTCGTCCCACTGCAATTTTAGCAACCGGTCGAGGAAACAACCGCCACCACCCCGGACCGCGGGAACCCACGCATCGGTGGCCCGGTGTTTGAACTCGCGGGTGTAAAGCGCGGAACGCTGGTCGTGCGGCCAAAGCGTCTTCAAGGCGATGTAGTTTGAGAAGATGTTCCGATTCCGGTAGCCGCCCATGAAATCCACCAAGCGCGCTTTGCCCTCGTGCCCGAGCTTGGCGGGGAAAACAAAGAACCGGTTGAGAAAATCCACCGGCAACCCCCGCAACAGCGGCATAGCCGCGCGGTCGTGCACGAATGCGGGAACGGTGCTGTGATAGGCCTCGGCAAGTTGGATGACGTTGTGGAAAGAGTATCCCGCGAACACCTCGTCGGCCCCCTCGCCGCTGATCACCACTTTGGTGTCGCGCGAAGCTCCTTGGGCAAGTTTGTCGAACGCGACAATAAGCGCGTCCCCGACAGGCCTGTCCATCTGGTAGACAACGCGCGGCAGCTGAGCGAGGTCCTCCGGACGGCAGATGATTTCGTGGTGGTTGGTGCCGAGCAGACGCGCGGTTTCCGCGGCGGCCGGTGTCTCGTCACCGGGGGCGCCGAACCCGATGGAGTAAGTGTTCACCCGGCTGCTGAACTGCGTCATCAGCGCGACGAGCAGCGACGAGTCTACCCCCGCACTGAGATAGCCCGCCACGGGAACGTCGCTGCGCATGGTAAGGCGGACCGCATCGTGCAGCAGAGATTCCGTTTCGGACTCCCAATCCGCCGAGCGTCGGGGACGTCCTGTGTCGATATCCCAGTAGCGCCGCAAAGAAAAACCGCCGTCAGCCGTGAGGCGCGCACAGTGTGCCGCCGGCAGCGTGAAAATGCCCTCGAACATCGTCTGCGGCTCCGGCACGTAGCGCAGGGCAAGATACGGATCGATGGCTGCAAGATTGCAGGCGCGTGGAACGAGGGAACAGCGCAGGAGAGCCTTGATTTCCGAGGCGAAAACGAAATGCCGGCCGGCGCGGTGGTAGTAGAAAGGCTTCTGCCCGCAACGGTCTCGTGCGAAAAAAGTTTCCCCGCTCTCCGCGTCGTGGATAGCAAAGGCAAACATGCCGTTGAGCCGAGCGAGACATCCCTCGCCCCATTCCTCGTAGGCATGCAGGATGGTCTCCGTATCCGTCCTGGTCTTGAAGATGTGCCCGCGTTGCTCGAGCTCCGCACGCAACTCGACGTAGTTGTAGACCTCGCCGTTGTAGCAGATGGCCAGCGTGCCTTTTTCGTTGCAGATCGGCTGGTCGCCGCCGTGCAGATCGATGATGGAAAGGCGGCACATGCCCATCGAAAAAAGATGGCGCGGATCCTCGAGCCGCCCCTCGCCGTCCGGCCCGCGATGGCGCAATGCAGTCTCCATCTTGTCCAACAGCGATGGAGCTCTGAAGCCGGCAAATCCGAAGATGGCGCACATAGTGTCGGGCAGTGAGCGGAGTTCGTCGCAGACTTGCCGCGAGAACCGGAGTCTACGGGGCTCGAACCCGCAACCTCCGCCGTGACAGGGCGGCGCTCTAACCAATTGAGCTAAGACTCCTCGCGGACTGGACAATAAAGCGCAGGGGGCGGGAGGACAAAAGCAAATTCCTCCGGCGCCAATTTCACGTGCGTTCCCCGCTCGGGGCTTTTACTCTGGCCGGTCGGATGAGCAATCAACTATTGGCCGCGCGCGCCGCCGATTTTCTCGCGGGCAAAGCCGCGCAGATCCCGGCTTCGCCGAGCCTGGTCGGATTGGACGGCTTTGTGGACACCATCCTGCACGTGGTGGCCACGCGGCAGAGCGCGGATAGCTACACGCGGCTGGCCAGCATGGCGGAATTCGGGAACCGCATCTCGAACGCGGCCGGACTGAGCGCGAATTTCGAAATGGTCGCCCAAATGGTCAAACTCGGCGGCAACGGGCCGATCATGGCCAACGCGCTCGGCGCCTATGGTTCGCCGGTCACTTATGTCGGAAATCTCGGTTCGCCGAACATCCATCCGGTCTTCGCTGACTTCGCGCAGCGCGCGGAGGTCATCTCGCTGGCCGAACCGGGCTACACGGACGCTTTCGAGTTCGACGACGGCAAGCTCATGTTCGGCAAACACGGCAGCCTGCGCGAGGTGAACTGGAACAATCTCACCGCGCATCTTCCGGCCGGCAAAATGGCCGCCAAGTTCGAAAACTCGGCCCTCATCGCGCTGGTCAACTGGACCATGCTCACGGGCATGACGCACATCTTCGAGCAACTGCTCGGGGAAGTGATGCCGAGGCTGAAAAAGCGGACGTGGATGTTTTTCGATCTGGCCGATCCGGCCAAGCGCACGCGCGAGGACATCGCCGCGGCGCTCGGTCTCATCGCGCGCTTTCAGGAGCATGCCGAAGTGATCCTCGGCCTCAACCTGCAGGAGGGAAGACAGATCGGCGAGGTGCTCGGATTCCCGTCGTGCGAAGAAACGCACGAAGCCGTTGCCGCGCATGCGGTGAAGATCCGCGAAAAGCTCGGCATCAACACGGTCGTGATCCATCCGGTCGCCTTCGCCGCGGCGGCCGACGAGAGCGGCAGCGCCGCCGTGCAGGGACCCTACATCGCCAAACCCAAGATCACCACCGGCGCGGGTGACCATTTCAACGCGGGCTTCTGCCTCGGACGCGTCCTCGGCGCGCCGGTCGACATCAGCCTGCAAATCGGCGTGGGAACCTCCGGGTTTTACGTGCGCACGGCGAAAAGCCCGTCCGCTACGGACATGGTCGAATTTTTGCGCGGGCTGTGACCCTCGCCTGCCATGCCGGATAGAACAAAGTCGCACGGCCTTTTCGCCTCCGCCTTGCAGCGCATCCCCGGCGGCGTGAATTCCCCGGTGCGCGCCTTCCGCGGCGTCGGCGGCGAGCCGTTTTTCGTCGATCACGCGGCGGGTGCGCGGATCCGCGATGTCGACGGCAACGAATACATCGACTATGTGGGCACATGGGGCCCCGCCATCCTCGGGCACGCGCCGTCCGTCGTGGTCGAAGCGGTGCGCGAAGCTGCGCGGCACGGCTTGAGCTACGGCATCCCCAATCCGCTTGAAGTGGAAATGGCGCAACTGATTTGCGAATGGGTGCCGTCCGTGGAGAAAGTGCGCATGGTCAACAGCGGCACCGAGGCCACGATGTCCTGCGTGCGCCTGGCGCGGGGTTTCACCGGGCGCGACAAGATCGTGAAA
>JBEDBL010000040.1:0-17909 GCA_041177245.1 Verrucomicrobiota bacterium
TTCGACGGGCAAAAACATCCACGCCACGCGCGAATGGATTCTGCGCAACTCCCCCGTGCCGATCGGAACGGTTCCGATTTACCAGGCCCTCGAGAAAACCGGTGGCAAAGCGGAGGAACTCACCTGGGAAATTTTCCGCGACACCCTCATCGAACAGGCAGAACAGGGCGTCGATTATTTCACCATCCATGCGGGTGTGCTCCTCCGTTTCATTCCCCTCACCGCCAAGCGCATGACTGGCATCGTCTCACGCGGCGGATCGATCATGGCCAAATGGTGCCTCGCCCATCACAAGGAAAACTTCCTCTACACGCATTGGGACGACATCTGTGAGATCATGGCCGCCTACGATGTGAGTTTCTCCATCGGCGACGGATTGCGTCCGGGCTCCATCGCCGACGCCAACGACAAAGCGCAGTTCGGCGAACTCGAGACACAGGGCGAACTGACCCGGCGCGCATGGGACCGCGGGGTGCAGGTCATGAACGAGGGCCCCGGCCACGTGCCCATGCACATGATCGAGGAAAACATGGCCAAACAACTCGAATGGTGCCACGAGGCGCCGTTCTACACGCTCGGACCGCTGACCACCGACATCGCTCCCGGCTACGATCACATCACGAGCGGCATCGGCGCCGCCATGATCGGTTGGTATGGCTGCGCCATGCTTTGCTACGTCACACCGAAGGAGCACCTCGGGTTGCCGGACAAGAAAGACGTCAAAGACGGTGTCATTGCCTACAAGATCGCCGCACATGCCGCGGATCTGGCCAAGGGCCATCCGGGTGCGCAATACCGCGACAACGCATTGAGCAAGGCGCGCTTCGAATTCCGCTGGGAGGATCAATTCAATCTCGGTCTCGATCCCGAGACCGCGCGCGAATTCCACGATGCCACGCTACCGCAGGAAGGCGCCAAATCCGCTCACTTCTGCTCGATGTGCGGCCCGCATTTCTGCTCGATGAAAATCACCGAGGACGTCCGCCGCTACGCCGCGCAGCAGGGAGTTGCGGAGGAGGATGCCCTCCGCGCGGGCATGGAGGAAAAATCCCGCGAGTTCGCCGAAAAAGGCGCGGAACTCTACGCCAAGGCCTAGCGGCCCGCGATCAACGCGAGCAACTGCGGGATCGTAGCGTCTTCCGAGAAAATCGCTTCGGCGTGGCGGCGCCCTGCGGCCCCGATAGCTCTCGCTGCGTCCCGGTCGGCGAGCAATTTCTCCACCGCATCCGCCACCGCGACCGCATCGCCGGGGGCGACGAGAAAGCCAGTTTTTCCATCGTTCACCATCTCCGGGATCCCGGCCAGGCGCGTGGAGACGATCGGCAATCCCGCGGCCATGGCTTCGGTGATGACGGTGGGCAGGACGTCCATGCCGCCGTTTTTCTCTTCGACGCAGGGAAGGACAAACACGGTTGCGGCAGCGAGTGACCGGCGGATCTCCGGTTGCGTCCGCGGGCCGGACAATGAAACGGAATCCGAGAGTTCCCCGATCTGCGCGCGCAACTCCTCCTCCATGGGACCATCACCGATAACCTCACAGCGGAAATCGATCCCCCGCCCGCGCAAGAGGCGGCAAGCTTCGATGAGCACCGGGTATCCTTTCTTTTCGACGAGGCGCCCCACGGCCACGAGCAAAGGCGGCGAGACCGGAGCGGGCGGCAATGCCGAGTCCAACTGCATGCCGTTGTAGACCTGCTCGATACGGGCATGGGGAAACCGCGCAGTGAGAAGCCGGCGGCTGTAATCGCTCACCGCGACGACGAAAGACGCACCCCCGAGCAGACGCTCCATGCCCGGATACTCGTCCGCATCGCTCAAGAAATCGTTGGCATGCGCCGTGATGCTGTACGAAATGCCGAAATCTTGCCGCAACCACCACGCGGTGCGGGCGGCGGGCCCGGTGAAATGAGTGTGGACGTGCCCGACGCCTTCGGTCCGGAGCCGCGGCCCGAGCCAAAACGCTTCGCGCCGCCTGCGATTGCGGCCGCCCGACCAGGCCCCCGACCAAAATGCCGAAGCCGGCAAACCGCCGGCAATACCCGCGCGAAGAATGTCCGCCGCCAAAGGCAAACCGCCCGGCAGGACACGAACGCGTCTGCGCAACTCCTCGAATCCCTCCTGGTTGCTCGGTGCGGCCGCCTGCAAGGCATAGATCCCGGGGTGATGACCATGCCGCGCGACACCCTCGACTTCGCGCGCGATGAACGTCTGCGCAAAAACGGGAAATTTTTTGAAAAGATAGGCAAAGCCGGCCCCGCGGGACATCCGTGGATTCTCCGGGACAAAAGCCGGGGCAAGCAATGACAAAGCCCCGGCCTCTTGCCAACCGGGCTTGACGTTGTGATGATGCAGGCGTGTTCATCCTCGCCGCCAAAGCATCCCTCGCTGTCTCTCTGGGTATCGTCATCGTCCTCGCGCTTTGAGGCGGTTCGGCTACCTGCGCGACGGGCTTTTTCTCTTCGCCTGCGCGCTTTATGCGCTGAATCGTTGGATGATCAAGTCGCTCGGGCCGCACGGGCCATTCGCTTGGTGGTTCAGCGATCTGCTGCTCATCCCCTGCGCCACACCTGTTTGTCTCTGGATTGAGCGAAAACTTGGCTTACGCACGCAGGACGGACCGCCTCGCGCGGGCGAAATCGTTTTTCTCCTCGCGATCTGGTCGGCCCTTTTCGAGTGGGTCGCCCCGCGATTCATCCCGTGGGCTACCGGCGATTGGCGCGATGTGATCGCCTACACGGTTGGCGGAGCTTTTGCTTGGGCGTGGTGGAATCGACCTAAACGAGACCGAGCTTCATCCGGCCCGCCTCGCTGATCATCCCCTGGTTCCACGGCGGCGACCAGACGAGGTCGACTTCCGCGGACTCGACACCTGGGACGGTAAGGATGCGGCTGCGGGCATCGGCGGCAATGGTCGGCCCCATGCCGCAGCCCGGCGCGGTGAGCGTCATCTTCACATTCACCGTCGTGCCGCCCGATTCGCTTTTGCCGAGGATCAGATCGTATACCAAACCGAGATCCACGATGTTCACCGGAATCTCCGGGTCGTAAACATTCTTCAATTGCGCCCAGACATCGTCCTCTTTGACTTCACCGCGGGAGGATGCGCGCGGAGCTTCATCCTTTTTTTCGACTTCGATACCGAGCGCGTCGGCATCGGCTTCGGCGATGCGGGCCAGTCCGGTCTGGGTCGCCACGGTGTAGGTGCCGCCGAGGGATTGCGTGATGATCACCGGGCTGCCTGCGGTCAGGGTGGCCTCCTCGCCGCTGGGGATGAGGATGGCTTTGCAGTCGCGGGTCAGAGTGATTTCACGATGCGTCATGGGCGGGCAGCTTAGCGGCACGGACCCGGCGTTCCAACCAAATGGTTTCAACCGAAGGCGGGCGAAGGTAGGATTGCCGTCTTATGCGTTGCCAAACCTTATGGCAGGCCAAGTGGATTCTCGCCGTGCTCGTCGCGCTCACCGCCGCGGCGTGGCAATGGACGCCGTGGCTGGGAATCCTCGGGGCCGGCTTCATTCTTTTCACCCTCTACTTTTTCCGCGATCCGAGGCGCAGCATTCCGCAGGGCGCGGGTCTGTATGTCTCGCCGGCGGACGGACGTGTCACCGACATCCTGGAGATGGAGGAAAGCGAAGTGACCGGCAAAAAAATGCGCCGCATCGGGATTTTTCTTTCCGTCTTCGACGTGCACGTGAACCGCGCCCCCGCGGCCGGTCGCGTCGTCTACACCGCCGAGCAAGCCGGCACCTACCATGATGCGCGCAGTCCGATGGCCTCCACGCACAATGCCGCGCGCACTTGGGGACTGGACTGCGACGGAAGGACGATCGTCGTCCGGCAGATTACGGGGGCCATCGCGCGCCGCATCGTTCCGTGGGCCATGCTGGGCGACACGTTGGCTCGCGGGCAGCATTTCGGCATGATCCGCTTCGGTTCGCGCACAGAGGTGTTCCTGCCTCTGGAGACCTCCGTTGCCGTCGCGGTCGGGGAGCATGTCAAAGGGGGGGCCTCGGTGATCGCGCATCTGCCGGTTGGACACGGGAAGCCCAACCGCCCCAAGATAGAAGGCGACCGATGAGCAAAGATTACGATCCCAACGGGGTAAAAATCTACCTCCTGCCGAATTTGATGACCGCGGGCAACCTGTTCTGCGGATTCGCAGCGTTGATCAACATCCTCGATGCCGTGGTGCAGATCAACGCGGGGGGCGATCCGGCGAGCAAAATCCATGTGTCCATCTGGTTCATTCTCGGCGCGTGCATCTTCGACCTGCTCGACGGCCGCCTTGCCCGGCTCGGCGGCAGCGAGAGCGTCTTCGGCCGTGAGTTCGATTCGCTTGCCGACATCGTGTCATTCGGCGTCGCCCCGGCCCTCCTCGTCTGGCAAATCGTGCTGCGCGATTTCGACCGCTACGGATGGCTGATCGCGTTCGTCTATCTGGCCTGCGGCGGCTTGCGCCTTGCACGTTTCAACAGCATCGCCGCGCAAGAAGGCGCTTCGGAAGGACCGAAGGACTTCCTCGGGTTTCCCATCCCGGCGGCGGCGGGCCTGATCGCCTCGCTCACCTTGGTGATGCTCTGGCTGGATGCCGGACAGAAAACGATCGGCCCGTGGAAGTTTGCCCTCCCGCCGCTCATGCTCTTCCTCTCCTTCATGATGTTCAGCAAGGTGAAGTATCCCAGCTTCAAGGCACTGAACTGGCGCACGCGGCGGTCAATCCCGAAATTCATGGGCACGATCGTGGTGCTCATCTTCACCGCGATGAATTACGAGTGGATGCCGGCGATGATCTTCATCGCGTATCTGCTCTACGGTTTGGCCAGACCACTCATCTCGCAGGCTTGGCGCCAGGAGATCGAGGAAGAAGACGAGGAAACGGAATCAACGGCGGAAAATCGCGGGGCTTGATTCCAGAGGCTCTTCGCAGCGCCCCGTGGCATTGGCAGCCTTGCCAATGATGGCCCCGAACCCATCGGCAGGATGCCGATGCCACTTCTCTGACTGGCGCCCCACCTTGGCAGAGCCGGGATCAGCCGGGACAAACAATGGGAAGCTTCTGCGAACGAAATCGGCGGTAGACGGTGAAATCGGCGCGATCGGTGGTGATGACTTTGGCCTCCGGATAAATCTCCGAGAGAACAACAAGAGACGCATCGGCTGCATCCATAACTTCATATTTCAGCATCAAGGTCTGGGTGCGTTCGAGGTGGTCGGGCCACGGCTGAAGCAGACGGATGGCGCCCAAGCGCACGAGCGTGAGCAGGGCATGGGCCGGACGCGTATTGCCGCCGAGATTTGAACAGGCTTCACCGAGGATGATTTCGCTGGTGTGAAGCGGTCCGCGGACCTCCGAGAGCACGGAGCAACTCCATGCGTGCCATTGGTCGGACGCGTTCAGCCAGCCGATGAGCGGACCTGCGTCAACGAGCGCGCGGACCGGCATAGCCCTCCCTCACGGAAAGGTCGGCAGGCCCATGAAACATTCCCCGGTGAGGCGCAGCCAAACTGGCGAAGTCGGTGCCGCTGTCAAGTTCCTTGGCCAAGGCCCGACGGACAGTTTCCGAAAATCCCTCCCTCTGCGCGTTTGCGCGTTTGCGCAACTTGGTGTTCATCGAGTCGGGAATCTTGATCGTTACGGTCTTTATGTGTTACCCAAGGTATTACCATTTTTCCGGAAGGCAGCCAAAAATAATGGAGGTTTGGCGCCGCGAGATCGAGGACGAGGAAGACGAAACGGAAGCGAGTGCGGAAAACCGCGGGGCTTGAACTAGGCGACAGGGATGCTGCCCGTTAGCTGCCACGTTGAACGAAAGCCCGCAGAGCGGAGAACAAATTAGTCGTTTCCCGCGCCGCCGCCGGGACCAACCCCGCCCGGAAAAGACCCTCCGACTCCCCGCACGCGAAGGAAACCTTTGTTTCCCGGCATCGGAATCGTGTTGGTGATTGGTGTTCCGTTGTTGGTGAAGGGCAGTGTTGCCAGATCGGTTGTGCTCTGCGGTTGGAAAACGACCGTCGCATTGGTGCCCTGCTTCTGGATCATCAAAGCACCTATAGCGAGATCCATGATCGAGTTGGAGGCGTAGAGGCTGTAGCTAGCGGGGTTGGATAGAACGGTGCTTATGCCAGCGGTCACGCCGCTGTTGTAGTTGGCGTCGAACTGCGACTGGGTAAACAGGCTGAATGCAGACGGATTGGTTATCACCGAGCCGACACCATTGCTAAATCGCAGAGCACCATGCCCTTCGTATTCGCTTTGCGTTAACAGATTGAAGGCAGAGGGATTGTTGGTCACTGATCTACGACCATTGGCCAGCTGCACTTCGCCAAAATTCACCAGGAAATCAGCTGCATCGACCAAGCCGTTCCTGTTGAGATCGAGGCAGCCAGCATCATTTACAAACAGCTGCGCAACTTCGTTCTCGGACAAGGCGCGATTGTAAATGCGCAAGTCATCGCTCAACCCATCGAGACCTCTGCACACAGATAATACTGAATCACTGATATTTTGGAGCTCGAGACTCCACGTGGTGAAACTACCTGTTTGCATTTTTCCGTTCACGTAGAACCTATAAGAACGAGAAGATCCTTCGTAGGTAACAGTTAACTGGCTCCACTTCCCGAGATAAGAAACAGGATCCGCTATCACCCCGGCGCCAACATAATTGCCGTCCACCCATAACGAACCTGCGGGCGCGGACCCACCAATCTGACCCACATGGTAAGGACCGTACACTAGGTTAACCATAGTCCCGGGATCCGGGCCTGCTCCCCAACCCACCAAGTGCCCGTTCGGCCACACAGGATCGCTTGTTGGCTTTATCCAGATCGCTATCGTGAAACTGCTGTTTCCCGAGATGCCAACGTTCTTCGTGGAAACTGCTCCTTGGCCCAACGTTACGGACAAAGAAGAGTTGGTAGCGGTAAAGCGATCAGCTCCGTAAGAAGATCCTGGCAGCAGCGTGAGGTCATTTCCGAAGCCGCTCTCGTCATTTGAGTTGCCGTCGAATGGATAATACGCCACCAAACCCTTGCTGAGTGGGTTAAATGAATTCAGATTGTCTGGTTCGGTTCCGTCTTTTTCCTCGCGACAATCGTTAACTCCATCGCCGTCTGAGTCGAAAAACCTCACGGCATTCAAAGGTATTTCGGCAACGCCTATCGTAATGGTGCCATCGCTTTTGTGGTCGTTCCACAAGCCGTTGTAATACATGTGGACGTAGTCTGAATCGGTGTAGACCTCGTTGTCGCCATTCGGTTCCCCGGGCTGCCAGTTGCGGAACGGCGCACTTGAACCGGAAACCCACACCCAATCGCCCTCCGAGACAACATCGTTGAGACCGATCCATGCACCAGACTCAGACTCTGCTTTCAAGGGCGAAGCGTCGATGATGGCGCGAACAAACTCATTCTCGTCTGCGTTTTCAATCGTGGCCAATTGGCCGCCCAAGTTCTGCGCCGCTGCCTGAGCCAATTCCCATGAGGGTCCCCTTACAACGACGTAAATCGAATTTCCTCTCCGGGCGCACGGCATCTCTGCAACACCTCTTATCGCTTTCGCGAAGTCGGGCCACCCTGTGTTTGCGACGCTGTCTGTATAAGCGGATATCTTGCGCTGTTCCCACTGCCAAACACCATAGTCGTCCTCCGATGGCGTTCCGGGAGAGCGAAAAAGTTGCTCAAGGGGAACGCTGGAGGTTTGTCCCGAGATCCAAGTATAGGTGCCTTCGGTGTCGATATCATTGAGGCCAACCCAAAGCTGAACCTCGCCGTCCGGATACCAGGAAAAAGATTCCGAGTATGCGTAACCGTTCGCAGGGGAAAAATGAGCCTTGAATGCATCCCACTCGGGAAGGTTATTGATCGTGACAAGGTCGCCACCTAAGTTCAGGGCATTTGTCCGAGCCTCGCTCCAAGACGGACCGGGAACAACTGCGTAAAGACTGCTGCCTCGAAGAGCAGGCGCCGCGGCGGCGGCAAGCTCAGGGAGAGCGAGAATGCCGACCACAAAAACCAGAATGGGAAGACGCAAAATTAAGAGCGAATGCCGGGGGAAGCAGCTCATAGCTACGCATCCTCTCCCTTCCGCAGAACCTCTGTCAAGACCCAATTGATGATCAACAATCGAAGGCCCACCACGTCCAGTGGGAAGCCTTAAGGAAGAATCTCTTACGGGCACTCCAAGAACTCGGAATGATCTTCCCTAGCTTCTTCCGCCAAAATCGCCGTCCAACCTAAAACGGTATATCGTCGTCTTCGGCCGCTTCGGCCGCAGGCGCGGATTTGGAAGCTTTGCCGCCGGAGGAACGTCCTCCGCCACCGCTGCTTCCCCCGCCCTCGCCGCCATCGCGGGAGCCGAGCATTTGGAAATTTTCGCAGACAACGCGGAGCTTGGAGCGTTTTTGTCCGGTTTGTTTGTCATCCCACGAGTCGAGTTGCAAACGACCTTCGACAAAAAGCGGGCGGCCTTTTTTGAGATATTCGCCGGCGATCTCGGCTTGGCGTCCCCACATGGTGACGTCGACGAAGGTCACTTCTTCGCGTTTTTCACCGCCGTCGGTGGTGTAGGTGCGGTTGACGGCGAGACCGATGTCGGCCACGGCACTGCCTTTGGGCGTGTATTTGACCTCGGGATCCCTAGTGAGATTTCCGAGGAGCATGACTTTGTTGTAGGAGGCCATGGCGCTCGAGGGCTAGGCGGCTTGGGCCGCGGGCTTCAATTTCTGGTAGTGCTGAAGATGGATGACGGAATCCAGCTTCCACTTGGCCTGCAGGGAATCAATCTGCTCGGGCGTGGCGTGCACGATGTAGTTCACGAAGTAGCCGGACGATCGTTTCTTGCTCGGGTAAGCGAACGTGCGCTTCTCGAGGCGCTGGATCTGCTCCACTTCAACTTTCGCGGCCTTGATCTGCTTGTCGATGGAATCGATGAGATCGTTGGCCGACTCTTCCTTGCCTTTCGTGTTGAGCACGAGCAGCACTTCGTAGCGTCGTTTGGTCATAATCCTTCTTTATTGAACTCATTCATCGCCGCGGCAAGCCCCTTTTTCAAGACGCAGCGAATAGCTTCGGCGCCGCGTTCGGCGACAGAGGGCAGTTCCGCCCCCTCTTCCGCGGTGAAAGGCATGAGAACATGATCGTGGAGCGAGACCGGCGGAGGCGGCGCACCGATGCCGACGCGCAGTCGCGGAACGGCCTGGGTCGAAAAATGGGTCAGCACGGATTCGAGGCCGTTGTGGCTGCCCGCGCTGCCCGAGGCCCGCAGGCGCAGCCGGCCGAAGGGCAAGGCGGCATCATCGAGCACGACCAGCACGCGATCGTGCGGGATCTTGTAAAAGTCGGCCATGGTGCGGACCGCGACACCGCTCAAATTCATGAAGGTCGTCGGCTTGAGCAGCCAAGCGCCGTCAACGCGCGATACGTCGCCCTCGAAGCGTTTTTCCTCGCGGAAGGGTTCCGCGGCCAGCGCTTCGAGCACGAGCCAGCCGATATTGTGCCGTGTGCGCGCGTAGCGCGCGCCCGGGTTGCCCAAGCCGGCCACCAGCCACGGGGCGGATTCCGGCTCCATGGCGGGAGAAGAATCCTACTTGCCCTCTTCCTTGGCCTCGCCCTCTGCGGGCTTCTTCTCGTTGATGACCTCGGGCTCGGTCGGACCGCCTTCGGTGGAAGCAGCTTCTTCGGTGGTCTTCGGCTCGGAAACGAGAAAGACCGTGAGGTCCTCGTCGGCGGTGTATTTGACACCGGGAAGTTTGGGAAGATCGCGCACGTGGAGAGCCTGGCCGAGTTCGAGCGCGGAAACATCCACGCTGATCTTTTCGGGAAGATCTTTCGGGAGACACTCGACTTCGATCGAGCGCAGGCTTTGCTCGAGGAGTCCGCCGCCGGTTTTCACGCCGGCCGCTTCTCCGAGCGCTTCGATGACCACTTCGGCGACCAGCGCTTCGTTGAGCGAGACGGCCTTGAAGTCGACATGGAGGATCGTGCGGTTGACCGGATGGTGCTGCACCTCGTTGATCAGCGCAAGACGCGCGCCGCCCTTGGCATCGTCCTCGATCTCGAGGTTGACGAGAATGTTTTCGCCGACGGCGTGGGAGAGAAGATTGTCGATGGCGCGGCGCTCGAGTTGCAGCGGGGTGGGCTCGAGACCCGTGCCGTAGAGGATGGCGGGCACGGCTTTGGCGGCCTTCAATTGTTTAACGGCATTGCGACCGATGGCGGCGCGGCGCGCAACCTTGAGACTGACGTGTTTGGACATAGGGGCGGGGAGACTAGACGGACCGCCCGTTGATTTCAAACAAAGAAGTCACCGATTCGTCGTCATGGATGCGTTTGATCCCCTCTCCCAGAAGGCCGGCCACGGAGCAAACGGTGATTTTGCACCCCTCCATTCCGGGCACTGGGACACTGTCCGTGGTGATCAATTCCTTGATTTCCGAGCCGCGCAGGCGCGAGCCAGCGATGCCGGTGAGGACCGCGTGGGAAACCATGGCATAAATATCTTTGGCGCCCGCTTGGCGCAGGATTTTGGCCGCGCCGGCCAGCGTGCCGGCCGTCTCGGTGAGGTCGTCGACAAGGAGCACGTTTTTGCCCTCGACCTCGCCGATGACATGCTCGGCCTCGATCTCGGTGGCGCTGATGCGGCGTTTGACCACGATGGCCAGGCCGGCTTTCAAAGCCTGTGCGCAAGCCGACGCCATCTTCACGCCGCCGACATCGGGCGAGACAACGACGAGGTCGCCCAGTTGGCGCTTGTTGATGTCCTTGAGCAGGACCGGCAGCGAATAAAGATGATCGACCGGAATGTCGAAAAATCCCTGCAACTGCTGGGCGTGCAGATCCATGGTGAGGACGCGATTGACGCCGGAAGCTACGAGCAGATTGGCCACCAACTTCGCCGTGATCGGAACGCGTGGTTGGTCTTTGCGGTCTTGGCGGGCGTAGCCGAAAAACGGGATCACCGCCGTGATGCGGGCCGCACTGGCACGCCGCGCCGCATCGACGAGGATGAGCAACTCCATCAGGTTCTGGTTTGTCGGCGGGCAGGTCGGCTGGATGATGAAGACATCGCGCCCGCGCACGTTCTCGTTGATCTTGACGAACGTCTCGCCGTCCGGAAACGACGTCACCGTGGCATCACCGAGTGGCACGCCAACATAGTCCGCGATCGCTTTGGCCAGCACGGGATGCGCCGTGCCCGTGAGGAGCCTGATTTCTGCTTTGCCGCGAAACATGATGCCTCAAGGTTCCCCGACCGGGGGCGGGTCTTGCAATTGCAAAAAAGGACAACGCGGTAAACTATCTGCCTTCCATGCACGCTCCGCTCGCCCCGCAGCCCGATCCCGCGGAAATTCTCGCCCCGCTGGGCCTGCCGCTCACGCCGGCCGTGGCCGCGTTCGCCCGGGATCTTGCGCCGGTCGACGACGACCAACTCGAGGACATGGCCCGGCGATCGCGCGCGCTGACGCGGCGTCATTTCGGAAGGACTGTGCGGCTTTTCGCGCCTTTGTATCTCTCCAACGAGTGCATCAACAGCTGCACCTATTGCGGATTCTCGCGGGAAAACGCCATCCTGCGCGTCACACTCGAAGCGGAACAGGTCGGCGCCGAAGCGCGCCATCTTGCCGCGCAAGGGTTCCGCAACATCCTCCTCGTCGCGGGCGAACATCCGAAGTTCGTGTCGAACGGCTACCTCGAGCAAATCCTCCGCACTCTCGCGCCGGAAATCCCATCGCTTTCCATCGAGGTAGCGCCGATGGAAACGCCCGACTACATCCCGCTGGTCCGGGCCGGCGCGGAGGGTCTTATTGTTTATCAGGAGACCTATCATCGCCCGACCTACGCAGCGCTGCACATCGCGGGACCGAAGAAGGATTACGACTGGCGCCTCGCCTGCCCCGGTCGCGGGCACGAGGCAGGATTCCGCCGCATCGGCATCGGTGTGTTGCTGGGGCTTTGGGACTGGCGCGAGGAAACGATCGCCCTCGCCGCGCATCTCGACCATCTTCTGCGCACGTGCCGGAAAGCGCACTTCACGGTCAGTTTCCCGCGCCTGCGCCCCGCCGCGGGCGGGTTCCATCCGCAGCACTCGGTGAACGACCGCGATTTTGTGCAACTTCTCTGCGCTTTCCGCCTGCATTTTCCGCGCGTCGGCATCCTCCTGAGCACGCGCGAACCCGCGGACCTGCGCGACGCGCTGGCGCCGCTCGGCGTGACCATGATGAGCGCCGGCAGCCAGACCGAACCCGGAGGCTACACCGGACTCGGGCGCGACAAACTCCATCTCACCGTGCGCGGGCGCGCTTTGGCCTGCGACACGCCGGAGGACGCGCTCGCCACCGAGCAGTTTTCCACCTCCGACCAACGCAGCCCGCAGGAAGTCGCAGCGCGCCTGCGCGAACTCGGACTCGATCCGGTCTGGAAAGATTGGGACCGCGCCATTCTCGGAGCATGAAACTCGTCCTCAACGGAACAGAGCGCGAAGCGAACGCTGCGCAGGTGGAAGAACTCGTGGCAGAACTCGGCCTCCCCGTCGACGCCGCGTTGGTCGAACACAACGGCACCGCGCTTCTCCGCTCCGAGTGGTCCCGCACATTTCTCCGCGACGGCGACCGCCTCGAGATCATCCGCATGGTTGCCGGCGGTTAACCGGCGACGAGTTTCGCTCCGGCAATCAACAGCACAACAGCCAGCAGCAAGGTAATGCCGCGCACGGGAAGATGCCGGCTGCCGAGATGCGAACCGATGATCCCGCCGACCGCGGCAACGACAGCTAACGGCCACGCGAAACCGGGCAGCCCGCGCCCGCTCTCGAGATAACCAGCCAAACCCGATGCGGAATTGAGCAGGATGAAAAGCGATGAGACGGCAGCAGCCTCTTTCGCCTTCGCCCAGCGGCAGAAAAGCATCAGCGGCGTGAGAAAAATTCCCCCGCCGGTTCCGGTCAGGCCGGACAAAAACCCGATGCCGGCACCCGCGGCCACCGCCGTCGGCCGCGATGGACGAACCGTCTCTGCCGGATCCTCTTTGCGACGGAGCAAGCGCCAGGCGGAAAACCACAGCACGAGGCCGATGAGAATTTTCAAATAATCCGCGGGGACATGCAGCCATCCTCCCGCGAACGCCGCGGGCACGGACAACACGGCGAACGGCCAGAAAAGCGACCACGAAAAATGTCCGGCCCGCCACCATGAGATGCAACCAATGGCGGCGACGAGAATATTGAGCGCGAGGGCGGACGGACGGATTGCTTCGATGCCGAGACCGAAGAGCGTCATGACCGCGATGTATCCCGAAGCACCGGCGTGACCGACGGACGAGTAGAGCAACGCGACGAGAAAGATCGCGGCGGACAAGGCCATCAACTCGCCGCTCACCTTATTGCCCGGCTTTTTCCACCACGACCTCGCTGCCCTCGATGCGCAACGCCGTGACCGGCGTGCCCTGCGCGATGAATTCCCCTTCGGCCCGCGCATCGCAGATCGTGCCGCCGAATTCCGCGCGTCCGACCGGACGAAGCATGGAGAGCGCTTTGCCGAGATCGCCCGCCCGCACCGGCGAATGCAGACCGCCGGATCCCGATACCGGCAACGAATCGCCCGAAGGCTGCGCTGCGGAAAGAATGATGCGGCGGAGTCCAGGCACTTTTGGGAAAAACGCCGCGAGGAAATAGATGACCACGGCGGAGAGCCCGACGGCCGTGCCAAGGTTGGCCAGGGGCAAAAGGAACATGTCGAGCGAGGGCCACTGCGGCGTGCCCGGATAGTAATCGACCATGGTCCAGAGCAGCGCCCCGATCATGAGCATCGTGCCGAACAACGCGACGACAACCACGCCGGGAAAGAGGATGAGTTCGGCGAGAACCAAGGCGAGGCCGATAACGAAGACGGCAACAACCTCGAGGCCGGTGAGCCCGGCAACGTAGTGTCCGGCGAAAAACAAAACGAAGCAGACCGCGGCAAGGAAGCCCGGCACGCCGAAGCCGGGTGATTTGAATTCGATGTAGGTGCCGATGATCCCGCCGAGCAGGAGCAGCGGGGCGAGCGTGGTGAGGACGAGCGCGAGGCGTTCGAATCCGCTCGGTTCGGCCTCGACGACCGGACCCGGCAAACCCGCATCACGCGCCAGCGCGGCGATCGAGGGCGCGATGCCGGCGGCGAGGAGCGGCTTACCGCCGATTTTTTCCGCCGCCTCCTGCGCGCTGAGCGTGAGCAGTTCGCCTTTGTCGTTGATGATTTTTCCGCCGACCTTGGCCTCTTTATCCTTGTTGATGAACGCCTCGGCCAATTCGGGGTTGTGCCCGTTGCGATCGGCCGCGCTGCGAAAGTAGCCCGAGTAATACGAAACTATCTTGGCGTTGAGCGTTTCGGGAATTTCCTGTCCTGTGCCCATGACCGGCGCCGCCGCGCCGATCGCGCTGACCGGGGCCATCCAAATCTGCTTCGTTCCCAGCGCGATGAGAGCGCCAGCCGAACCCGCGTTGGGGTTCACATATGTGAGGGTGTCGGCTTTGACCTTGAGCAAGGCTTGCAGAATCTCGACGCCCGCGCCGAGTTCCCCGCCGGGCGTATCCATGTCGAGAATGAAGGCCGAAGCATTGGCCGCCTCGCCCGCTTTGAGGATGCGTCGCAGGAAAAAAAACTGCGCCTTGGAAACCTCGCCCTTGAGAGGAATGACCACGACAGCCCCCTCCGGCATCTTGCCTTCGAGCTTCCGAACCTCGGGCAACGGTTGATCTTCTTTGTCCGATGTTTGGCCCCGAGCCGGCAGCGCGAAAAGCAATGCGGCGAGAAACGCAGCGAACCTCATGGACGCGATCATCCCCGCGCGCTGCGCTTCCTCAAGCCGAATCGGAGGAATTGGCGCGCCCGGATTTGCATCCTCCGCTAGGATCCGGATCATGCCCCGCATCTCCGAGGAAAGCATCGAACGCGTCGCCGCCGCGAGCGACATCGTCGAGGTGATCGGTGGCTATTTTCCGCTGAAGCGCGCGGGCACGAGCTGGCGCGCGCTATGTCCCTTCCACCGCGAGAAGTCGCCGTCGTTCCACGTCAGCCCGCAAAAGCAGGCCTACTACTGCTTCGGCTGCGGAGCGGGCGGCGGTGTTTTCAAATTCGTCATGGAATACGAGCGCGTTGACTTCGCCACCGCCGTACAGCGGCTCGCGCAGAAAGCGGGCGTGACCATCGTCGAGGAAACGGGCGGGCCCGATGACGACCGGCGCCGCGCGCTGCGCGACCGTTTGCTCGAAATGCACCGCGCCGCGGCGAATTGGTTCCATCACAACCTCGTACGCTCCCCGGCCGGCGCCGCGGCGCGCGAATACCTGAAATCGCGCGCCATCGGATCGGACATCGCGAAGGCTTGGCAAATCGGCTACGCGCCGGACGGCGGTGGCGCCCTGCTCGCGCATTTGCGCAAGGCCGGATTCCGCGACAACGAACTGCGCGCGAGCGGGCTTTTCGGCGGCGGCGAGGACGGACCGATGCGCGACCGATTCCGGCAGCGCCTGATGTTCCCGATCTGCAACGACTACGGCGAAGTCATCGCATTCAGCGGGCGCGTTCTTCCGCCCAACGAGGATCCGGCCAAATACGTCAACTCGCCCGAAACTCCGCTTTTCACCAAGGGCCGCGCGCTTTTCGGACTGCACAAAGCACGGCGACCGCTGGCCGATGCCGGCACCGCCATTGTCTGCGAGGGACAACTCGACCTCATCCGCGTTTTCGAAAGCGGCCTGCAGAACGTGGTTGCTCCCCAAGGTACAGCCTTCACGCCGGCGCAGGCGCGCTTGCTCAAACGCTACGTGGAGACGGCGATTCTTTGCTTCGACTCCGACCGCGCGGGACGCACCGCGGTGGAACGGTCGCTGCCCATCCTGCTCGCCGCGGGATTTTCGGTGCGCGTGGCCGCGTTGCCGCCGGGCGAGGATCCCGATTCGCTCATCCGCACGAAAGGCCCCGACGCCTTCCGCGAACTTGCCACGAATGCGCCCGACTATTTCGAATTTGCGGTGAGCGAGGCGGGACGGGATCTGGAGGATGCCGGCAAAAAATCCGCGCTCGTGCGCAAACTCGCCGGTTTCGCCGCCTCGCTGCCCGATGCGGTCGGACGCGAATCGGTCGCGGCGCGCATCGGTCCTCGTCTCGCCATTTCTCGCCTCCGTGCCGAAGACGGCGCCCAACGCACCGCTGGAGGAAGAGAGCGAAAGCGAACCGCCCGGGACCGCGGCCGAGGGCCCCGATGCCGTGATCCGTCTACTCCTTCACGCCGCGCTGGTCGATCTCGAAGCACGCAAGTGGCTCGCCGCGCAGGACACCACGGCTGCGCTGGGATCACGGCCCGGCGCCGCGCTGCTTGCCACGTGCCTGCGCGCCGGTTTCGATCCCGCCGATTCCGCTGCGACCCAGACTTTCGTCGCCGCGCAAGATCCCGCCACCCAATCCATCCTGGCCGCCCTCCTCCTTGGGCGCCCCCCCGCCAATCCGCTGGCCATTGCCCGCGAAAGCCTGCGCAACCTGACGAAACGAGACCTGGAAGCGCGGCGCGAATCGGTCACGGCGAGACTCAGGAACCCCGGCCTCGACACCGGCGAGATTGCCCGGCTTCAAGCCGAGGCAGTTGACATCACCAAAGAGATAAGAAATATTAGCGGGTCGCACTTACAACGCCAAGCCGGAAGCCCGCCCGATCACACCGGGTCATAAAAGAGGCACGCGGGCGGGCGACAGACCCACGATACATGGCCACCAAACCGAGCAAGAAAAAGTCCGTCAATCAACCCGCCGCCAAGAAGAAAGCAAAAGCTTCCGCGAAAAAACCGGCGCCGACGAAAACGCCCGCCGCGAAGAAACCTGTCGCGAAAAAAGCGGAAGCCAAGAAACCAGCCAAAAAGGACGTCAAAAAGCCCGAGGCGAAAAAGCCGGTCGCCAAGAAACCCGAGCCCAAAAAGCCCGCGGCCAAGGACAAACCCGCACCCGCAACTTCCAAAGCGTCCAAAGACACCAAGAAAGATGCCGCCCCCTCCGGCAAAAACGGAGCCAAAGCCAAGGCGGATCTCTTCGCGCCGGCACCCGAGCGCGATATCAACCATTTCATCGCCGACAAAACCCGCGAACTGGTCAAACTCGCCAAGGATCAGGGCTATCTCACTTTCGACGATCTCGAGGAAAACCTTCCTTCGAACGTCCACGATGCCGACGTCATCGACAAAATTATCACCCGCCTCCGCGAGGTGGAAATCGAGCTGATCGAGCAGAGCGACGTCGATTCCGACAAAGCCCCGCGCAAGGAAGAGGAAAAAGCCGAGAAGGACGAGAAAACCGACGGCCGCCTCGACATCCTCGACGATCCCGTCCGGATGTATCTCAAGCAAATGGGACAGGTCCCGCTCCTGACCCGCGAGCAGGAGGTGGAAATTTCCAAACGCATCGAAGACGCAGAGATCAAAGTGCAGGACATCGTCTACCGCATGGGCTTCGTGGCCCGCGGGCACCTCGACCTCGCGCAGAAGCTCCTCGACCAGCGCGAGCGCTTCGATCGCGTCATCATGGACAAAAAGATCGAGAGCCGGGAACGCTACATGAAGGCGCTGCCCCGCCTCTGCGCCACGATCAAAACCGCCGCGCAAAAAATCGACCGCCAGTTCGCCGGCATCGCGAAAAGCAAAAAACCTTCGGCCCAGGTGCTGAAAAACTTCGAAAAGGCTCTCACTGGCATCCGCGCGCACTACCCGAAATTTTTCTACAAGCAGAAGATCACCGATGACTTCGTGCAGGCCGCCGAAGACACCCATCGCACGCTCCTCCACCTCCATGGCGAACACGCCAAGGCCAGCCCGCGCGCCAAGCGCAGTCCCGACGCCAAGAAAAAGGCGGGCGAACTGGAAAAACGCATCCACGACCTCGCCCACCGCG
>JBEDBL010000041.1:0-17617 GCA_041177245.1 Verrucomicrobiota bacterium
CCATGCTACTTGTCCTCCAGCCGCATGCGCTGCACGGCTGATTCGATGGTCCAGCGGATGAGGCTCTCGGTGGCCGAGATGCCCTCGGCGATGGCTCTCACCTTGAGCGTCTTGACGGCCTCTTCGCGCTTTTGACCGCCGGTGCGATCGGAGTCGGCCAGGGAGCGGACGATGTCCAAGGCGATGGGGAGCAGTGCTCCGGAGCCACTGATGACCAACTGGCGAAGCAGCGGGCCGTAGAAATTCCAGATCGAGTTGGTGATCCCGAGAACTTTCGCAATGAGCGATTTCATGACCCCGATGCGGGTGTCAAAATCGCTGCCTAGTTCGTCACGGTCGGAGCTTTGACTGCCTGCTCGAGAACGAGGAGCAAGTAAGCCTGCAGCGAGACTCCTCTTGCCCGCGCCTGCCTGGAGGCCAGTTCGATAGTCCTCGGTGAGAGCGACACGGCCAGACTGGCCCGCGAGGGGGTGCCACTTCTGTTATGACACGTTCCGGCGTTGCTTTGGCGTCCTTCAAGCTGGTGAATGGCGAATATGACCAATCCGCTATCAGGCGACAAGAACTGCACCATCGTTCTGCAAGATTTGCCCAGTGACCTTGCCGCGGAACTTGCCCGACAGGCCGAAGAACGAGGTCTCGACGTCAGTGATTTGGCTCAAGAACTGATCAGCCGCCATGTTGAAGCCGGCGGGGAGTTCTGATTGTCGGCCATCCGCGCGGCTACCCTCATACCACCCGCGCCAAACGCTTCTTATGGCTCACGACGGCTCGTGAGTTTCTACGGCTGATAAACGAGGAAACGGCCACTCGCGGACCTCGTGCCAAAAACCATGCCAACACGCGCGGCGTCCGAAAAATGGTGAAAAATATGGTGATTAAAAACTGATGGATTTGGTGAGCCCCCTGCGAGAGGCCAAGGGGGTTATGAAAAACAGCACCAAACGCAGTGAATACATCGGCACGTTCATCAAAGCCTCGGGCGAAGCCCGCACGATGCGCTTTACGACCGCTGCCGCCAATCTGGGCAAGCGCGGACTGATCACGGTCTGGGACGTGGAAAGCCGCGGCTTGCGCAAGTTCAACCTCAACACCCTGCTGGGCCGCATCGTCGCGGCTGCCTGACATGAACGCGAATCAACCCGCCGTCGTGTCGGAATACAAGGGACAACCGCTGATCGTGCTCAATGCGGGATCGCGGTGGCCGTTCCAGTTCGGACTTGGCAAAGCCAAGATGATCCTCGAGCACGTCGAGGCGATCCGGGCGTTTGTGGAGTCCGAGGGCAAGAGCGTTGGCGAGGAGGTGGCCCAGTGAGCGCATCCGCCATCAAGAAACCGATGCTGGCCGGCAAGTGCGATGAGCCCGAGGCCCTGCGCTTTCCAGTCTTGGCTACGCCAAAGCTGGATGGCATCCGGTGTTTGAAGATCGCAGGCCAAGCGCTGACGCGCTCGTTCAAGCCGATCAGCAATACGTTCGCCCGGCAGTGGGTCGAGGCGAACTTGCCCGATGGCTTGGACGGCGAGCTGATGCTGCGCGGTGGCAACTTTAATCAAACCACGAGTGCTATCGGGCGCGAAAGCGGCGAACCGGACTTCGTGTTCCACGTGTTCGATTACGTGAGCGAAGGCATCGACGTGCCGTATGCCTGCCGCGTGAAGGAACTGCAGCGCCTGCCGCAGTGGGAGCACGTGGAGCAGGTCCTGCCGGTCGAGATCAGAAACGCCGATGAGCTTGCCGCCTACGAGGAGGAGTGCCTGGCCGCCGGCTACGAGGGCGTGATGGTCCGTGATCCGGCGGGGCCGTATAAGTGCGGCCGGTCGACAGAACGAGAAGGCTGGCTGCTCAAGATCAAGCGATTCGCCGATGCCGAGGCTGAGGTGCTTGAGCCCTACGAGGGCATGAGCAACCAGAACGAGGCTGAGCGTGATGCGTTCGGTCGGACCAAGCGCAGCCTCTCCAAAGCGGGAATGGTGGGCCGAGGCGAACTCGGCGGATTCATTGTCCGTGCCCTGGATACGGGCGTGGAATTCCGGCTCGGTTACAACCACGTGCTCGGGGGCATCGATCGGGTGAGCCTGTGGCTCAAGAAGGAGGCACTGATCGGACGGTTGGTGAAGTTCAGCCACCAACCGAGCGGGGCCAAGGAAGCGCCCCGATTTCCGAAGTTCTTGGGCTTCCGAGAAGCCTGGGATCTCTAAAAACGGGCTGTGTTATAAACCATGCCAACATGAAGACCGCCCGAAAAATGGTGAAAAATATGGTGTTCAAAACTGATGGACCCAGCGCGGCTGCCCGCGCGAGGACAAGGGGGTTATGAAAAAGCCGGATACCAAAGCAGCCAGCGTGCTCTTCGGAGTCGAGCTGGAAACAGTCATCCCCGCCGGTTGCGGGGTTCAAGTGGGCAACTACCACCGTGGCATTCAAGTGCAGGCGGGGTTGCGTAAGTCGGATGGCACGGTGGTGACCGCGCCCAAGTTCAACCGCATGCCTTGGCGCGCCGAGCACGATGGCTCGATCCGCGGCAGCGGCGTGGCCTGCGAATTCGTGTCCCCGATTTTGCACGGGGAAGCGGGCGTGGCCGCGCTCTGCGAATTCGTGGATTTCATCACCGCGATCGGCGCCACGGTCAATGACAGCTGCGGCTGTCACGTCACGGTGAACGTGGATTCGATCATCGGCTCAAGCGACCATGCCAAGCGCGGTGAATTCGCCCGCAAGCTGGCGCACATCGCCCAGTGGCACGCGCGGTCCATCTACGGCCAGACGGGCACGGGGCGGCACACGAACACGTATAGCCACACGTTTGCCGCCGATGTGGCCAACTTGGTCAAGACGATGGAGCGGCACCCCGACCTGCGCTTCAAGGAATCGGCGGCCATGGCCTGCGGGCGCGGCATGATCAACTTCCGCAAGCTCTTCAGCCACGGCCTTGTCGAGTTCCGCGCCTTTGCCGGCACGACCAACCTCCAGAAGGTGCAGCACCACGTGGCCACCGCGATCGGACTCTGCCGCCGCGCGGCTGAGGTGGAATGCCTCGGGGCGTTCAAGAAGAACAAGACGCAGGAAGCCCGCACGCGCACGGCGGCCGATGCGGTCAAGTTCCTGTGGGACTACCTCGGATGGACCGGCAGCAAGCGCGACTGCGCGCTCGGACTTTTCGGCCGCCTGCACACGGAGTTCAGCCAATACCGCAAGGAGGCCCTGCGCCTCTGCCGCCAGTTCGATGCCCGCTACCCCAATGCGCCGCTTTAAGCACTCAAGCTACGTGACTCGCGTAGCACGACAACCAACAACAACCAAGAAAGGAACCAAGTAAGATGTGTGTGATCCTCGTATGCCCGCCGAAGGTTCGGCCGGACATTGACGTGCTGCGTGCCTGTCACGCGGCCAACCCGCACGGCGCCGGCGTGGGCTGGCGCCGAGGCGGCAAAGTGCATTGGCAGAAGAACCTCGGTCCCGAGGAAGTCGGCCAACTGATCGGCAAACTCGACGGTGAACTTGTGATCCACTTCCGGTGGGCCAGCGTGGGCGGCGTTCAGCCACAGCTTTGCCATCCGTTTCCGGTGGACCGCGGCGCCTCGACCAAGCTGGAGGGCAAGGCGGCTCGGCTCCTTTTCCACAACGGCACGTGGTCGGGGCACAAGAGCGCCTTGGAGTTCGTGGAGGCCAAGCAGAAGCGCAAGGTGGGCGGGCCGCTGAGCGACACCCGCGTGATCGCGCTGCTCGTTGATCACCTGCGCGACAACTCCGTGCTCCAGCACATCGAGGGCAGGTTCGTGCTCTACTCGACAAAGACGACCAAGTTTTACGGCGACTGGCGCACGTGGGGCGGCATGCGCGTGTCCAACTTGGGCTTTGTCTATGAAATGGAACGTGCCGAACGCCGTGCGCGCTGGAAAAGCGATCCGACCGACGGACTCGATCAACTCGCCCTGTGGACCGCCGGAGCGGACGCTGATGACGAGGAGGTGGAGTCATGACGTTCAAGATTGTGGCCAGCCAGGGCGAACGCATCGTGTTCGACCAGCGCGTGGAGGCGGCAAGTCCGCGCGAAGCGAGGGAGGTCATGAAGCGCGCGCTTCGCTTGGAAAGCTTGACGGGTCTCGTTTACGCGATCACGGAAATCCCCGCTGCGCTGATCGAGGAAATCGTGACGGCTAAGATGGCGCGTGTGTCTGTGGGCAATGGACGGATTGATCCGGCCAAGCTCATGCGGGAGGCGGCGGAGGCGGCGGTTAAGCAGGAGCTTGCCGCGATCAAGAACCGCCTGACCGCGCTCGAGGGGCGCAAGGGTAATGCGGGGGAGGCCGCTTCGGTGGACGAGGAGGGCAGCAAGCTTCCCCAGCGCTTCGATCCGACCGCGAAGCTTGGGGCATCCCCACCATCCAAGGCAGAGCGGCGTGAGCCTACAAAGCACATTCCAGCGAAACTCCGTGCGATTCTCGGACCGGACTGGAAGGCCATCCGGCGGCATTACGCAAAGACCAAGAGCATCAAGCAGACCGCGGCCAACTTCGATGTGCCGATCAATACGCTCAAGGCGCGTATTCGTAGGGAGGGGTGGAACAAGTGAACGCGCATCCCTTCATCCACATCAGCCGCTACCGCACGACGCGCTACTGGGCTGTGTGGCGCGGGGCCGAACTCATTGCAGTCACCGTCTACCGCAAGGGCGCCCAGTCGGTGGCCGATCAACTCCAGAAACTCCAAGACTATGAAAACCAAACGATATCACCACACAGTCACACCCGCCTCGTTCCGGCCGCGTAAGCCGGAGGACCTGATCGGGCACGCGCGCAAAGTGGCGACCGCATTGGTCGCAAAGGCTCATCGCGTGCGGCTCTTAAACGGCGGCCCGATGAAGGTGCTGCTCTACGGCCCGCCTGGAGTTGGCAAGACGAGCGTGGCGGACATGGTGGCCATGGCTTTGTGCGATGAACAGGCGTTGGCCATTGAGGATTTCAATGGCCGCGAGATCACATTGGACTCGGTGCGGCGATGGATGGACGGGCTGCCCTATCGCGGCCTGTTTGGCGGGTACGAGGTTCGGGTGGTCAATGAGCTCGACCGCGCCAGCAAGGAGAGCCAAGACCTGCTGCTTACGTATCTGGACAAGATGCGCCCGGGCCGCGCGTTCATCGGCACGAGCAACCTGCAGCTTGATCTGCTCACCGAGCGGTTCCAGACGCGGTTCCAAGCCTGGAAGATCGCCGCTCCCGACGCCGATGAAATTGCAGCATGGCTGGTTCGCCGGTGGAAAGCGCCCAAGCCGCTCGCCCATGAAATTGCCCTGGGCTGTGGTGGCTGTGTGCGGGCCGCCTTGGCCGATCTCGAAAGCGCCTACGACATGGGGGCCGTGGCATGACGGGCGAGGGCGATTGCTACGAAGCTGCGGCCAAGCTGCTCTATGTGCACCGGTCGTGTCCGGGCATCGTGCTCGTCCATGGCACGGTGACAGGGCAGGGGCCGATTGCCGGAATCCGCTACGGGCATGCCTGGATCGAGATCGGCGATGTGGTGCTTGATCCGAGCAACGGACGTTTCGTTTGCGCAAGAAAGTCGACGTATTACGCAATGGGCGAAATCAATGAGCCGGTGGCCCGCTACGCATTTGAAGAGGCCGCGCGGCAGATGCTGGAAACGCGCAACTATGGGCCGTGGGAACGGCGGCCATCCCTCACCACCCCGAGCGGCACAAAACGTTCCTCCAAGGCTGATAAACGAGGCTTTTCGGGGCCTTCTTCTCCTTCACTCCAACCCGCTCCGAGTGGACCACGAAAAATGGTGAAAAAATCGGATGGACTCAGCGCGGCTGACCGCGAGAGGCCAAGGACTATGAATGAACCCAACTACCAAGCCGGTGACCGTGTGCGCATCGCCCCCGAATGGGATGGCGACGACACGCTCTATGTGATCGTGGAATGGAACATCGACCGCGGAGTGATCACGCCGCTGTATTGGCCGCACGGTGTGCTGCGCCCGCAGGAACTGACGACCGCCGCCATGATCGTGCCTGAGCATTTTTCGCGTCTCAAGATACGCAAGTCGCGGAGCAATGGGCCGCGCCAACGCAAAGAGAAGGGAAACCAAAGACATGCCTGACAACGAAATGATGGGCGACGAGCAGTTGCCCCAAGACGACCACCGCAACCCCCGCCGCCGGGAACGGCAAAGCCAGACGCCCGAAGTGGGGCTGTTGGTAATGCCGGAACCGCGGCACGAACTCGATAAGCTCGTGCTCCACGAGGAGGCGAGGGGCGATATCGCCACCGCCCTGCGCAGCCTGGCCATGGCCGAGCAGATGGAGGAGGTGTGGAAGCTGAGCACGATCCGCCCGATGAGCGGCCGCTGCATCCTCAACTTCTACGGACCGCCGGGGACGGGAAAGACGCGCGCCGCTTTGGGCCTCGCGCTGCAACTTGGCAAGCCGCTCTATCAGGTGGACTACAGCGCGATCGTGAGCAAATACCTCGGCGACACGGCCAAGCACATCGTGCTGGCTTTCCGTCAGGCGAGGGAGGCTGATGCGGTGCTCTTCTTCGACGAGGCCGACTCGCTCTTATCCAAGCGCGTCTCCACCGGAGAATCCTGCTCCACGTCGATCAACCAGAACCGCAACACGCTGATGCAGGAACTGGATCGGTTCGGCGGCGTGGTGGTGATGACGACCAATCTGTTCGGCAATTACGACGAGGCCATGCTTCGCCGCATTGCCCGACACATTGAGTTCCGATTGCCCGACACGGCCATGCGGGAGCAAATCATGCGGCTCCACCTGCCAAATCCCGACCGCGTGCCGCAGACGTTGCGCGGGATTGCCATGGCAGCGCACGGACTCTCCGGCGGCGACCTGCTCAACGTGTGTCTCAATGCGATCGAGGCCGCGTCCATCGATCCCGATCCGCAGAACTGGCGGGTGACCGAAGAAATGCTCATGGCCCAAGTGCGTAGGGTGCAGTCCACCAAGCGTGTTCACTCTGGGCGCGATAACTCGAAGCTCAACCTCAGCCTGAACTAGCACCATGAGCGGAATCTTCGGATGGAGTTACCCGCCCGGGTGCAGTGGCACGCCGTGGGATGATGATCGGCCGTGCGAAGTGTGCGGCAAAGATGTGGATAAATGCATCTGCCCCGAGTGCAAGGTCTGCGGATGCCATGGTGATCCGCAGTGCTACGACCAAGAGCACGGACACGGACTTGTTCGCAGTGCTGAGCAGGTGGAGAGTCTGCGCGTGGAAATCGACAAGTGGGAAACAATCGCGCAGGCCGAGGTGGACTATTGGGCTGCGAGAGATCGTGAGGAAGTTGAGAAGGTGTGGAGATGAGCCCGCGACAAATGGCCTTGCTGGATTACCACCGTGACGTGGCCGCCTTTGCGGTGACCAAGCCGAACACCGTGTTTGTGATCCTCGATCTCGAAGACCACGAAGGCTACGCGATTGCCAAGGAACTCAACCCCCAGAGCGCAGAGAAGCGCACGGCCATTGCGGAGTCCGGTTGCTATCCGGCTTTCACGCTCACCGTGTCACGCGAGCATGCCAATCGACTGCTCGCTCACGGATGGCCGAACGCGAAAGCCATACCCGCCGTGGATGATACCGATGTGATTCCGGTGATGCTGATTTCGGACGGGCGGTGCGTGTGCTTGTTAATGCGGCGCAGATGAAGGCCAATTTCGCGGCCGAAGAAGCCGGGGCTATCTCCACCCTCGGCGCGGGGTAAATGAGGCAAAAACAGCCTGTTAAACGCGCAAAATGGGGGAGTTCCTTCCCTCATTTCCTACCCCGCTCGGCCCATCCAAGGGGGCAAGCTCGATAGAGCGCCGAAGAAGATCGGGCTGTGGTATGCGCAGCCGAAATACAACGGCTGGAGGGCAGTGGTGCATTGCCCCACCGGCGCGATGTGGAGCCGGCATGGCGGCCGGTTGTCGATTGCGGGTGAGTTTTCGATGGCCCTGGGTGAGGGGACGATACCTGAGGACTCGGTCCTGCTTGCCCCTTCGATTGCCGACACGAACGGCCAGGCGCTGCAGCTTTACCGATCGCTGGAAGCGATCAACCGCAGCGTCCTGGCCGATGTTTTTGAGGGCGTAGTGATGAAGCGCGCCGTGAGCGCTTATCCGGTGCAACTGCGTAGCCCGGACGAAAAGCGCAGGTTTTGGCAGAAACACCGCTTTTTGGTGTGAGCAGCAAATGTTAGATTATGACTCAGACGAGAAAAGTCAATCAGTTTATGACCGACAAATCACTCGCAGGGGCTGTGCCGAAGCCATCCTCACAGCTGATGAAAGACTATCTGGTTGAAACTGTGACAACGGGCCTCTTTTCCGGAACGCTCAAGGCGGGCAAGTTGAACTCCGCCCTGAACAAACGCGTCTCCGAGGGGTGGATTTTCCAAACCTAGGTTCTGAATGCGCGCTAAGCGGTTCTGCCAAGCATCTCATACGGGTTCGTGCTCGACTAAATAAAGCGTGCGTTGCTCACGGCCCGTTCCTTCGACTTCTTCGATTTCCTCTACGCATAAGAACCTATAGCTGCCGCCTATCTTTAAGCCTTCGAGGCTCGGGCCGCCTTCTTTGACCTTGCCTGAAAACACCCCATCTGCGGTGAGAAGCCCCCAAGCTCCTGTGCCCCTGTTCGCTTTTTCGAAAGCACCCATTAGCGTGACTGATTCACCGCCTAAGTTTGATACACCCGAGAGCACATCCACCAGTGGCGCGGCCTCCGCTTCACTAACGGCGCGGCTGCGCGATTCTGAAAATCCCGGTTCGGCCCACGAATAACGAAGTCCGCTTTTGTGCTGGACCAGAAAGCGCAGGAGGCGCAGGTAAGCACCCGCTAGATGACCTCGGTGTGCCTTTACCGTGGCAAGCGTCTCCTGAGGGTTCGCCGCATTCTCGAAAAGTTCATCCACCCGCTGGAGAGCCCGGGCAAGTTCGCTCTGCCCTAGCATGTCTGGTGTCTTTGCAGCTTCTAAAACCACACGAAAGGACCCTGCTGCTGCTGGGATCACCACGTCCATTAGGTACGCATCCGTTTTGTCGATTGCCCGCCGATTATCTGGTTTGAGTTCGCGCAAAGCCGCCCCGTAGGCATGCTTGACCATTGTCTGGACGTGCCCAAGAAGCCCAATCAGCGTGCCCACCCGAATACGATGCTCATCCGCTGCCTCGGGCGGATCAGCAACAATTTCAAGAACAAGGTTGTTCCGCTCACGCGCTTCCCTAAGCGCAAGTTCCTCCGCTTCTCCTTCGTAAAGCACAAATCCTGCGTCCGGCAATAGTTCCGAATTCCGCAGCGGTCCACGCTGCGGAACTAGTGTCATAGATTGATCCGCTCCGGCATTTGCTGAAGCAAGATACCAACCCTCCTCAGCAGCATCGATCAGCAGTGACCTGAGGTCCAGACCTCCACAGCGAAATTTACGCAGATTTTCCGGAGCGACGCCGACGACCAGATAGGGTTCCATTCCTTCCTGTGGTTCAAGCATGACGGCTAAGTAATGGCCACCGATGGTGTCGCGAGCCTCGAACACCTGGGGACCATCGTAGTAAAACAACGTCTTCGTGTGGCGGATCGTCTTCATGTGCTTTCGACCTCACAATGCTCCAGAACGTCGAATGCCGCCAGCGGCCACCAAGTGTGGTGCGAATGGCTACCTGTCTTCTGGACACGTCCCGCACCCGACTTTAGGCCCAGTCGGCAAACCAATCTTCCGCGGAAGGCTGGCAACTTGAGCATGCGTTCGGAGTCGCTGCGCTTGGCGAATAACGACAAGCCCCTGGCCTGACATTCCGTCACCGCAAATATTGCATCCGGCTTCTCCACTCGGCGCGAATAGAAATCCACTTGTGTTGGCGGATTGGTGCGCACCAAACGAAAAAACACACGCGACTCAAAGATTTCTTCCGCAGTGTCGGGCGGGCATCCTTCGGGCAAGGGCTCGCGGTAGCTCATGACTGAATAGACCCTACTTGTTTGTCCGCGGTAGTGGCAACAACGACGTGCATATCAAACTTTGCCACAGCACAGGCGATGATGATGTCTCTGCGATGTAGGAGCACCACCTCCGCTTGAAAGGGGCGCACGGGAAATAGTAGATGCTTAAAATGAAAATCCTTCCCCCGCCCCGACATCACTCCAAAAGTCGCTTAATGTTATCGTATGCTTGCGGCGATTCGGGTGATGGTGGAAGCGTCGCAATCCAGTCTCTAAGCTGGATGCCGTGATGACCGTTGTAGGCTGCGATGAACTTTTTGAAGTCCTCCGCGGCGTCTTCGTCTGCGGCATCGCTTCGAAATTTGAGCACGAGCAGAGGCACTTTCCCTTTGTCGCAGGCGAGGGCAGCCCCGAAGGAATTCATGTCGACCGAGTCGGCCCCGGTCATGGTCCGTATGTTGTCGCGCTCTTGGCGGTTGGCAACGAACGCGTCGCCGGATGCGAGCACTATCTTATCGGCATTTTTCCAGGGGAAGGATTGTTGGAGCATCACTCCTGGGAGCTGCGGCTTGATTTGCGCGGCAGGCGACAAACTCCAGCCTTGGCCGGACCAGGTGCCGCGCTGATATCCAACAACTTCCTTCGCTACAAAAAGAGCGCCTGCCGGCAGATCAACGCGCAAGGCCCCCGCCGGCCCGAGTGAGACGACCCAGTCACAAGGAAATTTGGCGAGCAGCCGACTGGCGTTAATGGCGGTTTCGACGTTCCCGGCCCCCATCCGGACTCCGCGCACGCTGTGGGGTCCTAGCTTCACCGTCTGGATGACCGTGTCGCCGACGGTGTTAACCGAGGCTGCGGTATCTCCTTTCAGCTTCTGCCAGTCTGCGTCCAGTGCGTAGAGCACGCCTATTTCGTCTGCATGGACACAGCATCCCGTGAGGGTAAGCAGCACGACAACCAGCCGTCCTCCGACAAGGCGCGATAATAAGGTGCGTCTCGCTTTCATGCGCTCAATCGATTTCCTGCATTGAGCCATCGGATTGAGGTAAGGAAAGCATTTCCAGAAAAATCTCCCTAAAATTTTCTTGCCAGATTTCGGAAGTGCTCATAGTGGAGTTGGTAATCCAAAACGCAATACCATGACCAAGCGAGATTTTCTTCGTCATTGCGGATTCTGTGCAGTCGGACTCGCTGCGTATTGCATGGTCGGTTCGGTAGCGTGGGGGCAAAGCATTCGCGCGCGTCTGCGCCCACTTGGCGATGCTTCCCGTTATCCCGGTTTGCGCCGCCGTCTCGCAGTCGCGAATTTTTCTCGTATCGAGCAAGCTTTTGACTTTGCCAGCCGCAAAGCGGAGATCGAGGCCGTTGCATCATGAAATCTCTGCACAGAATTTATTTTCGCCGTCCGAGTGCCCACATAGAAATGAACGTGGACACGGAGGGCGGCAACACCGGTGCTCCAACCACCCGCAGGGACTGGTTGGCACCGGCCATTTTCCCCCATGTCCCCCGCGCCGAAAAAGCGCTATAGAAAGCGCACATCCCAGCCGCCGCTGTTGCCGAACGTCGGTTCGGAACGGCTTGCACGGATTTCCGCCTTGGTTGATTCGGCGGACTATCGCCAGGCCTTAGCGGCTATCGATGCGGATTTAGCCCGCGAATCGTCGCCCCGTCGCCAGGCCAAACTACTTGGACAAGTCGCTCGCACGCTGCACAAGCGGGGCAAATTTGCAGAGGCCTCCGAAGCTGCAGCGCGGGCCGCGGCTCTGGCTGCCGAGGAATCACGCGACTGGCTCGCGCCCGCCATGGCGCGTATTCGTGCCTTGATCAAAAACGTTTCGCTTCTGGATGCGGACCGAGAAGCCCGCGCGTGCTTGGCTACTGCCGAGGAGAAGCACGGCGAGTTCGAGCGCCTGCGCAGCGCAGCGGCTGATGAGTTTGCCCGCACCGGTTGTGTTGTTATTCCCCGCAAGCCGCACCGCCCCAGCGTTGTTGCCAGCGAGTTGGGCGAAATGTTTCTGCTCGAAGGCGAACTCGAATCTGCACGCTTCTTCTTCGAGAAGGCGGTCGAAGGCAACCCGCGCGGTGGCACCCGAGCCCGCCAAGGCCTTGCCGAGATTGCGCTGCGCATGGATGACGCGCAAACCGCCTTCCAGCGCTCTGTCGAGGCGCTCACTCTCGGAAAATTCCAAGGCAAAACCATCGCCTCGTGGAAGCCGTTTTTCGCCGCCCGCCGCAAACTTGGCCACGCCGGCCTCTCCCCGGAATTCGTGGCGAGCCTCCGTGCGAGCCGCCCGTCGGTGCGTGCGCGGGCTTGGCTCGCTGTGGTGCGCGAACTTCGCAGTGCCAACGATGCCCAATGGGCGACCTTGGCTCAGGAGTGGCTGGCCTTGGACGCGTCGAAGTATCCGGCAGTCGCTGCTGAGCTGCGCAAGATGCTCATGGCCTCGACTAAGCAGGCTATGTCCGATCCGGTGGCACAGGCTTCTGCTGCCGAGCAGCTGATGAATACGCCTGAACTTGCGCCACACGAGTGGCTGGCGGGTGCCAAGGAATTCGTGCGATCGACGCTATTCGCCGCAGGCAACCCGGGGATTCAGCGCTTGGTCGCGGAAGGTGTCCGTCGTTATGGGCCCGCTTTCCAAGGTCAGCTCCTCCATAGCTTGGCGCTCTCCTGCATGATGGCGAAGCGTCACGACTTGGCCCGTCCGCTCCTGCGTCGTGCTATTGCTGCAACAGCCGATTCTCGCAACCATTTTTGGTCCAAAGCTCTCTGGGCGCTTGGCCGCATGGAATCTCTGCTCAACAACACCTCCGCCGCAGCTGAGGCTTTCTCTCAAGTTGCAGCGGCAGAGCAAGTTCCTCAACGCTTTCGTCTGCAAGCGCGTCTGCTGTGGGCGGAGAATTTGATAGCCTCCGGCGATGAGGACGCGCTGCAAGCTTGTGCCGATGAGTTGCCTCGCATGTTGGCTGGCGTCAAAGACTTCGAAACTCTTCTGGATTTCGCCCGCCAACTTTCGCGAGCGCGAGGTAACTTCCGTGCGCTGACCGACCAGATTTATGCGCTCGGGGAGCGCGCGGCTTTGCAAGCATTCAGCTCCGCCTCTCATCCCTCGCAGGCCATTGATGTCCTCTTCAAGCTCACGCGACGCCAGGTCTATGACTTCGGCCGCGCACGCGAGGCTCTGGCTTTTTGGCGTGCGCTGCCCGAAGACAAAAAGCTCTGGCTTTGGAACAACGACAATCGCTGGTGGGATTATCTTGCTTTCATCCTTCTTGCGCACCTGCACACGGACGATCTCGATGGCGCGAGGAGCTTTGCCCAAGGCCTGTTGGAGGATCCCGCCACTCCGCGCATCGCTCTTCCCGGCCTTTTGGTTCCCTATTACGAAGCACTCATTCGTCGCGGCCGTGCCGAGGAGAGTCTCGCTGCCTTCGAGTGGATTGTGACGGAGAATCCCACTCAAGCCGGTTGTGCCGCAGCCTACTACTGGCTGGCGTTGGCTGCACACAGGAGGGGCGACGCAGCCAAAGTAACAGAACTGATCGGAAGTCTCTTGGTGAGCAATGCCCATACGGAAATCGCCTATGACAAATGGATGTTTGAAGCCAAGGCTCGCCTGCTTCAGTCCGGTCTCGATCCTGTCAAAGTAACAGCGCAAGCCGTGAACTTTGACAAAGGATATCTGGAGAAGGCCCTTGCCGAACTGCGGGCCGACCAACAACTGCTACCATCGTGAATCTGTCTGCACCAGTGAAGACGCTGGCCACGCTCCTTGTGGTTGCATTCCTGCTGCCCATAGCGCCGATGCTTCATGCGCAAACTAGGCTGCCTCCAGACGGGCACCTTCGCCTTATTGTCCACAACGGCACTGGTGATGGAGACAGCTACTACGTTGGCCAAACTGTTCCCGTTGGGGCTCAAACTCCCAGCGGATTTGAGTTTGTCAAATGGTTCAAGACCGAAGGCGATGGCTCACTCAGCGCGCCACTGCAGGCTGATGGCAACTTCATCATGGGCAGGGATCACTCGGAAATCGCCGCCACCTTTGCCAAATTGGAGTCTTGGTTTCCGCCTGGGCCGGAGGGCAGCACCAAAGGCCTGCTTTTGCCCAAGTCGCAATCCGGTCAGGCGCGGCGTCTGGAACAGCGCCTGCGTGTCACTCTCAACCGAGGATCTTCCGCCCGGCCGCCCTACTCGGAAGTCTGGAGAGCGTTGCGGGTGAAAATGAAATGGAAGGAGGCGACATATGTGCGATTTTTCACAGAGGAAATCGGAGACCAGGAAATCGCTAACGAAGACGTTTTGCCCAAGGACTCTTTCAAGCCGAAGGCCGAGAACGTCTACGAGGCTAGCATTTGGTATGAAGGGAACCTTACCCAAGAGCAGATCGCGCAGATGAGCCAAAGCGGCAACACGCCAAAAGTCACGATTCAGATGAACTTCGTGGTCGAGGGAAACGACAAACCGATCTCTTGGACGGGGGCGCTTTTGCCTTTTGAGATGAAGGTTGTTGACCGCGACGATCCTAAGAAAAAATGGGGCAGCGAAAAGGATCACAACGCAAGCAAACCGATCTATGCCGGGGAGTCGTGCGGCGACATGGTGAGTTGGAAACTTGGCGGCACCGATACATGGGGTTCCACGGTGTTTACTTGGACAGCAGAAGGGCCTGGAGGAGAAACCAAAACCGGCCCAACAGGGGCCGGGAAGAACGAGTGGAAGATTGCCGATGGTGACGATGATACGGCCAACGACTGGCTGAAATGGAAGCCCGGCAAGTGGAAGATCAAAGTGCAGATCGGTTCGGCACAGGCGGAGTTTCAGCAAGAGGTAGGAATCAGAACGGAACAGTATTTCGTAGTTGGAACGATTCCGGTTGAAGCGGAGAACACAACGGGAGTGTCAGCCGACACGATCAACGATTGGGCATGCCCAAACATTCTGTATTCTATTGGCGCAACTATCGGCGGAGGCATCAACAGTCCGCAAAGTAGCGTTTATGTCCCGATGGATGTTCCGCATCGGGTTTATGTGAATAATCGCCTGCTTAACTCCACGCGAAACTTCGACCCCGATCCTGCTATTAATCCCGAAATTCCGATTAAGAATGCCTGTGGATTAGACCCGTATAAACATTATCGTTGGTTTGCTGGCTGTCAGTTCCGATTCAAAGTCGATAACAATACTTTGGCGGAAGCACCGCAGCTTGTGAGCGATAATAAAGCTGATTTAGTTGGCTTCACACCGTTGCCATGTTCGCAGTCTAATGCTGCTGGATTTATTGGTGTGAAACATGCAGATAGCGGCAAAGTGACCGGACAAACAGGTGATGCGGAGTTTTCCTATGTGACCAAAAATCGCGCCGGAAATGCTGGACAAGTGGGCTTCAAGAATCTCAATGGTCGAGAGCTTCCTTGGGTGTTCTTCCGTTTCCGCTTTGAGGCAAAGGATGATGGTTTGATTGACACCAAGCTTGATGACGGAGCGAGCCACAATCCCGACGGGCCGGACGCCAAGGATTACTCCACGGTTCCCACCATGCTTGTTTATCGACGCTACTACGACCTTCAGCAAAGCAAGTGGAAAACCGAGCAAGTGGACAAGCTCGATGAAGACCGACGCACATTCTTTTCTATCGGAAACCCCGTCTCAGGAGCTCCCTATGTTTTACCTTAAAAGAACCGTCACGGCGTTCGCAAAACTGACTTGCGCTGGAATGATGATTATAAGCGCACATGCTGGCCCAATCGCAGATATGATGGCGAACAATCCAGACCAAGCTCGCCAGATTATCGAATCAGGAAGCTACGCCGATTTATTGCAGTTCGTTCAGAGTGCCTACGCTGAAAGCACGCAGGCCAACGGTGAACTTGCGCAATACGCTTACATTTTGGCTCTCGATCAAGCGCCTCTCGACAAAAAAGTGCCGTTAGCAATCGACTTTTCGCTTGTAAAGCCGGAGTTGCTTATCAAGCAGTTTGGGGCAAGAAGCATAATTATCGCGGTCACACAAGGGGCGACGATCCCCACCGCCCAACGCGATCAAGTCATTGCGAAACTCAAAACAGAACTGTCCGCTTTGGGCACTCCAAGCCGCGAAGCCTATGATTTTGCGAGAGGCGCGGCTGATGCGTTGATGGCTTTTGGTGACGATGCGGGCCTCGACGTGTTTTTGACTGACACTCAGACGGTTGGAAACTATCGCAGCAAAGATGCATGGGAACCGACGAGCGCAGCCAGTGTGTTCGCCCAGTTGAAAACTCATTACGAACAGCGAGCATCTGATGCTGTAAATCAGAACCCCGCACCTGATAGGGTGATGGCCGCAGCGTATGAGTTTGCCCGTATTCGACGCACTGAGAATAAGGAAATCAAGCCGTTGCAGCCGTTGGCAAACCTCGACCAACTGCTTCCGAAGTGAATCCCCGCAAACTCACTTGGACACTTATTGCCTTCGGTGGGTTGTTGCTCGCGTTGCTGATCGTAAGTTGGTTCCTGCAAATCTTCGGACGCGGCGGATTTTAACTTCCCAGCCGTCAACGTGCAGCGGACGCCGGAGCGCTGTCGCGAGTAGCGACGAACGCCAACCCCTCGTCAACCGCCGATGAAGCGCACTGTCACGCTGCCTGCTGATTGGTGCGTAGTGCGTCAGTCGCCGTTATAGTCCAAATGCCCCCGCAGCAGCCGCGCCGACGCTGGCGTCTTAGTTTGTTCAACGGCAGTCGCTAAGCTGGTCTCGCGCATCAGATGCGCGTAGCGGCTCGGTTCTCTCGCGCTCCCTGGAACATGTCGCTCCATCCGGCTATTTCCAGTGCCGTGTGCAAGCATGTCCTCCGTCGCCACTACCCCTCCGCTGCGCGTCGTTGCGGGTTTGTGCCCGAGGCTTCGGTTTGGTTGGGCCTGCCTAAGCGCAGCTTCGTCGAGATTAATCGCGTTCCGTCCTGGCCTCGCTGCAAGCAGCGGACACGGCGCTGCAACCCAAGGGCATCGTCTGGACATCCGCTGCGTCTTTGGGGGTGATTTTCTTTTTGACAAATGGCGACTGGTAGTTGAGTAAGGGTTCTGCGTTGGGAGTGTCTGAGGATGTTTCCGCGCATTGAGTAAGCCCCCCGCTTATGAAGAACAAAGCCTCTTGGCAGACGTGGCTGATTGCGGCCATGGGTGTGACGCTTATTGGCTGCTTGGTGTATATTTTTTCTGCGGACGGGGAAAGAGGCTCGCGGGTGTCGGCGTTGTCGGGGAGCGGTAATCGTCGTGTTGCTGCGGTGGATGGTAGGGCACAAACGAGCGGCGCCCTTGCGGAATCACTCAGCGGCGAGCAAGAGCGCGCGGATGCTGCGGCCATGCCTGCGGTGGCGCCTGATCCTCAGGGTTCGTTGCTTGCGCCGGTGCGTGCGGCTGATCAATTTACCTTGGATGCGGTGAGCGGTGAGGTGAACACGGCGGGTGGGGCACGGAAGCTGAGTGGCAGCGAAGGGTTGTTTGATCGTGTGATTATCGGCGAAAGCGGAACGGTGGGGATCCGCCTTGAACTGCCCGGGTTGAAAGCCGGGCAGGAAGTGGTGGTATCCGCCTCCAACGGTGGTCGTTTGGAGCGTCTCAATGGTCCGCTGCGTTTTGTGCCCCAAGGCGATGCGGCCACGTTGGATCTCAAGTTCACCTCCACGATGGGCA
>JBEDBL010000042.1:0-16878 GCA_041177245.1 Verrucomicrobiota bacterium
CACGCGCTCGTAACGCCTCAGCACAGGAGCGAGTTCGCGGCGGTTGCGCCCGGTGATCTGACGATCACGCTCGCGGATGATTGCCGGGACGTGGGTGATCTCGAAGCGTCCGGGTTCGCGAGGATACATGGCACCATTGATTCCCTCAAAGGCTTTGGCAAAGAAGGAGTGCACGAAGTAGGGCTGCAAGCGTCTGGCCTCGGCAATCTCCATCTGCTCCTTAACAGCAAAGAGCCGCTCGGTGCTCATCGTCTCCTGGGCCAGCGCATTGCGTTCAAGCAGGTCTTTGATGTGGGACGTATCGAACGCATTGTCGATGGTCTTGAGGCGTTCGGCGTGGCGCTCCGGTTGGTCGTTGTAGCGAATGGCATCAAGCAAGAGATCCTTGAGGGTCCGTTCTTCAAAGACCTCGCCGAGAATGTCGAAAACTCGGCCATGGAATGCTTCGTTGATGGTTTCCAGCTTGGTCAGTAGGCGATGATAGACTTCGCCCTCGCGTGTCTCTTTGGCGACGAGGTTCCAAAGATGGCAGACCTGCTGCTGGCCGATACGATGGATACGGCCGAAACGCTGTTCTAGGCGGTTCGGATTCCAAGGTAGGTCATAATTGACCATGAGATTGGCGTTCTGAAGATTGACGCCTTCGCCGGCTGCATCCGTGGCCAGAAGAATGCGAACTTCAGGATCAGAGCGAAACATCTCCTGACGCTTGCGACGCTCATCACGATGCACGCCGCCGTGGATGGTTGTGATGGCATCGGGAGTGCCGAGGACGCCGCCTATTCTTCGCTCCAAGTAGTTGAGTGTGTCCTTGTGCTCGGTAAAGAGGATCATCTTGCGCTGGCGGCCATCGGAGTCGCGCATGTGGGGATCGTTCTGGAGGATCTTCGAAAGCTCGTCCCATTTGCGGTCGAGACCTGAGTCCACAACGCCTCGAGCCTGCACGACGAGATCAGCGAGAATACCGATCTCGTCCTCCAGTTCGGCGATGGTTTCGGCGGCAGTCGCAGTATCGACGAGTTTTTCTTCCAATTCTTCCTGCTCCTCGGCCGTGAGGTCATCGTCATCTTCCGGCGGGGCTTCGAGTGCTGGAGCGACAAACTGCTGGCCCCGCGACAGGAGACGCTCCTCACGAAGGCGGGCTTCGAGGCGCTCTTTGCGGCGGCGCAGGGATTGGAAAATAGCTTCAGGGCTGGAGGCAAGGCGTCGCTGAAGTGCCGTAAGAGCAAAGCCAACCGAGCCTTTACGCGGGCCTTTCAATGCATCGGCCTTCCCCATCTCGGTCTTCACGTAGGCAGTGACGGCTTCGTAAAGAGCGGCCTCGATTTCGGAGAGTTTGTAGTTCGCCGTGTAGGCTTTGCGCTCAGGGAACAGATGGGTGCCATCAAAGCGGAGCATTTCTTCCTTCACCATGCGGCGCATGAGATCACTCGCGTCGACCTTGTGAGCAGCATCGCCGCCTCCACGGAATTTTCCATAGAAGCGATCTGAGTCGAGCAACGAGAGGAAAAGTTGGAAGTCCTCGGGCTTGCCATTGTGGGGAGTGGCACTGAGCAGTAGGAGATGCCGGGTGCGAGCGCCGAGTTTTTCGGCGAATTGGAAGCGGCCGGTCTTTTCGAGCTTCGAACCGAAGTAATGCGCGGAGAGCTTGTGTGCCTCATCGAAAATCACCAAATCCCACGAAGTGGCGAGCAGCTTCTCCTGCAGCTCCTCATTGCGAGCCATCTGGTCGAGTCGAACGATGAGATGATCTAGATCCTCAAATGGGTTCCCGCTCGGAGTTGCCGCTTCCAAGGCGGGTGAGAAAACATTGAACTGAAGGCCGAACTTCTCGAACAACTCGTCACGCCATTGTTCGACCAGACTACCCGGAGCAACCACGAGAATGCGGCGCGAATCGGCCCGCATGATGAGTTCGCGGATGTAGAGGCCGGCCATGATGGTCTTGCCAGCGCCGGGGTCATCCGCGAGGACGAAGCGCAGAGGCTGGCGCGGCAGCATGGACTCGTAGACTGCAGTAATCTGGTGCGGCAGAGGCTCCACATTTGACGTGTGAACGGCCATCATGGGATCGAACAAGAACGCGAGGTCGATCCGCTTCGCTTCAACCGCGAGCTTGAATGCGTCGCCATCGCCGTCAAAGGACCAAGGACGCTCTGTTGTGGGGACGGCCAGAGTTTGGATGTCCGCAGCCCCCAAGAGTCGCTCCCGTATGGTGCCGTCTGGCAACTTGTAGATGATCTGCGCTGCCTCAGTGCCGATGGGGTTACTTGCCATGACAGACACAATCACCCCCGGCTCAAGACCAGCCAGAGAAAGGCCAGGTTTGATCTCTTCGAGACTTCTCAGGCAGCTCTTGGAATCAATCGTAACTGCGACATGCTCGGCAGTTCCGGGGTGGTTCGTTGCTGTGCCAGGGGCATGTCCTTCGACTGCTGCGTCGGACTCGGTGTGAACAAAGCTCATCGCTGAAGCATCTACCGACTGAGAACCTTGCTGCGGCGTGCCCAGAATGTTGCGGCAACTGTCAGTGATTTTTGCGAGATGAGGTTCGATGCGCCCGTCGGTGGCAGCGATCCAGTGTGCGACATTGGTGTAGTATTTGATGTCCTTGGATAGCGAGGCGTCGTCGAGACGCACCGGCAAGATCGGGATCCTTTGTTTGACGGCCGAGTCGACTTCGCGCAGGACGTGGTCGGAGCGATTGGCGTTGGCGGTGAACAAAAGAACGACCGCACTGGAACGTTCGAGCGCGTCGGAAATGGCACCCGCCCAAGTTTGTCCGGGTTGGATGTCGCGCGAGCAAATCCATGTCGCGAGACCGGCGGACTCCAAAGCGCGACAGACTTTCTCGGCCACCGCGGCATCTTCGCTGGAATGCGAAATGAAAACGTGCCGGCTGTGCGTGGCTGGACGGGGGGCGGCGGGCATTGGCGGCGGGAGTTTAGTCAGCTCGGGTAGAAAACGTCTGGGGTGAATAGCCTATAAATATCAGAGGTGCCATCCCAAGAACGGTATGGTAGATCTGCAGATGCGGTTCCCCAATCCCAAAAGTTGATGCGATCTTTTCTGTCTTCGGCCGCCACGGGCAACGGGCAGCATTCCCCCGATGCCGCAATCTTGGATCGCGCCCGCGATCGGGCGGCGGCCGCACCGATGCGTCGGGAGTTGGCGCTGGCTTTGGCCCGCTCAGGGCAAACGGAAGAGGCGCGGCAGGTATTGAGTGAGCTGCTGATCAGCGTGCCGCCGGACGCCGAACTGCTCGGACTGGTCGGGCGGATCAATAAAGACCTCGCTTGGCGCAGCGCCGATGCGGAGGAAGGTCGGGCGCATCTGCAAAGTGCGTTGGCTTTCTACCTCGATGGCTACCGCCGCGATGGCGATGCGTATTGCGGGATCAATGCGGCTTCGCTCCATGCTTTGCTCGGGGAGCAGGAGGCCGCAACGGCCTTGGCGGCGGAGGTGCTTGATGGCTTGGCCAAGGAGGATGTTTTTTGGCAATTGGCCATCCGCGGCGAGGCGTCGCTCTTGCTCGGACGCGTGGAGGAAGCCACGCATCACTATAGCGCGTGCGTCAGCGTGGGCGCGGGGCGGATTGCCGATCTGCAATCGGTGTGGACGCAAGCGCGGCGGCTGTCCGCGGCGTTGCATGGTGTTCCGGGTTTGATCGACGAGTGCTTTGCTGGCCAATCATCCGAGCCGGAGCCTTTGGCTGAAAGACTGCAATCCCTGCGGCGGATGCTCGAGGAACCGGCGGCGCACAACGGCGACTCGCCGGATGGCGCAGAGACCCCAACCCTGCGCGTGCTCGCGCACGAACTTCTCCGGCTTCAAGAGGAGCAACGGCATACGCTCAGTCGTGAACTGCATGACAACATCGCGCAGCTACTCACCGTGACGACCAACCGGATCGCCTTGGCGCGCAGTGAAGCGACGTCGAAAAAGCTGCGGCGCGAACTGGCCGAGGTGAAAAGCGTGGCCGAACAAGCCTTGCAGGCGGTGAGCAATCTCTCGCGCAACTTGCGTCCGGCCATGATCGATCAGATGGGCCTGGCCGCCGCGATCGAGAAACATGCCGCCGCTTTCCGCGACCGGGTGAAGCTTGAACTGCATGTGCACATCGAAGCGCCATCGGCCGGGACTCTCGATGGTGCATCGGCCACCAATCTCTTCCGCATCGTCCAGGAGGCTCTCAATAACATCGAGAAACATGCCCGGGCCACGGAGGCACGGATCAGTCTGCTCGAAGAGGACAAGCTGCTGCGCTTGGAAATCGCGGACAACGGAAACTCCTTCACGCCCGACCACGCAGCGACGGCACAAAAGAACGGTTCCCTCGGATTGATCAGCATGCGCGAGCGCGCCGAAATGCTCGGCGGGACATTCGAGATCGACGCGAAATCCGGCAAAGGCACGCGTGTCTATGCCCACGTTCCTATCTAGCAGGATCTGCCTTTGTTTCCTTGGCGGGCTTCTGTTCAGACCTATTCTGGCTGATATTGGCGCGATTTTCGGGGTTGAAATTTACTTGCTGGTCAGAGGATTGAGACCGACTCTTCAGCCCGTTGTCATCGTTTCAGGTGCGCCGGTTGCGGACCTCTTGCTTTGGCGACTCTGTTGATGGTATCGGTGCCGGTCGCGGCCGGAAAAAAACTTCGATGAAACGCTCCATCCCATTCACCGCGGTGCTCTGCGCTGTTCTCCTTGTGTCCGTGACTCGCGGACGCGCACAAAACCTCTACGTTGGTTCCAATGCCGCGAACGTCACGACGAATTTCACCTCGGGCACCAACCTGTTCGGCGTCACCTATATCGGTTATTCGACCAATGTTACTTTAATCGAGCCTACGAACAACGTCCTGAACGTTTCCGGCTCCGGCGCATTGCTAACCAACACAGACGACTTTTATGTCGGCTTCAATGGCAGCGGCAATAGCCTGGTCATTTCCAACGGCGGCCAGGTCTACTGCGTGAACGGCAACCTTGGCTGGAGCGAGAACGCCAGCAACAACAGCGCGCTGGTCACTGGCACCAATTCAAAATGGACCGTTGGGTCGTATCTCTATGTCGGCGGTCGGGCCTCGCAAATTTCAGTTGGACCCATTGGGAACCGTTTGGTTGTCTCCAACGGCGGCCAAGTCGATGCATCATTACTCATGCTCGGCTACTTCAACTCAAACAATAGTGTGCTTGTGACCGGCTCGGGTTCATCTCTGCAGACCGGCGGAATAAGAATCGGCGGAGATGTTTCTTACACCATCAACAACAGCTTGGTTATCTCCAACGGGGGTCGCGTTTCCAGCGGCTATGCTTACATCGGCAACTGGTCCTCCAACAATACCGTCCTCGTCACCGGCACAAACTCGGTTTGGACCAATGCCGGCGAGTTCTATGTCGGCTACGACTCACGGGGCAAAGGTAATCGTCTGGTGATATCCAACGGTGCCACGGTGGCGAATGGACAAGGTATTGTCGGAGGAGGAGACTTCTCGACTAGCACTCAACTGGCAGGCGACTTCAACAACAGCGTGCTGGTCACCGGCACGAATTCGCTTTGGATCAGCAGTGCAAATCTCGTTGTTGGTCGTAACAGCGACGGAAACAGCCTGACTCTCGCCGATGGTGCCAGCGTGACGGTCGGCACCAATCTCACCATCAACCAATATTATCGAAATACCAATGGCTTCGCGCAAACCGGCAGCTTGGTTCTCGTGCAAAGCGGCCGACTCTCTGTCACCAATGGCCAGATCAATTTCGGTGCCGGTCTGGGCACACTCCGAGTCGATGGCGGCACGGTGGAAGTGAAACAACTCCTCGCCACCACTCCTATCACCCCGTCCGCCCAGATATTTCCTGCGGAAAGAGTTGGCAGCTATGTGCTGCTCAATAGCGGCACGATCATTTCCGGTGCCACTACGATCAGCAACGAGACGGGCAATTCCGACAACCGAACGTTTTACATCGGCGGAAACACGGGAAGCGGTGCCTCGTTCGTCGCCAAAGGAGGAACGCACACGTTCTGGGCCAATGTGGCTGTCGGCGACTCGGGCAGCAGCAACAGCTTGGTCATCACAAACGGCGCCGAGGTTTTTCTTAAATCGCGCCCCGATCCGAATAGCGGATCCAGCGGCGGCACAAACTTCGTCATCGGTGTCGCCACCGGCGCGGCGAACAACTCGGTGAGCATCAGCAGCGGCCGGTTCGTCATGACCAACGGCACGTTCGAGATCGGCCGCGCGGGTTCCGGCGCGCTGAATGTCACCGGCGGCTCGGTCGAAGTGAAAACGCTCCTTGCCACCAACGGCACCAATAGCGTGATCGCTCTCAATGGCGGGTCGATCGTTTCTCAATCCACCACGGTCAGCAACGGAACTAATTTTGTCATAGGCGACACCGGGAGCGGCGCATCCTTCATCGCCAACGGTGGCGCGCATAATCTCGCTTCCAGCACGGTGGTCGGCAACTCGGGCCGCAGCAACAACTTGATCATCAGCAACGGGGGCAGGGTCACAATTAGCGAGGGCAGCATCGGCTTCACCACGAACTCGTCCAGCAACAGCATCTTGGTGACTGGAACAGGCTCTCTCTTGACCAACAGCGGCGCTCTTTCTGTCGGCTACCAAGGCAGCAGCAACAGCTTGGTCATCTCCAACGCGGGCGTGGCATCAAGCGCCAATGGCAACATCGGCTCCGCCACGAATTCATCGGGCAACAGCGCGCTGGTCGCGGGGGCAAATTCCCTCTGGACCAACAGCCAGAATCTGCGCGTCGGCTACGAAGGTCGCGGCAACAGCTTGGTCATCAGCAACGGGGGCAGGGTCGCGAATGTGGAAGGCAGCATCGGCTACACCGTCTTTTCTTCGAACAACAGCGCGCTGGTCACGGGGGCTAATTCCGTCTGGACCAACAGCGGCTATTTCTATGTCGGAGCTTACGGCAGCAGTAATAGCCTCGTCGTCTCCAATGGAGGCACGGTGGCGGCCTTGATCAGCCAAATCGGCACCTTTGGTTCTTCCTTGAACAACAGCGTGCTGGTCACGGGGACAAACACTCTTTTCAACAACGCGCTCTATCTTTTCGTCGGTGGCGCGGGTAACAGCGGCAACAGCATGGTCGTCTCGAACGGCGGATTGGTCACTGTCGGGATCCACAGCTACATCGGCGGAGATGTGCCCGCCGACAACAACAGCGTGCTGGTCACAGGCGCCGGTTCCCGCTGGAGCAACGCTTTCGGCCTCTTCGTCGGCAACGCGGGCCTCAGCAACAGCCTCACGGTGGCCAACGGAGGCAACGCTTCGGCCGGCTCGGGTCTGACTATCGCTGCTTCGAACGGATCAGTCGCCACGCTGAACATCGGTCGCTTTGGCACCAATGACACCGCGGGAACAATCACCGCTCCGAGCATCGCCTTTGGTGCGGGCACGGGTGCAATCAACTTCAACCAGAGCGATGCGACAACGATTAGCTCTGCCATTTCCGGCAATGGTGCGGTGAAGCAACTCGGCGCGGGCACGACGACCTTGAGCGCGTCGAACACCTACACCGGCGACACCACGATCAGCGCGGGAACGTTGCGCTTCTCCACCGAGAACGGGGCAGGGGCCAGTCGCATCCTCCAGACAACGTTGGCTTCGCTTGTCGAGTTCCTCGGAGGTGGACGCCTGACCAACCAGATGACCGTTTTCCAATACAGCTTTGCCAACAGCCTCGAAACCGCCGGGCAGGTCACCTTGGCCGATGCTGCTTCCTCTATCGCCGTGGTCTCGGGTGCGACGGTCACCGGATCCGGATCGTTCATTGGCACGGGTGGGCTGACCAAGAAAGGTGCGGGCACTTTGTCTCTCACCGCAGCCAACAGCTTCAACGGTCCGCTCAGCGTGCAAGCCGGCACCTTGGGCTTGGCTGCCACCAGCGGTTCCGCTGCGGCCTCGGTTTCTTCGATCGGCGTGACCAATGGTGCAACGCTGCTCGTCTCGCAAAGCCATCAAGTGAACAACAGCGCGGCAGTCACCTTGAGCGGCGGCACCATCGCGCGCGGCAGCGGGGTGAGCGAAGTCTTCGGTAACCTCAACCTCACGCAGGCCTCGTTCCTCGACTTCGGCACCGGCGCGGCGGGCAACCTGACCTTCGGCACCTACGCGCCGAGCGCGTTGCTCACGATCAACAATTTCAACGTCGTTGGCAGCACGCTCGTCTTCGGCAGCGACTTGCGCAGTTCGATCACCAACTCGTCACTTTTCACCTTCTCCAACGGCGGTATCGCCAGCTCCTCGTGGAACCAAACCACAAGCACCTTCACCATCACCGCCATCCCCGAACCATCGACCTACCTCGCCGCGCTCGGCCTGCTAGCCCCTATGCTCTGGCCCCTCCGCCGCCGAGGTAGCTGAGGTCGGAGGCGGCTTGAGGTTCTTCTTTCCTTGTTTTCGTCCGTGGGGCTGGTTTTTGAGTAAAATTCTCTCGCCATTTTTGCAAGGTGGGAGGCAATTTTACGCCGTTGCCACTTTTTAGGTCCCGCTGCCGTGAGCCTTTCTTGCTGGTGACGCGACAGTCTCGTCGGCGAACCCACGGCCTAAAACAAATCGAACCATGAAAAAATCTCTCCCATCATTCACCGGATTTCTCGCGATCCTCGTCGTAGCGGGCGTCCTTCTGCCGCTTATCGCAACTCCGAGCTTAGCCGGGGATGTAAAGGTGGAAGCCGCTATCGCGGTGGACGAGGACACTGAGCCGGCCACATCGTTCACTGCGGACACCCCAAAACTCTTCGCCTTCTTCCGGACCACAGGCACCAAGAAGGGCGACGAGCTGCGTGGTGAATGGATCGCCGTTGATGTGGGTGAGGCAGCACCTGCGAATACAAAGATCGATGAAGCGACCGTCACCGGTGACAAGGACGACTTCTTCGGCGCCTTCTCGCTGTCCAAGCCCACGAATGGCTGGCCTGTGGGTGATTACAAGGTGGAGATCTACAGCGGGGATGAGGTCGTCGGGACGGCAGAATTCTCCATCACCGCAGCCGAAGCAGAATAAGCCCGGAGCAGCTGACAAAAGGCAAGGAGGTCGGTGCATCGTGGGCTTTTGCGGTCGACGCGCAGAGAGATGTTTCAACTGTCGCTTTCCTGATCCGGGTTGGTCTCCCTTTGTTGCCTCCGTCGGCTTCTGTTAAAGCTTCCGCGTGAAGGCTCTTCTTTGCCTGACCTTCTGTCTCGCCGCTTCGCTTGCCCATGCCACCGAAGTCCAGCAGCACGGACTGAGCTTCGAGCATTGGGTGGCGGACACGTTCTTCGGCGGACATCGCGCGTCGGGTCCGACGGACAAATGGGATATCCCGGCGTCAGCGAACAAGAACCATGGACGCATTCCGGTGAATCCGAAGGCCACACAATACGGCGAGCCTGTGCTGCTCGGTGATGCGCTGCGGCAATACGACATCAAAGAGCCCTTTGTGCTGATCGTTGGATTCTGGGAGCAAGACGGACGCGACAAAAAATTCGTCCAATCCCTCGTGGCCCGTATCGAACCGGAGCAATGGCGCAAACTCTGGGCACCGGTCACCCGCCAAGACCTCGACACGAGCCGACCCATCGCCGACGTCCGCCGCGAGGTCCTTAAGCGCAAAAAACAGCCGCCGTTTTCCCAGGCGGTGATCCAACTCAATCCGAAGATTGACGAATCCCAGCGCCGCCTGCAGTGCAGCATTTCTTACGTTCGACTCTTTAAGAACCTCGCGCCAGGGCACGACCGCAAAGCTCAACCGTCCGCCGAGATCTTCGGACAAACTATTCCCCGGCTTTGCGTGTTCCCCCGTCGGGAGCTTTAGCCCCTCTCGACGACTTCGATCTGCTGCTTCAACTTAGCCACGCTGTTGACCGGCAGGACGCCTTTCCATTGCACGCCGGGGTAGATGACCGAGTCGCGCCCGATCAGTGATCCGGGGCTCAGCACGCTGTTGCAGCCGATCTCGGCGCGGTCGCCGACGATGGCACCGAATTTTTTCAACCCCGTCGGCACGGCACTATCGGGACCGCGGACGATCACTTCTCCGCGGTCGAGGCGGACATTCGACAAAATCACTCCCGCGCCGAGATGCGCTTTGTGGCCGAGGATGGAATCGCCGACGTAGTTGAAATGCGGGATCTGCGCACCGTCGAAGACGATGCAGTTCTTGAATTCGCAGGAATTGCCGAGGACGGCGTCGTTGCCGACCACCACGTTCTCGCGGATGTAGCACCCGGCGCGGATTTCGCAGCGGTCACCGATCCAGGCCGGTCCTTTGACCACGGCGCCCTGTTCGATGATGGTGCCTTCGCCGATGTAGACCGCATTGCTGATGAAAGGACGGCCGATCTGTTTGCCGCGGATGGCCGGCTTGAGACGGAACTGGAGATAGGAAGCGATGAGGGGCAGAGCCTCCCAGACATTAGCCACCTTCTCGAACAGCGACCGATGGTCGGTGTGCTCGAGATCGAGATAGTCGGCGGGGGAGTAGGTCAAGAGAGTTGAGGGATGAAGGTGGAAAGTTGAGGGAAAAAATGTCCTTCGAGGGATGAGTGGCTTGTGGCGTGTGGCGAGCTGACGGCCGGCGGCGAGGACGCCGCCGCTACAGCAGCCGGATGGCTGGTGCAGGTCATTCGCTGGATCGTGTGCCTTCTGCCCTCAACCCTCAACTCTAAACCCTCAACTTCCCTCATCCTCCCACGCGGGTGAGTTTGGTGCCGTCCTTGGTGTCTTTGACCATCCAGCCGCGTTTCAGCAATTCGTCCCGCAGGGTATCGCTCTTGGCCCAGTCCTTGGCCGCGCGTGCGGCGAGACGTTCTTCGAGAAGCGCGGTGATTTCGGCCGGCACGTCGACCGATTCGGGTTCGAGTCGAAGGACGGAGTTGATGCGTTCCCAATAGTCGAGCAATCCGCGCGCCTGCTCGGGGGAAAGTTCCCCTTTGTCCGTGGCCCGGTTGCTGTCGCGGACCAAATCGAAGAGCGCGCCGAGGGCCGCGGAGATATTGAGATCGTCGTCGAGGGCAGTAGCGAACTTGTCCTCGGCGATGAGGGGGTGGGGTTCGCTTTTCTTCGCGTTGGTGGCCAACTCGGAGAGACGTTGCTGCCATTCGTCGAGCCGTTGCAGCGCGCTACGCGCCCCGGCCAGACCCTCGAAAGTGAAATTGAGCGGCAGGCGGTAGTGCGCGGAAAGCAGCACATAGCGCACTTCGCGTCCGCTCCAACCTTTGTCGAGCAGGTTGCGCAGGGTGTAAAAATTCCCGAACGACTTGGCCATTTTGCGTCCGTCGACCATGAGGTGCGCGCAATGCATCCACAGGTTGACGAATTTTTGCCCGGTGCAACATTCGGTCTGGGCGATCTCAGCCTCGTGGTGGGGAAAGATGTTATCCACCCCGCCGCAATGGATATCGAGCCGGTCGCCAAGCAGCCCCGTGGCCATGGCGCTGCATTCGATGTGCCAGCCCGGACGCCCCGGTCCCCACGGACTGTCCCATTTCACTTCGCCGTCGTCCGCATCGTGCGCTTTCCAGAGCGCGAAGTCGCCAATGCTCTCCTTTTCATATTCGTCCGAGCTGACGCGGCCGGAGGGGCGCAGTTCCTCGAGGTTCAGGTGGGCGAGATGGCCGTAATTCGGATAGCTGGCGATGCGGAAATAGACCGATTTGTCATCCGCTTGGTAGGCGTGGCCCGCGGCGACGAGTTTTTCGATCATGGTGATCATGCGCGCGATGTGCTCCGGTTCGGTCGCGGCGGGGAAGCTGTCGGCCGGCTTGATGCGCAGGGATTTGAGATCCTCGAAGAACGCGTCTTTGAAAGGTTGGGTGAATTGGGCGAGGGGGACGCCCTTCTCGCGCGCGCCGCGGATCGTCTTGTCGTCGACATCGGTCAGGTTCATGACGCGCTCGACCTCGAAGCCGCGATATTCCAGATGGCGCTGGAGAAGATCCTCGAAAAGGTAGGCGCGGAAGTTCCCGATGTGAGCGTGATTGTAGACGGTCGGACCGCAGGTATAGAGCTTGACCGCTTTGCCCGCCGGATCCATCGGCACGAAGGGCTCGACGGAGCGGGTCAGGGTGTTTTGGAACTGGACCAAGAGAGTTGAGGGTTGAGGGTTGAAAGTTGAGGGAAGGAGACGGCTGGGGGAAAAGTAGAAGCGGCGTCCCCGGCGCTTGTCGATCGCAGGATAAGCGGCGGGGACGCCGCGCGGCGGACATCCTTACTGCTTACTGCTCGATCTCTCAACGCTCATCTTTCAACTCTCAACTCATCAAGGCAACTCCACCGAGGCGACGGCCATAGCTGCGATGCCTTCGCCGCGGCCGATCGAACCGAGGCCTTCGTTGGTCGTAGCTTTCACGGCGACACGGGCGGCCGGAATGCCCAGCGCGCCGGCGATGCGCTCGCGCATGGGGAAAACATGCGGCCCGATCTTGGGCGCCTCGGCGATTACCGTGGCGTCGATACTGTTGATGCGGGCGCCGCGGGCCCGGGCGAGATTGGCTGCTTTCTCCAGGATCTCGAGGCTGCTGATGCCGCGGATGCTTGGATCGGTGTTGGGGAAGTGGTGCCCGATGTCCTGCTCCCCGATCGCCCCGAGCACCGCGTCGGCGATGGCGTGGCTGAGCACGTCGGCATCGGAATGTCCGTCCAATCCGCGGTCGTGCGGGATCTCCACGCCGCCGAGGACGAGCGGACGACCCGCGATGAAGCGGTGGATGTCGTAACCGAGGCCGGTGGTGGTCATGCCAGAAGTTGAGGGTTGAGAGTTGAGGTAAGTCAGGACCGGATCAGCGATGCGAAGTCGGCTTTGCCGTTGGTGGCGAGGATGCGGAATTTGTCGGGGTTGTCGTCGTGGGCTTGAAGATCTATCACTCCGCCGGCGGCGCGGACGAGCAAGACTCCGGCGGCGATATCCCAGAGACTGATCGTTCCCTCGATGTAGGCGTCGAGACGGCCGGTGGCGACGTAAGCGATGTCGAGCGCCGCGCTGCCCAGCATGCGCATTTTCTTCACCTGGCGGATGGTGTTGTTGAAAGCAGGCAGGGTGCTGTTGATCGTATCGACCGTTTTCGAGACGCCCATGGATACAACGCAGTCCTGCAACTCGCTGCGGGAACTGACCCGAATCTCTTTGCCGTTCAGCTTTGCCGGTCCGCCGGCTTCCACGGTCCAGATTTCGTCGCGCATCGGATCGAAGGTGACCCCGGCGAGGATCTCGTTGTTGCGGCGGACCGCGATGGTCGTGGCAAAATGGGGGATGCCGTAGAAGTAGTTCACCGTGCCGTCCAAGGGATCAATAACCCACTCGCAGTCCCCTGTCCCCCCGCGCATTCCCTCTTCTCCATAGATAGAGTGGTCCGGGTGGCGGGCCAGGATGTGGTCCTCGATGGCCCGCTGCGTGCGGCGGTCGATCTCGAGTTTGATGTCGTGCTCGTGCATCGAATCGACCTCGAGAGGCTTTTCGAAATTCTCGCGCAGAATTTTTCCGGCGATGAGTGACGCGTCGAGCGCGGTGGTGAGAAATTCGGACATGACTTTGCTTTTGGTATCAGATGACGTGCGCTCGGCGGACAAAAAAATCGGGAGGGGATCGAAATCCCCTCCCGTGCAACTTCGTTTTAAACCACTAAGGTTTAGAGACGGCGCTTTTTAGCAGCTTTTTTCTTAGCGGCCTTTTTCTTGGCGGGCTTGCGCTTCGCGACTTTTTTCTTGGCGGCTTTTTTCTTTTTAGCGGGCATCCAAAATCCCCCCTTTCAATCCGCAGTAGCGGTCTAGGAGTGTGCTGTTATTGCAACTCACATTTGCGTTCGTAAGACGATTGCGTGAAACCGTCAACGGTTTTTTCGAAATTTTTTCAAAAAAATTTCCGCCGAATTTCCGGCGTGATGCGCGCATCGCGCGTGAATTCGCGCAACGTGCGCGAGAATTTTTCAGCGCGCGTCGAGCAACGCGCCTGCTTCTTCCGCGATTTTTTCCACCGGCCACAAGCGTCCCGCACCTTCGTATCCGCAGGCGAGCATGCCTTCGTCGGGCCCGATGAAACGCGCGCCGCGCGCGCGCAAAACTTCCGCGTTCTGCGTCGTCGCGGGATGCGACCACATCTTGCCGTTCATGGCCGGCGCGACGAGCAACGGCGCGCGCGTGGCCAGCGCGACGCAGGTGAGAGCGTCGTCGGCGAGACCGAGAGCGAGCCGCGCGATGGCGGAAGCGGACGCCGGAGCGATGAGCAGCAAATCGGCGCGGTCCGCCAATTCAATGTGGCCCGGGCACCATCCTTCCTGTTCGGCAAACACATCGGTCGTCACCGGATGCTTGCTCAAAGTCTGCAGGGTGAGGGGCGTGATGAAGCGCTGCGCGCCCCCGGTCATGATGACGTGCACCTCGCGCCCCTGTTTGACGAGCAGACTGGCAAGATCGGCCGCTTTGTAGGCCGCGATGGAGCCGGTGACTCCCAGAATGACGGTCTTTGCCGCGCCCATGTCAGTCCTCCAGCGAAATGATGCGCCGGCTCAGGTAGCGCTCGGCCCGGGTGATGGCGCGGAACTTGGTCAGGTCTTCCTCCATGGAACCGCTGATGATGGTGTAACGGTATTCCCGCCAGCATTTCATCTCGGCCGCGGCGGTAGTGAGGCGGAAATCGATTTGCTCCGGCGTCTCCGTTCCCCGCTTTTCCAAGCGATGGCGCAGCTCGTCGAGACTCGGCGGCATGATGAAGATGTCGACCAATGAATCCTGGATGAAGGGGTCCTTGCTCTGCCGGATGGTGGCTGCGCCTTGGACGTCTATGTCGACGAGCACGTCGATGCCCTCCCGCAGATGGTCGACGATGGTCTGGCGCACCGTGCCGTAGTAGTGGTCGTGCACACGCGCGTATTCGAGGAAGTCGCCCGCGGCGATGCGGCGCTCGAATTCCGACGCGTCCATGAAGTGGTAGTCCTCACCGTCCGCCTCGCCGGCGCGCGGCGCGCGCGTCGTGCAGGAGACGGCGTAGACTGTGTCCGGTGTCTGCCTCAGGGAACTGCAGATGGTCGACTTGCCGGCGCCGGACGGGGCCGAGATGACGAAAAGTATGCCGAGGCGCTTCAACGGAAAAGTTGAGGGTTGAGGGTTGAGGGTTGAGAGAGGCGGTAAATCATCTACTCCACATTCTGCACCTGCTCGCGGAGGCGCTCCAGTTCCGTTTTGGCCGCGACGACATGCCGGGTGACGGCGGCCGAATTGGCCTTGGCCCCGATGGTGTTGCACTCGCGGAACATTTCCTGGGCGAGGAAATCGAGCGTGCGTCCGTTGGCTTCCTTGGCCGCCAGCCCGGTGCGGAACTGGGCGACATGGCTCTCGAGACGGCTCAATTCCTCGGTGATGTCGGACCGGTCGGCGAAGAGGGCCAACTCGCGGGCCAAACGCTCGTCGTCGGCCGCAAAGGAGGGATCCAGCGCGGCGAGACGTTCGCGCATGGCTTCGCGGTGCCTGGCTGTGACCGAGGGTGCGAGCTTGGCGATGGCCGCGGTTTGTTTGGCGAACTTGTCGAGCAACCGCTGCAATTCGCGGGCCAGATGCGCCCCCTCCTTCGATCTCATGGCTTCGAGCGATTGCAGCGCCGCGCGGGCGGCTTTGCCGACCGCCGATGCATCGGGCGTGCTCGGCGCGGAGGATTCGCGCGCGGTGGCTGCATAGAGGTGGATGACATCCGACAACGACGGTTGCCCCGGAATTTTCAGCGACCGCTGCGCATGCAGCAGTTCGGTGTGGATGCGGCGGAACACTTCCGTGTCGACCAGCGGCCGCGTTTTGCTTCCGCCGGAAACGGACGCAGTGACCGTGGCGCGCCCGCGGCTGACGGCCGGGGCGATGATTTCGCGCACCGCATTTTCCATCGCGGCCAGCTCGCGGGGCAGATTGATCATGATCTCGGCGTTGCGACGGTTGACGGTCGAGATCTCCACCGCGTAGCGCAGTCCCTTGGCCTCGCATTCGCCGCGGCCGAATCCGGTCATGCTTTTCATGCCGTGATGACAACCTGCGCGCGCTGGTGTGTCGAGCTTGCGGCGATTCGGGGATTGCAGCCGCAACGCAATGCCCCTTAATTTGGTCTTCCTATGGCCTCCCCGGACCCCTTCATGCAGGCCGCCATCGAGGAAGCGCGTCTGGGACGCGCCGAGGGCGGTATTCCCATCGGATCGGTGCTCGTGCTCGACGGCAAGATCATCGGCCGCGGCCACAACCGTCGCGTCCAGGAGGGCAGCGTCATCCATCACGCGGAGATGAACTGCCTCGAGAACGCCGGGCGTCTGCCCGCTTCGGTCTACCGCCGTTGCACGATTTATTCCACACTCTCGCCCTGTCCGATGTGCAGCGGGGCCATCCTGCTTTACGGGATCCCGAGAGTGATCGTCGGCGAGAACAAAACTTTCCAAGGTCCAGAGCAATATGTCCGCTCGCAGGGAGTCGACGTGGAAATCCGGCACGATGCAGACTGCATCAAGCTGATGGAGGATTTCATCGCGGAGGAACCCGTGCTTTGGAACGAAGATATCGGAGAGTGACAAGTGACGTGTGACTTGTGGCGAGCTGCGGTCATTGCTGGTGCCTTTGCGCTGGCGGGCTGCGGCCAGCACGCCTCGCCGGCCGGAACTAAGAAAACGGGCAACGTCATTTTCTTCCACATCGACGGGGCCGGCATGGCGCATTGGCAAATGGCGCGCATGCTGATCGCGGGGCCCGACGGCGAGATCAATTGGGATAAAATCCCGCATATCGCGGTTTATCGGGGGCACCAAGAAGACACACTGACCACATCTTCGAACGCTGCAGCGACCGCGCACGCTTACGGGGTCAAAGTGCCCTACGCGGCATTCGGGACGGACGGCCATTCGGAAC
>JBEDBL010000043.1:0-16404 GCA_041177245.1 Verrucomicrobiota bacterium
CCGCTCAGGACGATGGAATTGTAGCCGGTTTCCCACTGCAGGCCCGGAACAGGGGGGATGACGGTGAAAAATTTTCCCGCCGTCTCCCCGGTGATGTCGGGCGCGAGGCTGCTGCTGAACGTGACCGTCGCGGTGGGGCCGGAGTTGATGTAGTTGCCGCACTCCTTCGCCGTTACCGTCAGGGGCAACACATTGCCGACCGCGATCGTGACGCTAGCACCGAGCTTTTGGTCGCCTTGCTTCGAGGGCAGACCTTCTTTGACGACAAGGCGCCATCCGCGCGAGACGGGAAGCGGAGTCGCCGGGGTTACCACGATGCGCGCCGTTGACGGTTCCGCGGAAGCGGCGGAAGGATCGCTGGCGGCTGTCCACCTCGCGTTCCAGTCTTCCTCCTCCGGGGCGACCGGGAAGTAGTCCTGCTCGCCGACCGTGCGAATCGCTGAAGGAATTTTGGCCCCTTCGCCGTTGACGAATTCGAAGAACGAAGGATCCGGGGCGACGGGAAGGTTGAAGGCAATGCGCACACCGATGTTCGGCGGGATGTCGCTTTGTTCGCCCAGACCGCCGCCGATTTTGGTCACACCGAAAGGAGGGGTTTTGACCGTGGCCGACAAGCTTCCCGGAAATCCCTCGCGCAAGCTCGCCTGCCAAGCGGTTCCGAGGGGGAGCGGTCCGCGCGGCGAAAAAACACCGCTGCGTGTGCTGAGCCAGGTGAATGTCCCCGGCAGTTCGGGTTGGAAGACGATGGGCGACCGCGCGGCAGGTCCGAGTTCGTCCGTTTGGACCACCGGTTTCGGGAACCGGAATTCGAGCGTGGAGGACGGTTGCAACTCGCCCGACTCGGGAATCATGACGACTCCGGTTTCGGCCGCGCGGGCCGGGGCAAAAAAAATCGCGGCACAGGCCGCGAGGAGAAATCCAGACTGGAAGATTTTCATTGGAGGGATGGACCCCGCCATCGTAGCGCGCCGTTGCCGGCAAGCGAGCGGATTGCGGGTGGTTCTTTATCCTCCGGGCCCTTCCTGCTATAGACCAGCGGTTTATGCCTTCCAAAAAATCCAAAAAACCGCGCCCGCCGAAAACCCGCAGCGATTGGGCCGCCGTACGCGGTTCGAAAATCCACGGGCGCGGGATGTTTGCCTCCAAGGAAATCCCACGCGGAACGCGCATCATCGAATACACCGGCGAGCGCATCACCAAGGCCGAGGGGTGGCGGCGCGAATTGAAACGCCAGGAACGCGCGGCCCGCGGCGGCGACGGCTGCATCTACATCTTCGAGCTGAACACGAAGACGGATATCGACGGTAGCGTCCTCTGGAACACCGCGCGCTACATCAACCATTCCTGCGATCCCAACTGCGAATCGCAAGTCGTGCGCGGACGCGTCTGGGTCGTTTCGCTGCGGAAAATCCAGCCGGGCGAAGAACTGACCTACGACTACTACTACGACTACGACCATTATCACGAGCATCCCTGCCGCTGCGGGGCTAAGGATTGCGCGGGCTTCATTGTCAAAGCGCCGCAGCGTTGGCGCGTGCGGCACGCGCGCAAAAAAGGCAAACTCCGCAGGAAAAAAACCGCGCAGCCTCAGGGCTTTTTGTCGAGGGCGGCCTGAACCGCCTGCTCGAGTCGCGAGCGGGGATTGGCATCGGCCAGTTTTCCTTCGCGGTCGAGCAACCACATGGTCGGGACGGATTCGATTTTGAAACGCTTGGCCAATTCGTTGTCCCACCCTTTGCCGTCGAAAAACTGGGGCCATGTCATCTTGTTTTCGGCGGTGAATTTTTCCAGCGCGCCCTTGTCCTGATCCAGCGAGACACCGACGATCTCGAAGCCTTGGTCTTTGAATTTTCCATAGGTGTCGACTACCCCTGGAACTTCCTCCACGCAAGGAGGACACCACGTGGCCCAGAAATCGACGAGAACCACCTTGCCTCGCAGGTCGGCGAGATCGACCTTCCGGCCGTCCACCGCGGTGAATGATAATTCAAGCGGCTTGCTGCGCATCTCCATCATGGCCAAGCCGCTTTTGGCCACCTCGGAGATTTCCTTGTCTTCATTCCCGGCAGCCTCCTCGTAAAGGGCCCGCGCCTTTTCGGGGTCGAATGTCTCGAGCGCCTGCGCTTCGGTGAGCTTCAGGGCCGGTGCCCGGGCGTCATCGGGGTGTGTTTCCAGAAATTTGCCGATCGCGTTGCCCAAAGCACGTGCCGAGTCCTCGGTCCGTTCCTTGTCGAACTTGGCCGAGGCGATTTGCAACAGCACGAGGCCCGCGTCCGCACGGATGTTTTCCGGGGCATCCTTGTCATCGGCGATGGCCCGGAATTCCGACGACTGCGCCGAAAGGTCGGGTTCGCGGTCTTCGAGCATGTCCAGCGAATTACCGACCTGCATCAGCGCCATGCGCGCCTCCCAGCGTTCGGGGCTCTGCGGATACTTTTCGAGGAACTCTTTGAAATGCGCGCTTTGCCCCCGCAGGCGACCGGCGAGGATTTTTTTGCCCTCCGCATCGTTTTCAGGGAGACCGTCGGTCAGTCGTGCGGCCTCGTCCTGCAGTTGTTCCCAGGCGACCTTGTCGTCTTGGGCCGGTCCTCGCTGTGTGGTTGCCAGAAAAAATACGGCGATGAGAAAGACGAGGGGATTCATCGCGACCGATTCTGTGACCGTAATCCTCGCTAGGCAAGCAGCGCGGACACCGGATGTTTCGCGGCTGCTGAGAGAACGGTCGACGGGTTCAATTGGGACAAGTCGCCCCCGGGCGCACGCAGGACCCGCACATGGTGGTGCGGGGGTGCCCAGACAGCGGGGTTGGTCGGGCCGAAGAGCAACAACGAAGGAACGCCGAGGACCGCGGCGAGGTGACTCACTCCGGTGTCGTGGCCTATGTAGGCCTGCGCGGTGGCCAGATTTGTGGCCAGCGAGCAAAGCGGCAGGTTTTCCCAAAAGTCCACGCATTCATCCTTCCGCAGTTCGGCCAGAGCGCCCATCACGGCTCTATCGGCTTCCCCGCCGATCAGGGCAATGCGTAGCTGCGGATGCTCGGCGAGAAGTTGGCGCACGAGAGTTTTCCAATTTTCGGCCGGCCAATTTTTTGCGCTACTTCCGGAACCGGGATGGATGGCGAGTAGCCAAGGCCGCGTTGCTGCTCCGGGCAAGCGGAGTTCCACTGCACGTTCGTGAGGGGATAAGACAAGTGCCGCCAGAGGCTCAGCCAGTTGGTCGATGGCGTGCGCTTTCGCCGCGGGCTTGTGCGTTCCGGCGATGAAGCGTTTGACGCCGGCCGCACGCATGTTTTCCCCGAAGATTCCATCCGGGTCGTAGAGGTAGCTGACAACCGGATCGAAGGAGGAAAAATATTGGCGCAGCTCTCGGTCGTGCACCGCGCCGCGCGCGAAGAAACCGGCCAAAGGCCCGTATTCGATCGATCGGACCGAGTCCGCCAAGCCTGCCGCACGTGCCAGTTCTGCGACTTGGGGGTAGGCCAGAACGGAGAGATGCGCGGAGGCCTCGCGAAGGGCTTTGATCGCGGGCAGGGTCAGCAGGAAATCGCCGAGCGCACCGCCGCGGATGACAAGGGTCCGGTCAAAAATTTTTTCCGGCACTCAGTAGCCGCGCATAGCGCCCATCTGGCTGCCCAGCATACCGCCGCCCTCCCATTTGGCCGGGCGGTTCCAAGGCAGGGTGCTGAGGCCGCGTTGGGAGGCTTCGGAAGGGGGAGGGGCTGTTGTTTCACAGCCCGGGACAAGCGAGAGAACGACAAACGCCAGCAGGAAAACGGTCCAACGTCCCATTTTCGGCGTGCTCAGTTGCTGCCTTGGGCTGGGTAGATCACCGTGTCGCCAGGCATCACGCTGAAGCCGCGGGGCACCGTGCGCACGATGACGTCCGCGATCGCTGTGGAGGGTTCCACCGAGGTGACTCGCACCTTGCCGATCAACTGGCTTCCGCGCTGGATGAGCATTTCGGCGTTGTTCACCACGCCTTGGCGGTCACCGATGCTGAGAACAACGAAGTTCCAGGCTTGGTTGACGGCCAAGATTGTCCCTTGGATGCCTTGGCGCATTTGCGAGTTCTGGCGGGCGACTTCCTTTCGGCGGTATTCGGAGATCTGTGCTTCCAAACCGGTGTTGCGATCCTGCGCCGCGGTGAGAAGGGTTTTCGTCTCTTCCAACTCGGCCTGCATAGCTTTGACGTCAACTCCACCCTCCGTGGCTATGGCAGGAGCGGGCCCCGTGGAGACTTGTGTCTCCAAGTCAACGATCTTCGCATCCTTGGCCGCAATGTCGCTTTTAGCGGTCGAGAGTTCAGCTTCCAGCGCGGTTGTTTTTTCGGTGGCTGAGGTGAGTTCTGTTTTGGACTTCTCGAGGTTCGCCTTGGCTTCCCCGAGGTCGGCATTGAGTTTTTCTTTTTCCGAATTGAGGCTGGCGATCTCTGTCTTCTTGGCCTCAGCGTCCTTTTTGGCAGTGTCTAGTTGCTGTGTAGCGCTGGCTAGTTCTGTCGTCTTTGCTTCCAAATCAGCACGCGCTGTTGTCAGCGTGCCTCGGTTCAGGAACCCAAGAACTGCGGCCCCGAGGGAGAGAGCGGCGCAAACGGCTAAGAGGGGTTTTGTCATGGCGGTGGGTACGGCTTTCGGAGGGAGATGAATTAAAGTCATGCAAAGGATCTGAGACAAGCTGTTATTCAAGGCCGGAATTTTTGTTTTACTGCCCCGCGCTTGAGTGTCCGTCCCTTTGCGCTAGATTGGCGCGGCACCGGGGGCCGTGGAGGTCCGACTGACGAACCCCGCCAGGGCAGGAATGCAGCAACGGTAGTCTGCTTGTCCCTGCCGCGGTTTCCCGGTGCACTCCCGCTCCGAGGCGGAAAGTCTTGCTCTTCAAGGCTGCGCTTGTTGGTCTGCCCCTTGGTATTCATGCCTGCTTATCTGAAAATCCTCGCCTACCTCGCAGTTTCGCTGGCGGCGGGGGCGGCTGTCGCGCCGGCGGTTTTCTGGACGGGCCAGGTTTGTGCCGCTTGGGGTATCGCGGATTGGCTGGCGGGATTTCCATTCCATCGCGTTCTTTCCCGTTGTCTGCAGGTCAGTCTCGTGCTCTTCCTTTGGCCGGCGGTGCGTTGGATCGGTTTGCGCCGGGTCTCGGCGCTCGGCTTGTGTCCAAATCCCATTGCGGCACGCGATGCAATGGCCGGCTTCGTTGTTGGTGTAGCCGGTGTGTCCGTCGTTGCAGCGGTGCTTTTCGCCTCTGGTTTTTACTCTTGGCGGGCCGAACCGGATCTTGTTGCGGTCGGTCGCATTGTCCTGACGGCGGGTGCCGTCTCGCTGATTGAAGAGGTGGTTTTTCGCGGGGTGGTGCTCGGGGTTTGCCTATGGAGCCTCCGCCCCGGAGCAGCCATCATAGTTTCTTCGCTTCTGTTCGCCGCGGTTCACTTCCTCAAGCCAGCCAAAATGACCATTCCGGCCGATGATGTCGGTTGGTCGAGTGGTTTTGCCGGTCTGCTCAGTTTTGTCGGCGCGCTGCCGCCGCCTGTCATTCTCGCGCTCGGCTTCGCCAGTCTGCTGCTGGCCGGGTGCCTGCTCGGCTTTGCCACGGTGCGCACTCGCTCCCTCTGGCTGGCGATCGGACTGCACGCGGGATGGGTGTTGGGGATGCAGACATCGAACCTTTTCTTCCAACTCTCCTCCGGGGAGACCAATGCTTTCCTGCCTTGGGTCGGACCTCGTTTGGTCAGTGGCGCCGTGCCGACAGGGTTGCTGCCGTTGGCTGGGCTGCTTTTGGCGGGATGGCTCGTGCTGCTCTACCTCCGCAATGCCTACCGCCCCCCTGTCGCGTAAGTTGCTTGAGGCTGCTGCGGGGGTGCTCTACCCGCGTCACTGCGGCGCCTGCGAACAGCCCACTGGCTCCGGTCGTTTCCTCTGTGCTGAATGCCGCCGTTCTCTGGTGCGATTGGAGGGGCCGCGTTGCGCGGTATGCAGTCAACCATTCGGGGGCGCACTCGAACCCGGCTTCCGCTGCATGAATTGCGGAGACCGCGAACTGAACTTCGATTTCACCGCCGCCGCCTATCGCAGTCGCGGTCCGGTGCGCGAATTGATCCATAATTTCAAATACAACAAGCAATTCCATCTGCGTCACCTGCTCGGGAGGATGCTTTGGCAAGGATTCGCCGATCCGCGGATCAAGGCGCTTGGTCTCGACGGCATTGTGCCGGTTCCGCTGCATTCCGCCCGCGAGCGGGAGCGCGAGTTCAACCAAACCGCCGTGCTCGCCTCGGTTGCGTCGGCACGGCTTTCGCTTCCGGTGATCAACGGCCTGCGGCGCACTCGCTACACTTCAACCCAGACCCATTTTCACCGCGAGGAACGATTCGAAAATCTGGATGGAGCATTCGCCCTGCGGCGCGGCGCCCACGTCACGGGTAAAAATCTCGCCTTGGTCGACGACGTTCTGACCACCGGATCGACAGCCGACGCCTGCGCCCGGGTTCTCAAGGAGGCTGGGGCTTTCGCCGTGGTTGTCATTACCGTCGCACGCGGATAAAAGGGGACCATGGGAATTTTCCAGAAGCCGGCGCTGAAAATCCGTTCACGCGGCAAGAGCAATGTCCCGGAGGGACTTTGGACCAAGTGCCCGGGCTGCGGGGAGGTGGTGACCAAATCCGAGTTCGAGCAGAATCTCCAAGTCTGCCCGAAATGCGACCATCACCTGACGATCGGGGCGCAGGAACGAATCCAGAGCATCGCGGATCCCGGCACTTTCAAGGAGCACGACGCCGGCATGGTTTCGGTCGATTCGCTCAAGTTCCGCGGTGTGGCCACCTACAAAGAGCGACTCGACACATACCGCAAGAAAACCGGCCTCAAGGACGCCGTGATCACCGGCGAATGCAAGATCGGCGGGCACGATGCCGGCGTTGCCGTCATGGATTTCAATTTCATTGCCGCGACCATGGGCTCCGTGGTCGGGGAGAAAATCACGCGCATCATCGAGCACAGCACGAAAAAGAAGCGCCCGGTCATCATCGTCTCCGCTTCCGGCGGCGCGCGCATGTATGAGGGCATGCTCAGCCTCATGCAGATGGCCAAGACCAGCGGCGCGCTGGCGCGGCATGCCGAGGAGCGCCTGCCTTACATTTCCGTGCTGACCAATCCGACCACGGCGGGTGTCATGGCCAGTTACGCTTCGCTCGGTGACGTCATCATCGCCGAGCCGAAATGCATGATCGGTTTCGCCGGCCCTCGCGTCATCCGCGAGACCACGCACCAGGAATTGCCCAAAGGTTTCCAGACCGCGGAATTCCTGCAGGACCACGGTCTGGTCGACATGATCGTCCCGCGCCGCAACATGCGCGTCGTGCTTTCGCAGTTGCTCGATTTCTTTTCCCGCGGAAAGTGAACTACCGCGACGCGCTCGCGTGGCTTTACGGCACGCAGACGTTCGGCATCAAGCTGGGCTTGGACAACACGCGCCGCCTCATGGTCGCGGTGGGCAGTCCCCATGAGCGGCTGAAATTTCTCCACGTGGCCGGAACCAATGGCAAAGGGAGCATCTGTGCCATGCTCGATGCCATGTTGCGCGAGGAGGGACTCCGCGCGGGGCTCTACACGTCCCCTCATCTGGTCGATTTTCGCGAGCGGATCCGCGTCGGCAGTGTGATGATTCCGGAGGACGCGGTGGCGGAGGGACTGACCTTGCTGCGCCAAGCTGCCGAGGACTGGGATCACGCGCCGACATTTTTCGAACTAACGACCGTGCTGGCCGCATGGTGGTTCACGCGCGCCGGAGCGGAGATCGTCGTCTGGGAAACCGGGATGGGCGGGCGCCTCGATGCGACAAATATTGTCGTTCCGCTCGTTGCCGTGATTGCCCCGATTGGGATGGATCACCGCGAGTGGTTGGGCCCTGCGCTCGCGGACATCGCGGGCGAAAAAGCAGGGATCATCAAGCCGGGTGTTCCCGTGGTCTCCGCGCCGCAGGCGCCTGAGGTGATGGCCGTGATCAAAGCCAAGGCGCGCGAACTAGGCTCGGCGTTGACCGTCGTTGCCGAGCCCTGCCAAGGAACCGTCGGTCTTCCCGGTAACCATCAAAAATGGAACGCCGCGGTCGCTCTCGCCGCGCTTGATGTGGCAAGATTGGTTCGCGATCAAAGTGCGCGTGCCCGCGGCCTCGCTTCGGTGCAATGGCCCGCCCGATTCCAACGGATCGGCGGCAGTTTGGTCATCGACGGCGCGCACAATGTCCCGGCGGCACAGGCCTTGGCCGTGACTTGGCGCGAGGTGTTCGGCGCCGTGCGTCCCCGATTGGTGTTCGGCGCCCTCCGTGAAAAAAACCCGGAAGAACTTTTGCGCGTGCTCCGTGACATCGCGGACGAAATCGTCCTTGTTCCGGTCGGCAACGCGCGCGAGGCCGCAAAAGACTGCGGTTTCACCGCGATCATCGAGAGCACTTTGGCCGATACGCTCAAGTCGCGCGACCGGCAACCGTTGCTTGTGACGGGATCTTTGTTTCTCGCCGGCGAAGCGCTGGCGTTGCTCGAGGGTTCGCCTCCTCCTGCGCGTTCGTCGCAGTAAGGTCAGCGCAGTGCGGCGATTTCAGCCGCACGGTCTTTCGCGCGGAAAACCGACGTTCCCGCCACCAGCACGTCGGCGCCTGCGTCGCGGCACCGGCGTCCCGTTTCGATGTTGATCCCGCCGTCCACCGTGATGCGGAAATCAAGCCCGCGTTTTTCGCGCAGTTCCGCCGCCGCGCGGATTTTCGGCAGCATGTCTTCCATGAAGGGTTGTCCGCCGAATCCCGGTTCGACCGTCATGACCAGCAGGATGTCGAATTGTCCCGCGTAGGGATCGACCGCTCCGATCGGCGTGTGCGGATTGATGGCCAAACCGGCCTTTTTGCCCGCGGCGCGGATACGCCGCAAAGTTTCCGGAACATCGGCGTCAGCCTCGACGTGGATGTCGACCGAAGTCGACACGGGAAGGTATCGGTCGAGATAACGGTCGGGATTGGTGATCATGAGGTGGACATCAAGCGGCAGGCTCGTGTTTCGCGCCGCCGCCTCGACAAAAGCCGAGCCGAACGAGATGTTGTCCACGAAATGGCCGTCCATCACATCGCAGTGGATCCAGTCCGCACCGGCGCGGGTCACGCCGGCCACCTCTTCGCCGAGGAGGGAGAAATCGCAGGCCAGAATGGACGGGGCGATGATGGTGGTCACGTGAGGAGACTACGTTGAGCGCCGAAGAAATCCAAGGTTTCGACTGGCAACCGGACGTTTTCTACATGCAGAACGCGTTGCGCTGCGCGCAAAAAGCGGCCGCGGCCGACGAGGTGCCGGTTGGTGCCGTCATCGTGCGCAACGGACAAGTCATCGCCCGCGCGTGGAACCAAGTCGAAATGCTGAAGGACGCTACGGCGCACGCAGAAATGCTCGCCATCACCCAAGCCGAAGCCGCGGTCGGCGACTGGCGGCTCAACGAGTGCGACCTTTACGTGACCAAGGAACCGTGCCCGATGTGCGCGGGGGCCATCGTGCTTTCCCGCCTGCGGCGGGTGATCTTCGGATGTCCCGATCCGAAAGCCGGAGCGGCGGGCGGATGGATCAATCTCCTGCAGAGTGAACCGCTCAATCACCGCTGCGAAGTGACAGCTGGTGTGCTCGGCGCGGAATGTGCCGCGGTGCTCAAGGCATTCTTCGGCCAGAAGCGTGCGCCCAAGACCGAGATTTGATCGAGTGTGAGCGGACGCGCGCCGCGGGCCAGGGCATCGACCTGCTGCGCTCCGATGGCATCGATGCGCGGGCGCAGGTTGGTGTCGAGGCTCGGAGCCGCCTCCGCCGGACGCGGGGCGAGGTTTTTCCGCCACGAATGAATCCACTCCCACTGGATGCGCCGGGATGCTTCCATTTGCGCGGCGAAAAAACGCCGTGTTGCTTCCGCTGGCACACCGCGAGCGGCGCCTTGCGCCATGACGGATTGCAGCGCGGCTGTTTCCCGCACCGGATCGTATACGGGAAGATCCTGCGAATATTTGGCCCACGCGATTTGCGGCGCGAGTTCGAGCCGTTGGCGCGCCAATGACTCTAGTTGCCCGCCCGGGCCTGCGCATCCGGAGACAACAAGGCCGAGCGGTGCGATCAGCAGTTGCATCGCCTTCAAAAAAACGACGGCTGCACCGCATTTCGTGCGGGCGAGGGGGCTGGGATTGGCTTCGAGATGTCCGAGGGGAGCGCCGGCCTTTTGCGCGGCGCAGGATTGGATGCAGGCCATGCCAGTCTTACTACCAAACCGTCCGGGCCCGTGCGAGTCCCGTCAGATAATCAGCATGCAGTCGCCGTAGCTGAAGAAGCGGTAACGCTCCCGGATGGCTTGGGCATACGCCTCGCGCATCAGATCCGTTCCAGCCAGCGCGCACACGAGGACAAACAGCGTCGACTTCGGCAGGTGGAAGTTGGTCAGCAGTGCGCTGGTTCTTTGAAATTCGAATCCCGGGCGGATAAAAATGTCCGTCGACCCGCCGCCGGCATGCACCGGTCCCGGCGGCAACGATTCGAGGACCCGCAGTGTGGTCGTCCCGACCACGACAAGGCGCCCTGCCTTGTTGATCGCTTCCGCCGCTTGGCCTCCGACCTCGAATTCCTCGGCGTGCATCCGGTGCTCGTCGAGGTTGTCGGTTCGCACAGGGAGGAAAGTTCCGGGGCCGACATGCAGGGTGACGAAGGCGTGCGGCAGGGCGCCGAGTATTTCGGGCGTGAAATGCAATCCCGCCGTCGGCGCGGCCACCGATCCGGCAACCTTCGCATAGACCGTCTGGTAACGCACACGATCCTCCGCGTCGTCATCCCGTCCGAGATACGGCGGGATCGGCATGTGTCCGAGCGCCTCGAAATCCGGTTCCGCCTCGAAACGCACGATACGTGTTCCGTCCGTCGCATCGACTTCCTCGATATGCGCGGTCGTTCCCGCGATGGCAACGGATGCGCCAGGCAGAGTCCGCTTGCCCGGACGGGCAAATGCGCGCCAGCGCCCGTCGGACAATTTTTCGGAAACGAGAATTTCGATTTTTCCGTCGTCGGTGAGCAAACGTGCGGGTATGACGCGCGAGTTGTTCAGCACGAGCAAGTCGCCGGCGCGCAAGAATTCGGGAAGGTCCCGGAACATGCGGTGGGAAATGGCGCCCGCGGCGCGGTCGACCACCATCATGCTCGACGCGGCGCGATCCGGCAGGGGGCGCGACGCGACCAGCTCGCGCGGCAGCTCGAAATCGTAGTCGGAGAGGTTCGCGCTCACGGCGCGGACTTTTTCCGCATGCTTTCCAAGCCCGCGTGCCTGGCTGCGACGATGAGCAGGTCGGCCACGCGCCGCTTCAGCCTGCGGCCGCGGTAGGCGAGCAAAGCGAGGAAAGCCCCGTAGACGCCCAGTTCCCACCACGGGGCGCCAGCCGAGAAGACCTGCTGGTAAAGCAGGGCGCAGATAACTAGGAAGTTAACCAAGGTCGTGACGCCGCTGCTGCGCAACCGCAGCGTGGCCCGCGTAAGGCATTTCGGTCCGCCGTGGTATTCGGTCACCGTGCGCAGTCGCACCATCCACCAGAAACTCCCGTAAATCTGCACGTCCCAGGATTTCCATCCGGTGTCGATGGAGTAGCTCCAGCCCTCCTCCTCGAGCATGCGCGTGGATTCGGCGAGGAGGCGTTCGCGTCCGTGTCCCTGCTCGTTCCAGAATTCGAAATGCGTCGAGCCGCCCGTCGCGTGCTTGTCGCCGAGCTCCGATTCGCGGGCGCGGATGACGTTCTCCGGCGTGCGCTTGTATTTGAGCCACGTGAAATAGCGCGTCCATCCCCGAACAAGCGGCTGGGTGAAGGCGAGGAATGCGACGAGCAAGCGGGCCAGCACAGAGTCGAACTGCGGTTCAAGCCGCGCTTGCAACATATAGGACAGAGCCACGAGAAAGGTTCCGCCAAACATGATGTAGGGAATGATGCGCAGGTCGGGGAATCCGATGGAAAGGATGGCGATGAACGCGGTGAGCAGAACCCACTCGAGGCTGGCGAGGTAGTTGGCGATCTCCGAGCGCGGCGTCGGATAAATGCTCTGGAAGAGTCCTTCGCCGAGCACGCCGTGGTAAATGAGCGGGCTGTTGATCAGCCAGGTGAAACGCGGTGCGCCGTAGATCTGCCCCTTCCATTTGGCCGTTCCCGTCGGGCCGAAGAAGACGAGGTGCTTGAAGCGCAGCATCGATTCGGCTTCGCCGTATCCCTCCTGCTGTTTGCGGAACGCATGCAAGGTGAAGCGGCGGTAGTGCCAGACGACGGCGGACGGACTGAACGCGATGACCTGACCCGCCTGCTGCAGACGCCAGCAGAAATCCACGTCGTCTCCCGCCTTGCGGTAATCCGGATCGAATCCGCCGACCATGTCGAAAGCCCAGCGGTGGAAAGCCATGTTGCAGCCGGGAATATGCTCGGCAACGACATCGGTGAGCAGGACGTGGCTCGGGCCGCCCGGCGCCGCGGCCACGCAAGCCTGGATCCAATCCTGCGCGGGCGGTGAGACATTGGGGCCGCCCACGCCGGCGTAATCGCCGGAAACGAGATTGCCTACGAGGTAGTAAAGCCAATCCGGGTCGGCCATGCAGTCGCTGTCGGTGTAGGCGATCACTTCGCCCGTCGACGCCTGGGCGCCGGCGTTGCGCGCGTAGCTCAGTCCCATGTTCTGTTGCCGGATATTCAGAAAATCCGGCAGCTTCGCGCCCTCCGCGCGGCGTTTCTCGCGGCTCTGCTCCCACGCGGCCACGACTCCCTGCGAATCATCGGTCGAACCGTCGTCGACGAAGACGATTTCGAAATCCGGGTAATCGACGCGATCGAGCGCGTGCAGGCAGTGCGAGAGCGTCTTGCCGCCGTTGTAGGAGCAGACCACCACGGAAACGCGCGGGTATTTCTCGAGCGGCACGCGTTCGGCCACCGGCATTTCCCCGCCGAAAAGTTTTTTCACCGTGTGGAACGCCTTCTTCGGTTTGCGCTCGCGCGTGACCAACCCGAAGGCCCAGTCCATGATTTCCTGCCCGCCGCGGAACCACTCGTCGGTCCAGGCGTAAATGATCGTGCCGGCCAGTCCTCCGCGCACGACGTCCTCGATGTGCCACGAGAGCATGTCCTCCTGCTCTTCCTCCGGGTGGCGGATGGTATCCATGCCGAACTCGCCGAGGATGAGCGGCCGGTCTTCCGCCAGGTTCTGCAGTCTCGCGAGGTAGCGTTGGAAATCTGCGCGGCGGTGCAGGTAGACGTTGAAAGTCAGGAAATCGACATTCTGCGGCAGGAGATATTCGGTCGGCGGGAAGCTAGCGTACGAATAAAGCACGTCGGGGTTGGCGCGCTTGGCCGTGTAGATGAGCGATTCGAGAAATTCCGTGACGCGACGCGGTCCGAGCCAGCGCACCATGTGGCTGGGGATTTCGTTGCCCACGAGGAAGCCGAAGACGGCCGGGTGGCCTTTGTGCGCGGTGACCGCCGCGATCACCGTCTGCTCGACCTCGCGGCGGATTTTGCGCTGGTTGAGAAACTCGACGTGTTCGGCCCACGGGATGGAAATGAGGCAGCGGATCCCGTGTTCCGCGCAGGCATCGAGGAACCAGCGCGGCGGCACGTAGTAAATGCGGGCGAGGTTGAAACCCGCCTCGCGCATCATGGCGAGATCGGCCCGTGCTTTCTCCGGCGTGCCGAAATGATGACCTTCCTTGTCGGGCGCGAAAGGGCCGTAGGTGACGCCTTTGACGAAAAACTTTTTTTCGCCCTCGAAGAAAAATTTGGCCTGGACCCGGACCGGGGCGCTGAATTGCACGCAAATCAGCTAGTTAAAGCGGGGCCGGATGTCGAGAGGATCGCGGGATTGACCGCGACTTCCGGTGGGGACAGGGTGGGCCGAAGTGAACATCGCCATCGCTCTCGCCCAGTTCATCATGCTGGCCCTCGGGGTCATGGCCTCGATCATCCTTTCCTCCTCCGGGGACATCCCGGACACCCGTTCATGGTCGGCCGCGGTCGAAAAGTTCGCGGCCACGCGCGGCTTGTGGCTGCTCGTCATCCCGGCCGCGTGGCTGATGGCCGCCGAGTGGTGCGCCCGGGTGCGTCCTAAACTCCTCCAAACCGCCCAGTCGGCCGGCATCGCAATCGTCGTGGCTATTCTGGTCGCTATCGTTTTCGTCCTCTCGGCGACCTGACGCGCCTCAACTGCGCAGCGCGGGGGTGATGAGAACCGCGGGCGTGCCCGGTGACTTCGGCTTGGCTCCCGCCGGTTCGATCGAAACAGCGAAGCCGCGCATCGAATCCACCGCGGGATCGGGACTGAGGAAAATCCGGCCGCAGCCGTTCGAGGACTGAAGTTCGCCGCAATCGTAAACCTCTCCGTCGTTTTGTCCGATTGCCCACACGCGGTAGCGGTGGGTCGGGGGAAGTGCGGGCAACCCCGCGGCCTGCATCCACCATCCGCGCTGCCCGCTGTCCCAGACGATCGACGCCTTCGCACTGGCGTAGTCGCCGTAGCCATCGAGCGCGACGAAGGGTGCGCCGGCGTCCGGTCGCGCATCGCGCACGATCACCGACTCTTTGCGCGCCGTCGTTCCCGCGGCGCCCGCCAGAGCAAGCAATGCGACCGCGGCCGCCGCGGCCCACGCGCCGCGACCGGAAGCGGCGTCGTGACCGGCGTCATACGCCGTTTCATTCGCCCCGGCTTTGTCAGCTCCAAAAACTGCATCCATCACCCGCGCACGCAATGCCGCCGGAGCGGGAACTTCCGAGGCGAGCAGGGAGAGTCGCGCGGCGATGTCGGAAAATTCGTCGCGGAGGCGCGAAGCCTCGGGGTTGTTCTCGCTCTCGTTTTGCCACGCGGCCACGTCATCTCCGTCGAGCGCGCCAAGCGCGTCGAGGGCGGCAAGTTCTTCGATGTGTTCGCGTTTCATAGTTGGTCGCCGAGGATTTCTTTCAAGCGGAGCAGTCCGCGCCGGGCGCGGGCTTTGACCGTCCCGAGCGGTTCGCCGAGTTTCTCCGCGATCTCCGTCTGGGTGAGACCGCCGAAATAAGCCAGTTCGATCACTTTCTTCTGTTGGGGGGACAATTGGCTCACGGCAGCACGCAAGATTTGGCCTTTTTCGCTGGCATCCACCCCAGATAACGCCTCCCTGACCCCCGCGGATTCATCCATCACCGTTTCCTGCTCGAATTCGTCGCGCAGGCGGGTGCGGCGCTGGATGGCGCGGATGCGGTCGATGGACCGGTTGCGGGTGAGGGTGAGGGCCCAGGTGAGAGGTTTGCCCTTGGCCGGATCGTAGAGCTTCGCCTTGTCCCAGATCTGGATGAAAACATCCTGCACCACGTCCTGCGCGTCGGCGTCTTCCTTCACGAATTTGAGCGCGGTGGCGTAGAGAATGTTCACATAGCGGCCGTAGAGCGCCTCGAAAGCCGCACGTTCGCGCTGCGCGATGCGGCGGAGAAGATCAAACTCCTCCGCGCGGTTGTCGTCCTGCGAGGTCGCGTCGCTCACGGGTTTTGCCATGCCTCCGCCGCGACTTCCGCGGTGCGGGCGATTTCCTCCGCGGTATGCGCCGTGCTGATGAAACCGGTCTCGAACTGCGATGGTGCGAAATACACACCGCGGTCGAGGCAACGGTGGAAAAATCTCGCGAAGGCTGCCGTGTCCGATTTTTTCGCCTCGGCCAGATTGCGCACCGGACCCTCGGTGAAAAAGAGACAGAACATGCTGCCGAGCCGGTAAAACGCATGGTTTTTTCCGCCCGCGGCAAGAGCGCGGCGCGTGGCTTCCTCGAATTGCGCGCCGAGATTTTCCAGCGTCGCCCAAGCGTCGATCCGTTCGAGTTCGCGCAATTGCGCCAACCCCGCGGCCATGGCCAGCGGGTTGCCGGACAACGTGCCCGCCTGATAAACCGGCCCGTCCGGCGAAAGGTGGTCCATGATATCCGCGCGTCCGCCAAAGGCTCCAACGGGAAGACCGCCGCCGATCACTTTGCCCATCGCGGTGAGATCAGGCATCACGCCGGTCAATTCCTGCACGCCGCCCTTGGCCACACGGAATCCGGTCATCACCTCGTCGAAGATGAGCAATGCCCCGTTCGCCGTGCAAACCTCGCGCAATTTTTCCAGATAGCCCGGCAGCGGCGGGATGAGACCCGCGTTGGCCGGGAAGGGTTCGACGATGATGGCGGCGATTTCGCGACCTTCCTCCGCGAAAGTTTTCTCCAGCGCTTCGACATCATTGAACGGCAGCGTGAGGGTGAGTTCCGCCAGCGCTCCCGGGACGCCGGCGCTGTCCGGTTGCCCGTGGGTCAGCGCGCCGCTCCCCGCGCGCACGAGCAGCGAGTCGACGTGCCCGTGGTAACAGCCCTCGAATTTCACGATCTTGTCG
>JBEDBL010000044.1:0-16069 GCA_041177245.1 Verrucomicrobiota bacterium
GCTTGAAGGCGGGCGGGAATTGCTTCGCCATGTCGGAGACCGGTTCGGGAGTGCGCACGCCGGCGACAACGTCTTCACCCTGTGCGTTGACGAGAAACTCGCCGTAGAGAACTTTTGCGCCGCTGGCCGGATCGCGCGTGAAGGCCACGCCGGATCCGCTGGTATCGCCCATGTTACCGAACACCATGCCCTGCACGTTCACAGCCGTGCCCCACTCGTGCGGGATGTTGTATTTGCGGCGGTAGACGATGGCGCGCTCGTTGTTCCAAGATCCGAAGACGGCTCCGACCGCGCCCATCAACTGCTGGCGCGGGTCGTTGGGGAAAGTTTTCCCGGTGCGCTCCTTGACGAGGGCTTTGAAGCGGCGGACGAGTTCCTTGAGGGCGTTGGCGTCGAGGGCGGTGTCGCTGATATGCGGATCGTTGGGGAAGAGTTCGGCCTTGAGTGTCTCGATCACCGTCTCGAAAGGTTCGTGATCCTCGCCGGCGCGCTTTTGCACGCCCATGACCACGTCGCCGTACATCTGGATGAAACGGCGGTAGCAATCGTAGGCAAAACGCTCGTTTTTGGTCAGGCGCGCCAAACCATCCACGGTGGCATCGTTGAGGCCGAGGTTGAGGATGGTGTCCATCATGCCCGGCATCGAATCACGCGCGCCGGAACGGACTGCGACGAGCAGCGGGTTTTTGACATCGCCGAACTTTTTGCCCATCGACTTTTCCATCTTCGTCACGGCGGCGTCGATCTGCCCTTCGAGTTGCTTCGGGTAGGTGCGCTTGTGATCGTAGTAGTAGGTGCACACTTCGGTGCTGATGGTGAATCCGCAGGGCACGGGAAGCCCGATGCGGGTCATTTCGGCGAGGTTGGCGCCTTTGCCGCCGAGCAGTGCCTTCATTGTGCCGTTCCCGTCGGCCTTGCCATCGCCGAAAAAGTAAACGTATTTGCCTTTGACCCCGGCTGATTCCTTGGATTTTTTGCCGGCCTTCGATTTGGACGATTTGCTCATGAATTTTGTAGATAAAGTGGATCGGACAGAACGCGTAGAATTATCGGGAAAGCGCCGACCTGTCAAAGCCTGACCGCGAATTCAGCCCCCGCACACCTCGCGGACCGCGGTCCGCAAAGCGCCAACGGCCTGTTCCAACTCGCTTTCGGTAAAGGCGAGCGGCGGCATCAGCACCAAAGTATCGCGAATGGGGCGCGTGAGGAGGCCGTGCTCCCGCGCGGCAAAGCAAATCTTGGCTCCGATTTGTTCTTCCCATGGATAGGGGACGCCCCCGGGTTGCACGACATCGATGCCCGCAATGAACCCGCACTGGCGTATGTCGCCAATGTTCGGCTCCGCAGCCAAGTCCCGCAGCAAGTTCGCAAGGCAGGCGATCTTCGGCTGCAGTTTTTCGAGCGCTTGCTCGCTTTCGAACACCTCAAGACTGGCCAGCGCGGCGGCACAGCCGAGCGGATTGCCGCAATAGCTGTGGCCGTAAAAAAGGGTTTTCAGCTCGGCGTAATCGCCGAGGAAAGCATCGAAAACTTTTTCCGTGGTCAGGGTCGCGGCGAGCGGCATCGTTCCGCCGGTGAGTCCCTTGGCCAAGGCGATGAAGTCCGGCACCACACCCTCGTGCTCGCAGGCGAACATTTTTCCGGTGCGACCGAATCCCGTCATGACTTCGTCGAGAATAAGAAAAATCCCGTGGCGGTCGCACCACGCACGCAAATCGCGCAACAGCCCCTTCGGCCAGAGACGCATTCCCCCCGCGCCTTGGATAAGCGGTTCGATGACCACGGCGGTAAGCGAGAACAAACTCAGTTCGTCGAGCGCTTCGAGCGCCGCGAAATCGGCGACGCGAACAACGGAGAAGTTCATCGCCGCGAAGCGATCATGGAAAGCCGGAACACCTCCGAGGCTGGCCGCGCCGGCCGTGTCTCCGTGGTAGGCGTGATCGAACGCCGCAAAACGGCAACGTCCGTGCTCTCCGGCAAGCTGTCGGTATTGCACCGCCATTTTGAGCGCGACTTCGATCGCGGTGGAACCGTCATCCGTATAAAAGACCCGAGTCAGCGTTCGCTCCGGGAAAAGCTTCACCAACTTTTCCGCCAGCCGGATGGCTGGTTCGTTGGTGAACCCGAGAAATGAACTATGCGCCAGTCTCGCCGCCTGCTCTTGGATCGCCGCGACGATGGCCGGATGCGAATGGCCGTGGATGTTGGTCCAGATCGAGCTGTTTCCGTCGAGGTATGTCCGTCCCTCGGAATCGGTCAGTCTGCTGCCCCGTCCCTCGACGATGACCAGAGGATCGTGCGATGGCGCGCACCAATCGCGCATTTGGGTGAAAGGGTGCCAAATGTGCGCTTTGTCCACATCCCTTAGATCGTTGGCGTGCATCGGGGTGGAGAATAATGACGCGGACGCCGGTAACAAGCCGGTGAAAGGGACTTTGCATCGCGGACGTCCTTGTGCCATAGCCATGGCATCGTGGTCGCACGCATAGGCAGTTTCGCAATCGGGCAAGTCATGGGGCTGGGCGAATATGCCGTCTTTGTCGGCCGGTCGCTTGCGGCCGCTTTTCACACCCGGCGCTTGGCAGGCAGAACCGCACGAGCGGTTTACGAGCAGGGCTTCCGCTGCCTTCCGGTCATTCTCATCGTGGGCACATTCACGGGTTTGGTGCTCGGCTTGCAGGGTTATTACGTGTTGAACCGCTTCGGATCGGAAGGATTGCTCGGCGCCTTGGTTTCCTTGAGCCTCGTTCGCGAAATGGCGCCTGTCCTCGCCGCCCTGATGCTGGTCGGACAAGCGGGCTCGGCGCTCGCAGCAGAGTTGGGCATCCAGCGGAATTCGGAACAAATCGCCGCACTCGACACCATGGGCATTGACAGTTGCGGATACCTTGTCACACCGCGCCTGCTTTCCGCATTGCTCGTTTATCCCGCCCAGACCGCGCTTTTTGTCGCGGTTGGCCTCTGGGGAGGAAGTTTGTCCGGTTCGCTGCTCCTCGGGGTCGACCCCGGACTTTATTGGTCCGCGGTGGAAAGGGCGGTGGATAGCGAGGACGTCCGCGAATGCCTGCTCAAAGCGCTTACCTTCGGCGTTCTCACTGTTTCGATTTGTGCCTATTGCGGATTCAACGCGCACCGCACCCGGAGCGCCACTGGAGCCCGCGCCGTGAGCGCCGCGACAACCAAAGCCGTCGTCGTATCGAGTATCGCCGTGCTCGCCGCCGATTATGTGATCACTTCGATGCTTGTCTGACCACGTGAGCCCTGCATCCGACAACAACAGCGCCGCCAACGGCGTCATCCTCTCCGTTGACGGGCTTGTCAAAAGCTTCGGCGACCGCCTTGTTCTGCGCGGTGTCACGTTCGAGGTGCAAAAGGGGAGCGCCTTCACGGTCTTGGGACCCAGCGGGGCGGGAAAGTCCGTGCTTCTTAAGTGTCTGGCGAACATCGAGCAACCGGACGAAGGCCGGATCGTATTCGAAGGACGTTCGCTCGACTTCCGCGACAGGGAAATGCGGGATGCTTTCCGGCGCCGCTGCAGCTTTCTTTTTCAAGGGAATGCGTTGTTCGACTCGCTCACCGCGCTACAGAATGTTGCGCTCCCGCTCGAGCAGACTACGCCGCTATCGCGTGGCGAGATCAAGTCGCGTGCCATGGAAGCGCTGGGGCAACTCGAGCTGCACGAGCACGCCGACCACTATCCGGCCATGCTGTCCGGAGGAATGCAGAAGCGCCTTGCCCTGGCCCGGGCCATTGTCGCGCGGCCCGAGATGGTGTTTTTCGACGAGCCTACATCCGGACTCGATCCGCTGCGGCGCAACGCTGTCTTCACCATGATCGCGAAATACCAGGCGCTGTTCGGCTTCACCGCACTCATCGTCACGCATGATGTCGCGGAAGCTCTGGCCGCAAGTTCCATGGTGGCACTGCTTCACAAGGGGGAAATTTGCTTCCGCGGCACACCGTCGGACTTTGCCGCTTCCGCCAACCCTGTTGTTGCTTCTTTTCGCGACAGCACCGATGCTCTGCGCTCGACGCTGGCCGCGGTCCGCCGGGGCGAACACATCGGCGAGGACGAAGAATGACCAGGGACAAACGGCTTGAATTCGGCGTTGGAGCCTTTGTGCTCTTGGGCTTGGCTGCGGTCGTTTACCTGACGGTGAAGCTGGGCGCGGGGGACCTCGTCGGCACCGACACGTATCCGCTGGAGGCGCGCTTCTCCAACACCGGCGGACTTAGCAAGGGAAGCACTGTGATGCTCGGAGGTGTGACCGTTGGCAGAGTGGAGGGCATCCGTCTCGATCCGTCCGACTACAGCGCGATCGTCCAAATGAACATCGTCCGCGACGTGCGGTTGCCCAGCGACACCATGGCTTCCATACGAACGTCGGGGCTGATCGGAGACAAATTCATTGCCTTGGCCCCAGGAGCCGAGGAAGAGTTGCTGGAACCATCCGCCCGTATTGTCATGACCGAGTCCGCAGTAGAGCTTGAGTCGCTGATCAGCAAAATGGCTTTCGGAAGCGTGAAAGACGGCGAGGCCTCCGCGACCGGGTCTCCGGCCCCGCCACAGACACCTGCTCAATGAACGCGCGCATCATCTGCTCCAGCATTGCTTTGATAGTTCTCGCGACCTGCTCGTCCTACGGGGGCGAGGAGGCAGAAACCACCCTCCGCGAGGGAATGGATGAAGTCTTGGCCGTAGCCGACCATTCGGAAAACGGCCGGTCGCTGGCCGAAAAACTCGAACCGGTTTTGACCCGGCGCGTGTGTTTCGAATCCATGACGCGCCGGGCTGTTGGTCCGGGCTGGAAAACCTTCACTCCCGCCCAACAGCAGGAAGCAACCCGGCTTTTCACCAAACTCATCATCCGCAGCTACAGCAACAAATTCACCCCCGGAGAAAAGGCCGATGTCACATACCTCAAGGGCAACTCGCCAGCGCCCGGCAAAGTGGAAATACCGACCACCATTGTCTATAAAGGTAGCCGCTACAGCATCGTCTACCGCATGGAAGACCGCTCCGGTCACTGGCTGGTCACCGACATCCTGGCCGAAGGCGTGAGTCTGGTCGCGAATTACCGGGCCCAGTTCGACGATCTTTTCAAAAAGGGAGGCGCGTCGGCCGTGTTGGCCTCGCTCAAGGACTCGGTTGCGCAGAAATGACGCGGGCGCTCTTTCTTCTGCTTTGCATGGCGGTGCTTTCCCTCGCCGGATGCGCGGGAAGGGATCGCAAGGATAGGGGACTTGCCTCGGTGACCGGCTCTGGCGCCGATGGAAAAACGGCAGTTTCCAACGGGGACAGCGCCGCAGGCGATGATGGCTGGGACGATGTGGCGGAGGTCAAGGTTCTCGACCCCATCGAGCCCGTGAATCGGGGTGTCTTCTGGTTCAACCACCAGCTTTACACTTACATCGGCAAGCCGTTTTCCAAGGCTTACAAGTTTGTCTTTCCGGATGTCGTCCGCCGCGGGGTACGCAACGCTTACGACAACATTCGTTTCCCTGTCCGGTTTGTGAACCACACGTTGCAAGGTCGTCTCGATCGCACCGCGCAGGAAACAGGCCGTTTCCTAGTCAACTCGACCGCCGGAGTCGGCGGGCTGATGAAGCCGGCGGACAAAATTCCGGCTTTGGCCGATATTCCGCGGCCCGACACCGGACAAACTTTCGCCAAGTGGGGGATACCGCAGGGACCGTATCTTGTTTTCCCCGTGCTCGGGCCCAGCAGTTGCCGTGACCTTGTCGGAACAGCTGGCGACACAGCCCTGAATCCTCTGGCTTGGATCGGTTTTATCTTCGGGGGCGCGGCGTGGACCACCGCGGTCTCCGCACCCTCAGGCGCGCATGCGGTGCCGGATCAAATGGACCGCTACGATCTCGCGACCAAGGACGCGCTCGACCCCTACATCGCGGCGCGCACCAGCTACATCCAATACCGCGAGGCGCAGCGGAAGAAATAAGTCCCCGGGTTCAGGCTTGCTCCGCTAATTCGGCCAACATCCGGTCGGCAAGAAGGACGTCCTCGTGCGACGCGCGCCGACGCTGGTATTTGCGCCAGAGGATTTCGCGCAATTCCTGCAAGTCATCCTTGATCGGCGTCTCGTGGTAGGTCCACTTCTCTTCGTGCTTGAGTTTGGACTGCAGACGCCAACGGCCGCGGTTTTTCTCGGCACGAACCTCGCGCTTTTCGCCTTCTTCGGTGCGAATTGTCCAAGCATGCAGGTTGCGCATGACAGGATTCAGGGCGCTCCTTCTTTGTTTGGCAAGGGGATTGACGCGATTTCCACGCGGACCTAGAAAAGAGATGGTTCTTTTGCATGACAAACGTCCGGCGCAAGTCGGACGCGACCGATCAGCAGACAAGGGAAGGCCGTGAAAACCGGCCACAGTTGCGCTGCGGTATCCGGTAACAATCCTCCATCCCGCACCAGCGGGAGCAAAGCCAATCCGACCTGCGTCGGGTGAAGGCGAGGGGAAAGGCGAATGCTTCGGCATTCACAAACCGGGAGTCCGAATACCTTTCTGCCGATCCTCGACGCGCACGCAGCCGGATGGCCGCGGGCGAAAAAACTTCATCGCAAAAATGAAGCGTGCGGGAGCGGTCTCTGCCGCGCATTTCTCCGAAACCGCGCCATCAGAGTCTCTCTTGCCGGCAAACCGAAGAGAGACCGACAACTGATGAAAAAAACATTTCTGGGCCTGCTTCTCGCGGCACCGCTCGCGTGCCTCCAAGCCCAAGCGCCGGTCCAAGGTTTCAACGACATCCGATTCTGGGCCGGCTCAGGAACCAACCAGGCCGCGCTCGTCCTGCAGTGGAACGACAGCGGAATCCCCGCCTCGCTTGTCTGGGGATACCGGTGGAACGGAAATGCCACTGGTCTTGATATGCTGCGCGCGGTCGCCGGCACCACGCGGATCGCGGATCTCGCGGGGGATCCCTTGGGGTCCGATTACGGAGCGGATGCCCGTCTGGCGCTGGACCTGGTGCAATACAGCTTTGGACTCTCCGTTGTTTCGCTCGATTACGCCGATGCTCAGGGTGCACAAAGGACCCAGAGCGACTGGGATTCCGGCTATTGGGAATACTTCATTCGCGGCGGCAATTTTGAATACACAAACTGGGGCGAGGCCGAGCCTTCGCTCTACGCTATCCCCGGTTCTCCCGATTACGCGGCGGGCATGTGGTTGTCCTCTCCCATCGGAGCAGGGGATCGCCCGCTGATCGACGGTGCGTGGGATGCCTACAGTTTCGCGGCCGGCTTCGCATCGCAAAGCGTCGCACAACCAGTTGCCGTGCCGATCCCGTTGCCTGTGCCTTACTGCACCATCGTCGCCAGCAAACCCCACATTGCGGCAAAGAGCGAAGCCGGATTCAACTACCGGCTGTATTCCGCCTCGAACCTCGAAGGCCCGTGGCTGCCGCGGGGCGGCGGAGTTCCCGGTGACGGTCAGGAGATTGTCTTCATCGATGAGACGCCCGTGCAGGGATTGGGCGCAGAAGCCCGATTTTACCGGATCGAGGTCAGCCAATGAAAAAGGCCAGCGCGTTCACCGTCGTCGAATTGCTCGTTGTAATCGCTTTGGTCGTGGTGCTCTCGGCTGTTGCGGCGCCGGCAGTCTGGGGCGCATACAAGACGTCGTCGCTGGCCGTGTCGGCCAACAACATCAGGCAACTTGCAGCGGGCAGCGCTGCCTACCTCGGAGACAACAACTACCGCTTCTGGCCCTATCGCCGAAACGGCGAGGTCGGCGGGGTCAAGGGGGCTGTTTGGTGGTTCGGCTTCGAATCCTCCAAAAGCATGTCCAAGCCCGAAGGGGAAAGGTCGATCGACATGGACAACGGACCGCTCGGACCTTACGTGCCGCGAAACATCGCTCCCGATCCGAGTTTCGGATTTACCGGCACGCCCTTCAAACCGAAATACAAGCACGGCTACATCGGCATCGGTTACAATGTCGTTCTCGCGGGCACCAACGGCTGGATGCCCTCGGGAGGTCTCCCGCTGCGCTATTGGGAACTGAAAAACCCCGAAAAAACGGTGGTTTTCGCGACCGCAGCACAAGTGAACACCTTCCAAAAACCGGCATCGCCACGCCATCCGATGATCGAGGAGTTCTACGGGTTCGACGACGATGCCGGCAAGATACCCTCGGTGCACTTTCGCCACGCCGGCAGCGCCATGGTGGCCTACGCTACGGGCTCAGCAGGGTTCATCCCCCTCGAACCCGCGCTCAAGGACCAGCGCGCCCCGGACGCGGATGTCGGGCGCTTGCCGCCGGAGTATCTCCGGTGACCGCGCATCATACTCGCCTTTGCGGTTGACTTGATTTGCGGCAAGGAAACTATCTCCTTTCACCCGAAAGAACCAAAAGCCATGAGATTCGACACCCTTTGCCTCCACGGAGGACAACAGCCCGACCCGACAACGCTCTCACGTGCCCTGCCTGTCTACCGCACCAGCTCGTTCGTCTTCAAAAGCACCGAACACGCGGCCAACCTTTTCGCCCTGCGCGAATTGGGCAACATTTACACGCGTCTGATGAACCCCACGACCGACGTGCTGGAAAAGCGCGTCGCGTTGCTGGAGGGCGCCCCCGAAATGGGCGGTCTCGGCGTGGCTTCAGGCACGGCCGGCGTTTTCTACTCGGTCATCAACCTCGCTTCGGCCGGGGACAACATCGTGAGCGCCCGCAACCTCTACGGCGGAACATACACGCAGTTCAACGACATCCTGCCGTCCCTCGGCATCAAGGTGAAATTCGTCGACTCGAACAATCCGCAGAATTTCGCCGACGCCATCGATGACAAAACGCGCGCGCTGTTCGTCGAGACTGTCTCGAACCCCGCACTCGAAGTTGTGGACTTGGAAAAAGTTGCGAAAGTCGCGCGCGATCACGGCATTCCCCTGATCGTGGACGCGACATTTTCCACACCCTATCTGACCAAGCCGCTAGAATTCGGCGCCGACATCGTCGTTCATTCGCTGACCAAATGGTTCGGCGGCCACGGCACGGGCATCGGCGGCGTGGTGGTCGACAGCGGACGATTCAAGTGGGGCGCGGGCAAGCATCCGCTCTACGACAACCCCGATGCGAGCTATCACGGCCTGCGTTGGGGCCACGACCTCCCGGCGCCGCTGGCGCCTCTCGCCTTCATCCTGCGCATGCGCACTGTCCCGCTGCGCAATCTCGGCGCCTGCATCGCGCCGGACAACTCGTGGTTTTTCCTGCAGGGCATCGAGACACTGCCTCTGCGCATGGAGAAGCATTGCGCGAACGCCAATGCCATCGCCAAGCACCTCAAGGCGCACAAGGCCGTCGAGTGGGTCCGCTTTCCCGGACTTGCGGATGACCCGTATTTCGACCTGAACAAAAAGTATCTCCACGGCAAAGGCGGCTCCATGGTCGTCTTCGGCATCAAGGGCGGCGCGGCGGCGGGCAAGAAATTCATCGAGTCCCTGAGGATATTCTCCCATTTGGCCAACGTCGGCGACGCGAAGAGTCTGGCCATCCATCCCGCCACCACCACGCACTCGCAACTCAACGAAGAGCAACAACGCGGGGCAGGGATCATGCCGGAACTGGTGCGGCTATCCATCGGCATCGAGGATCCGGCTGATCTGATCGAAGACATCGACCAGGCGCTCGCCGCGGCGAAATAGTCACAGGTCATGAGCAAAGGTGTCGGAGAGGTTGAAACGCGGTTTTTGACCTTTGGCAGCGCGGACGACCCGTTCGTCACCGCGGCAGGCGAGCAGTTGCCCGGCGTCACCTTGGCCTACGAGACATACGGGGAACTCAATCCCGAGCGCAGTAACGCCATCTTGCTCTTCCATGCGCTGAGCGGAAGCCAGCACGCCGCAGGAACGAACAAAGCCGTTCCCGGCACCGATCACCGCTGGACCGAGGAGTTGCATGAAGGTTGGTGGGATGGATTCATTGGCCCAGGCCGCGCCCTCGACACGAAAAAGTATTTCGTCATCTGCGCCAACTACCTCGGTGGCTGCTACGGGACCACGGGACCGGCATCGATCGACCCGGCGACCGGAAAGCCTTGGGGGAACAAATTTCCCCGGGTGACCGTGCGGGACATTGTGCGCTCGCAACTTCCGCTGCTTGATCACTTCGGCATCGGCAAACTGCATGCCGTCGTCGGCACTTCGCTCGGGGGCATGATGGCTATCGACCTCGCCGTTCACGAACCGGACCGCGTAGCCAATGTCATTACCATCGGCACAGGACTCCGTTCGCACGGACTGCAGCAGATGCACAACCTAGAGCAGATCATCGCCATCACCCGCGACCCGGATTTCCGGGGAGGGGACTACTACGGCACGCCCGGTCCGGTCCACGGATTGGCGCTCGCCCGCATGATCAGCCACAAAACATTCCTCTGGGCCGACGTGATCGAGGAACGCGCCAGGGTCGACATCGTCCAACCCGAACTGGACCTTCCCTGGTATAAAATTTCCCGCTCGCTCGAAAGCTACATGCTCTACCAAGGCCAGAAGTTCGTGAAGCGCTTCGACGCGAATACGTATTTGCGGATCATCGACGCGTGGCAGCAATTCGACCTGCATGCGGACGCCAAGGCGCGGGGAAAATCTTCCGTTTTCGAGGACTGCAAGGACCAGCGCTATCTCGTGTTCACCATCGACAGCGACTGTTGTTTCTACCCGGACTATCAGACGGAAATTTGCGGCGAGTTGAAACGTGCCGGAGTGCAGCACATACGCCTGACCGTGCACTCGGAAAAGGGGCACGATTCCTTCCTGCTAGAGCCGAAGCTCTACACGCCGCATTTGGCTTACGCCTTGAGCCACTGAGCGCTGCGCGTCATAAAGCGACGGACCAACAACACCGCGGCGATGCCAAGACCAAGCGCGAGCCCCGTCCACATCCCGCGCGCGCCCATCCCGGCGTAAAATGTCAGCCATGACCCGAGGGGCAGGGCTACGACCCAGTAGGCCGCAACGGTGACCGCCATCGGCCCTGTTGCGTCACGCAGTCCGCGCAACAAGCCCGAACCGACCACCTGCACGCCGTCGACCAGTTGGAAAATCCCGGCGACAACGAGGAGGGAAGCCGCGATCGCTATGACCGCCGGATCCTTGATAAAGGTCGAGGCAATCAAATGGTTCGCCGCGAGAAGAATGACGGCGAAAGCCGCCATCACGCCCACGCCGATCGCCCAAGAACCGGCGGCGATCGGACGAAGCAGATTATTGCGGCCGGCACCGTTCGCTTGGGCGATGCGCACGGTGGAAGCCATGGACACGCCGAGAGGAAACATGAATGTGGTCGATGCGCAGGTGATGGCGATTTGATGCGCGGCGAGAGGAACCGCGCCGAGTTTTCCGATCAAAATCGCGGCAACAGTGAAGGCTCCCACCTCACTGAGAAGGGAAAGTCCCGCGGGAACGCCGAGGCGGAGCAGCGAAACATGCTCGGCGAGCAGGTTGCGATCGAACGCCGGGCGGTGCTTCGGACGAGCCGCCCCTCGCCACACATAGCACGCCAGTCCGGCAAAAGTCGCGAGGCGGCTGGCCAAGGTCGCCCACCCAGCACCGGTCAGTCCCATGGCCGGCGCGCCGAGTTTTCCGTAGATCAGCACCCAGTTCAGCCCGACGTTGAGCAGAACCCCGCCGAGCATGATCCAGAAACCCGGCCACGGACGGGATTGCGAGTCGAGGTAATTACGGAAAACCGCGATGGCAAACGATGGCAACAACGACCACGAGACAATGAAAGTATAAGCGCGCGCCTCCTCGACCACGCCGGGTGCCTGCCCGAAGTAATGGAATACGGGATAGACTGCGTGAAAAAACAGCGCCGCGCCGAGGCCGAGGACGGAAGCCAGCCCGAGCCCCGCATAAAGCGCTTTGGTCATCGACTCCGATACCCCCGCACCGTGAGCGTGCGACACGCGGACCGACACCGCTGTGAAAACGCCGTAGCCCGCGATGGCGACAACCATGATCACGCTGTTGGCGAACGAACAGGCCGCCAAGGGCAGCGTTCCGAGTTGGCCCACCATGATTGTATCGGCCACCCCGAGCAGCATCTGCCCGACCTGTCCCGCGGTGATCGGCAGGGCAAGCTTCAGGGTGGGGGGAAGCTCCTGCAGCGCGGTCCGGGTAAAACTCATGCGGGAAGGGAGATTGTGAACGAGGCGGCTGTGCGCGTCGAGGTCTTGCCCCGCGTCCCGTCGCTTTGCATCATGCCCGCATGGACAAAGAGCCGCTCAAGTTTCTCGAAAGGTTGATCGACACCCCATCGCCGTCAGGCTTCGAGGCCGGCGCCCAGCGTGTCTGGGCCGAATACGTCAAACCCCATTGCGACGAATTCCGCAGCGATGCCTACGGGAATTGCTTTGCCCGTCTGGGCAACACGGACAAAAAACCGCACATCGTCCTCGCCGGCCATATCGACGAACTCGGCTTCATGATCTCGCACATCAACGACGACGGGTTCCTTTTTGTCCAGGGGATCGGCGGGACAGACCCCGGCCTTTTCCGGGGCCAACGCGTCCGCGTCCACGGGCGCAAGGGCAGCATCGCCGGCGTCACCGGTTCGCTGGCCATCCATCTTCAGGCGCCGGACGACCGAAAGAAAGTTCCCGAAATGCACGAGATGTACATCGATATCGGGGCGGCATCTAAAGCCGAGGCCGAGAAGCATGTCAGAGTGGGCGATGCCATCACTTACGCCGACGGTTTCGATCTTTTGGAGAATAACCGCGCGGCGGCACGCGGGTGTGACAACCGCATCGGGGTCTGGTCTGCCGGCGAGGCCCTCCGCCAGTTGGCGCAGCAAAAGCCGCCCGCGGTCTGTGTCACCGCAGTTTCCACCATCCAGGAGGAAAACGGTCTTTATGGCGCGACCATGGCCGCTTATTCGCTCCAACCCGATGTCGCACTGGTCGTCGACGTTACCCACGGCACAGACATCCCGAATTGCTCCAAACCGAAGCACGGCGACATCCGTCTCGGCCGGGGCCCGGTCATCTCCCACGGCAGTTCGAACCATCCAGTCGTTGTCGAGCGCCTCGTCGCAGTCGCGCAAAAGGAAAAGATTCCCGTGCAACTCGAAGCAAACCCACGTCGCACCGGCACGGACGCCGACGCGTTTTTCAAGCAGCGCGGGGGGATTCCCACGGCATCGATCGGCCTCCCCAACCGCTACATGCACTCACCGGTCGAAGTGATTGATTTGCGCGATCTCGAAGCTTTGGCCAAACTGCTCGCTGCCTTCTGCCGTTCGGTCAAACCGGGCGAATCTTTCAACGTCAAAGTCTGAACCCATGAGCAAAACCGTCTCCGATTTCATCCGTCACCACTATCGTCACTTCAATGCCGCCGCCCTCGTCGACGGCGCCGATGGCTACAGCAAGCTGATCGACAGCGGCGGCAAAATGCTCGTGTCACTCGCCGGAGCGATGAGCACGGGGGAACTCGGCCTGTCCCTCGCCGAAATGATCCGCCGCGACAAGGTCGGCATCATTTCCTGCACGGGAGCGAACCTCGAGGAGGACATCTTCAATCTGGTCGCCCATGACTACTACGAGCGCGTTCCGCACTATCGCGACCTCACGCCCGCCGATGAAAAGGCCCTTCTCGACCGGCACATGAACCGCGTCACAGACACGTGCATTCCGGAAATGGAGGCCATGCGGCGCTTGGAAAAAGCCGTCCTCGAGGAGTGGATGGCCGCCGACGCCGCGGGCGAGCGCTACTTCCCGCACGAGTTCATGTGGCGCACGATCAAATCGGGCAAACTCAAGCAATATTACCAGATCGACCCGAAGGATTCCTGGGTCATCGCGGCGATGGAAAAAAACATCCCGATCGTTGTCCCCGGTTGGGAGGACTCGACCATGGGCAATATGTATGCGTCGCATGTCATCACCGGCGAAATCAAAAACGTCCACACCGTCCGCTCCGGCATCGAATACATGATGTATCTGGCCGACTGGTATCAGAAAACTTCGCCCACTCCGGTCGGCTTTTTCCAGATCGGAGGAGGTATCGCCGGCGACTTCCCGATCTGCGTCGTTCCCATGCTGCACCAGGACCTGCAACTGGAAAACATCCCCGTGTGGGCCTACTTCTGCCAGATCAGCGACTCGACCACGAGTTACGGCTCTTATTCCGGCGCCGTGCCCAACGAGAAAATCACGTGGGGCAAGCTCGAGGCGCACACGCCAAAATACATCATCGAGTCGGACGCCACGATCGTCGCTCCGCTCATCTTCGCACTCATCCTCGGCTGGTAAAATGATCCGCGAGCTGGACCATGGCGAGGGAAACCCGAAAGCCCGCAACGTTCTCGGCGGGCCACTCGAACCGTGCAGCTTCGATCCTAACACGGGATTTTTTCGCGACGGGCACTGTCACACCTGCGCGCAGGATCATGGTTCGCACACGGTCTGCGCGGTGATGACTGCGGATTTTCTCGCCTTCTCGAAAAGTCGGGGCAATGACCTCAGCACACCGATGCCGCAGTTCGAATTTCCCGGACTCAAGCCGGGCGACCACTGGTGTCTCTGCGCCGGCCGCTGGCTGGAAGCCTACGAAGCGGGTATGGCGCCGTTGGTAAATATCGACGCCACGAACGAATCAGCCTTGACCATCGTCCCGCTCGAAGCACTCCAGCGGCACGCGATGTAACAACTGTCGGCGAAGACGCCGAAGCTACATTTCCTGTAGCGGCGCCGTCCCCGACGCCGGTCGTTTCATCTTACCTTCTTAACCTTCACGCCCTTGAATCGGCCGATCTCCGGCAGATTGCCGACCAGCGGCTTGGCGTAGGCGATGAAGGCGGGCGTCACGTTGTTGGCGTCCTTGTTGATGAACTTGTCGGGCATGTGGCGAGTTTCCTTCGAGACCTTGCGCAACTCGACAAGTCCGTAGGACGGCACGTATTTTTTGCCGGGCTTGCGGTTGATCGTGACCGAACCGCTCTGCGCCTTGCCGGCTAAGGCGTGGCGGACAGCGAGTTTGCCGACTTCGCGGGCCTCGGACGAATCGACCGACGAGGCGATGTCAGGGAACGAACGCTGCAGGTAGCCGAAGGTGTCGGCGCGCACGCGGGAAATCTTGGTTTTGCTTTTGACGATGCCCGAAAGGAGATCTCCCAATGCGCCGGACCCGCTGAGTTGCACATTGCCGTGCGAGTCGACTTCCTTGCTCAGCTTGGCCGCGATGGCTGTTCCGTTTTTGTCGCAAATGCCCTCGGAAACAGCGACCACGCAGCGTCCGAGCTTGTTGTAAACACGCTCCACGTCCTTGGCGAACTTGCCTTCGTCAAACGGACGCTCGGGGAAGTAGACGAGATGCGGTCCGTCATCGGGATAGACGCGGGCCAGTGCCGCGGCCCCGGTGAGGAAGCCCGCGTGCCGCCCCATGATGATATTGATTTTTACTCCGGGAAGCGCGCGGTTGTCGAGATTGTCACCCATGAACGCCTCGGCCACGAAGCGCGCGCCGCTGGCGAAACCCGGCGTGTGGTCATTCTCCCGCAAATCGTTGTCGATCGTCTTGGGAATGTGGAAGCATTGGAGGTCGTAGTGATTGGCTTTGGCTTCCTCGTTGATGATGTGCGTTGTCTCGGCCGTGTCGTTGCCGCCGATGTAGAAAAAGTAACGCACGCCGTATTTTTGCAGGAACTTGAAGATGGCCAGACAGTCGTCTTTGGTCGGCTTCTTGCGCACGGAACCGAGCGCCGATGACGGCGTTTTTGCCACCGCCTCGAGCGTTGCCGCGCTTTCTTTGCGCAGATCGATGAAATTTTCGCCGAGGATGCCCGCGATGCCGTGCAGGGAACCGTAGATGTTCTTGATCTGCTTGTGCTTCTTCGCCTCGAGGACGGCGGCGATAAGGCTTTGGTTGATCACCATGGTCGGTCCACCGCTCTGGGCGATCACCATGTTGCCGACGGGAGCTTTGCTTTTGGCCATAATTGCGGCCGAAAAACTAGCGAAGCGGAACGACAGCGTCCAGACCTGACCTCAAGGCGCCAGACGATCGACCGTCCAGGCGCCGCCCGACCGCGTGTAGCGGAACCGGTC
>JBEDBL010000045.1:0-15101 GCA_041177245.1 Verrucomicrobiota bacterium
GCCATATCGACAGGGTTGGCCGCGCCCAGCGTCTTGGTCCAGGAATTGATGGCCCCCTCGACCTTGTAGCCATAGTCGAAGCGTGAGTAGAGCGTGCCGGAGCGGCTGTTGGATATTTGCTTGAGCCGCTGGTCGCCATTGCCGGTGCCACTGGTGGCGGCAACATTCGGGTAGTAATCGTAGGCCACGGTCTGGCCGTTGGGATAGCTCGCACCGGCCAGCCGCCCGGTCTGGTTGACGTAGGTGTAGGTGAACGCTCCGAGGGCATTGGTCGTCTGAGTGAGGCGGCCGAGGCTGTCGTAGCCGTAGGTGGTGGCGTTGCCGTTGACTTTGCGCTCGGTCATGCGGCCGAGCGAGTCGTAGGAAAATTCAAGAAGGTCGCTGGAAAGCGGACCGTTAAGTTCCTTGAGGCGACCCGCGCCGAGGACCGGCGTGCCGCCGATGGGGTAGTAATCAAAGGTGGTCGTGCCGGTGGAGGTGGTGCCCGAGCCATCGGTCATGGAGGTCAGGCGGTTGTATTGCTGGGCGTAAGTGAACGAGACGTTCTTGGTCGGGTTGACCGTGTTCGAGTAGGTGCGGCTCTTGGGGCTGTTGTCCCGGAACCACGCGTAGGTCGTAATCTGGCCGAGCGCGTCAGTGCGGGTGGCAAGACGGTTCGCATTGTCGTAGGTGAACGAGTAGGTCGAGCCGTTGGCATACGTCTTTTCGATCATTTGCGAGGCCTCGTTGTATTTCCAGCGGGTCACGTTACCTCCTCCATCGGTAAGCGCCTGCAAGGGGCCGCCAAGGCTCCATTCGTAGTTCGTGGTGCGGCCGGAAGGATCGCGCACGGCAATCAACTGGCGCAGGGCATTGTGGTAGTTGCGCGTCCAGCGTCCCTCGCGGTCCCGCCGGGCGGCGAGGTCGAGGCGGTCATAGACCATCTGGGCAAAGGTGCCATCCGGGAAAGTCACCTTGGTCAAGCGGTCGAACGCGTCGTAGTCGTAGGTCAGCGTGTAGCCCTCGGAATCTGTCTCGGTGCGCACACGGTTGAAGGCGTCGTAGGTAAAAGTGGTCGTCGCCCCGGGCTGCGCGCCCACGACTTGGGCGAGTCGTCCGAGAGAATCGTAGGTGTTGGTCGTGACCTCGCCCTTGGGATTGGTGACGGTGAGCACCTGTCCGCGGGCGTTGTAAGTGTAAGTTGTTGTCTGGCCTGCGGCGTCCGTCGAGGTCAGCGGAAGATTCTGGCTGTTGTAGGTGAACGACTGCACGAGGTCGTTGGCGCTACCGCGGGTCTGGCGCACCTCCAAGAGGTCGATCTTGTTGGCGGCGTAAACGTAGGTGAAGTTGCGCGTCTCGGGGTCGATGAAGTTGGTGACCTGACCGATGTCGTTGTAGGTGTAGCGGTAAACTTGCGTCGTGCCATCGCTGAGCACGCGCGAGATGGTCTTGGGCCGGGCAATCATGCCCGGGTTGGTGCTGTTGGACGCGGTTTGGCCTTGGTAAGTGAACCAGACGCGACTTTCGAAAGGATTTTTCCGGCTCTCCGGAATGCTGGAGACCACGTTCAGGTTGCCATCGAGGTGCAGCCAATGGGTGATGCGGGCCTTGCTGTAGTCGCCCGGGGCCATCTTCATGGCCTTCTTATCCCAGAAGAACGTGTTTCGTTCGCTCAGGTAGTCGTTGGTGAGAGGCGGTCCGCTGATGCCGCTGGGCACTTGGGTCTCGGTGTTAGGAATGGGCACCTCGCGGTTGTTGTTGACCACATCATGGTGACGAAACTCGATGCGCTCTTTATCGCCATAGGGATCGGTAGCTTCCAGCCAGCGCTCCGGTCCAGTTTCACCAAAGGTGAATCGGGTGGTGCCGTATGGCGTGGTGAGCGAATTGACAAAATCGCCCGGGCCGTAGGTGAAGGAGGATTCGATTCCGATCACATCGGTGATCTTGATGAGCCAGCCCTGTGCATCGTAGTCGAAGCGCGCCGAGCGGCCGAACGGATCGGTGATGCGGGTGATCAGGTAGGGCTTGTCGGCCAGCCCGTAGGTGAGCGTGCTCACCTGCCCTACGGCATCTGTAATGGCCGTGATGCGCTTGAGGCTGTCGTAATGCAGACGCAGCTCATTGCCCTGCGGGTCAATAATCTTGGTAAGGAAAACCTTGCGGCCCGGGACGGTGCTGCCATTGGACTCCTCGTAAATCTCGCGGCTTCCATCGGTTTTGAGCCGCTCGTATTTGATAGGCGAACTTGAAAGCCGCTTGAGCACATCGAGCGATTTGGTCTGCACCGCAAAGGTCTGTGTGGCGGGGTTGAAATCCGTGTAACGGTAACCGCCGCCAATGCGATAAATCTTCAAGTCGGCCGAGGGGTTCATCGGGTCATCTTGAACGTAGCCCACAAGATTCATTGTCCACTTCGGCCCGAAGTTGGAGTAGTCGAAGACCGCGGGCTGATTGGCGTCCCGCTGGTTATACATGATCTTGAAATCCAGTGCAGGACCAACCGGGGGCGTGTAGCCGACTGGGAAGTCGTAAAGATGCAGGCTGACAAGCATGGACGTAAACTTATAGGCCGTCATGCGTTTGCCATTCCCGCTGTCGTTCCCGCCCTCCTTCTCGTCCTCGCAAGTCGTGGCATCGTTGTCAGTGCCGGTCGTGAAGCCGCGTCCAATGATCTGCTTAGCCTGTGCAACACTCAATTTGGTCCAACCATTTCCGAATGTCCCCCGAGGCACCAAAAAGACCCCAGAGGCCTCATTCATTAGTGTTTTGTCTGAAACCCACGTGGTCCCGGGACCAAAGGTCGGGTCTTTGACAAGAAATCTGTCTCCATCACGCTTGAGCACGGCAGCGTAGTGGTTGAGTTTCCAATGAACCACAGCCGGGAGCATGGCCGCAGTGAGTTCCGCGCCGGGACCGGCCTTGACCACCTCGGAAGGCATACCGAGATCGGTCGCCATCTCTTGCAGTTCGGCCATCTGGAATCCTCGCGAAGAGGTCTTCGGGGCCATGAGCCGCGCGTTGTAGGCATCGGGAAGTTTGCGGGCTTCGCGAATACCGGCGAGAGCAAACGGACCACAATGAAATGCTCTACCCGGATCCAGCTTCATGCGCCACAACCCTTCCCTTACTCCGGCCATGGCCTCGCTGGCCGAACCCGTCAGAACGCGGTCACCAGCTGCGGCCATGAGTTCGTCGAGCTTTTCGACTTGCCCGATGCGCGCTCGCATCTTCGCTAGCTGCCCCAAGGCCTGATCACCAAGCATGCGTCCCTGGGCGTCCTGCAAATTTTTGGACGCGTCCCATGAAAGTTGGAACGACGCGATAGCCCGCGAGAACTGCCCAGTCCGGAAATAGAAGTCACCCAGGTTGTTCAGGAGCGAGACACGCCACGGAGATGACGGGTAAGCCGTGAGGAATGCTTCGAGAGCTGAGGAGTCATCCGGATTTGACCGGATAGCAAACGCATCAAGGGCTGCCAGCAGCGCTGCGTTCTCAACCGGAGAAGGAACACCGGCAACCGGAACGAGCGGCTCAGCCAAAACTCGGCGCAGAAAGATATCCTGGTCCGTGACGTCCCCGCCGGATCGAGCGGGGCGGGCCGCCTCCGCCGGTAACACACGATTGACCGTGACATTGGTTGGCGTCAGCACCGGAGGCGGCATGGCACCGGAGTCCAAGGCATTCGACGGCTGAGTGGAACCTTGAGCGGGTGCGGCCAAGACCGAAAGCGGAAGCCCGACCAACGCGGTGCACGGCAGCAAGACCACTGCGATAACGCGCCAGCCAAAAGCTGGGAGATTCGGACGAGCAAGAGTGGGGCGCTTCATAGGGATCAACTCGGCGGTTACGGAAGCAGAACGGCATGCGCCGGGGTTTCAAGTTGGATGCCCGGCGCAACCGTGTCTGCGGGGTTGGGCGGCGTTTGGGCGGAACGAGTCGGGTCCAAAGGGTGGGCGTCAACTTGGTCCGACACACCATCGCCATCGGTGTCGGCCAAGAAGGGATCGGTGCCGAGCGAAAGTTCGGTCGCGTTACTCAAGCCGTCGCCATCCGAGTCCAATGAGATGGGATCCCAGCCCATCTGCACCGCGGTGTAATCGGTAAAGCCATCGCCATTGGAATCTACCGCCCCCGGATGCGTGCCCAACTGGAACTCGCGCAGATTGCTCAATCCATCGCCATCGAGATCACCTGCCGCATCAGCAGGATCGGAAGAGCTGAAGCCGTAAGTGGCTTCCCAACCGTCGTCCAAGCCATCTTGATCTGCATCGTTGATCCAGTATTGGGAGGACGAGGATCCGCTCGATGTGTAGGGGTCGAGAAACACCTTCGCTCTGACCACCGCGGAGCGCAGCAAATTGAACGATCCCGCTGTGCCACTGAACCCGGGAGAATTCCATGTCGGCTCGCTTCCGTCCGTGGTGTAACGAATGAAAGCCTGCACTCCAGCCGGCGGCGTCTCGGTCGCCGCGATCTGCACCGCGATCGACGAGGCAGCGGAGGTGCCTGTCGCTGGAGAGATGTTTGGCGGCGGGAGATAAATCGAAAGCCGGTATTTCTTGTAGAAGTAGTAGTCGACCTCGCGGCGCTCGGTCGCGGAGAGAGGCCGTTGGTAGAGCAGAATCTCGGAAATATCGGCGTTCAGGAAAGGCTGATTGGCGAAAGAGCTGCGGCCGACGTAGTTCTTGTCCCGCGGCTGCGCAGTGCTGTAGCTCGGCAGAGGAACTTCGCCTGTGGCCAGCAACGATCCGTTGCCCCTGATCTCAACCGTTCCGTTGCCAGCGGATGAGGGAGACTGTGTGACTTGATGGAAAGCGAAGCGCTTTGCATTCAACGCGCGCCAGGCCACAACACTGGACACGCCTGAATTCGGGTTGCTGAGGTAATACTCGAGGTTGCTGCTCATCTCCGAGTAGGAGAAGGGCTTGTTGTAGGCAATGCTGACAACGTGTGAACTGCTTCCTCGCGAAAGGGTCAAGAAGCGGGCTGAGGTCTGCAGAACAGTCGGCCGGGCCACGATAAAAGCCGTCAATCCATTGCGAAAATCGCTCAAGGACATATTAGCAGCCGTCGCCGGTGGCAAATCGAGGAAGTCATCAATTCCATCGAACTGAAGAGCCGGGCGACCATTCACGGCATTGGAAATCAGTCGAGGACGCAGCGCTGAATTGCCTTGGACGGCGTGGTTGCCTCGGCCGGAGAAATCCGTCCATTTAAGCACGTTCGAAGCTCCATCAGCATCCACGCCCTCGTCGGCCTTGAGCCAAAGCGCCAACCCCGACATGGGGACAGGCAAAGCCAGTTGCTTTGCAGCCAAGGCTGCAACATCGGCCGCACTGAATTTCCGCCCGTAAACCTGAACCTCGTCAAGCTGACCCTCGAAGTAAGCAGTGCCGTCCGACAGGCGCGCAACTTGCAGGGCAAGATTCTTTGCGAAGTCGGTGCGAACAGCAGACAGGTCTGTAACCTCGACGCCATTGACGTAGAGAGCTGCAGTGCCAAGCCCGCGATCGACAACCGCAACAACATGGGCCCACACACCACCCGCCGGGACAGCCCCGACGGTGGAGGTAGCCACGGCAGCGGCAGTCCCATTGCCAGTCTCGAGAACAAGGCGACGGTCAGAAGTTGAGGAGGAGTTAACAAACAGTCGGAAGCCGTCCGTAGCCGCACCACTCGGCGAATTGGCCAGGAGCGCACGAGAGTTGGCGGGCGGCGCTGTGGGGAGTTTGACCAGCATGGCGAGGGTAAAATGGTCGCCTACATCGATAGTCGGGAGGGACACGTAGTCGTCCGAACCATCAAATCCAAGGGCCCCTCCCCCGGCACAGCCCGCAACCCACGAGGGGCCATTCATCAAAGTGCCGTTGTTACCATTGCCGGAGGTATCGACGGCAATTCCCCCACTCCCGGAATCCAGCGCGAGATGCGCAATGACCGAACTGGACAGCTGATAGGACAAAAGATTGCTGATGCCGTCTCCGTCAGGATCTTCGGCCGCATCTGCAGTCCGCGGGTTCGTGCCATGATCAACCTCCCATTTGTCGGGAACCCCGTCGGCATCCGTATCGGAAGACAAGGGATGAGTCCCAAGCACGAACTCCTGCAAGTTAGTCAGCCCGTCACCATCACCATCGCTCGCAGCATCATTTGCCGATGGATCTAGTCCGTTGGCTGCCTCCCAACCGTCAGACATTCCATCGGAGTCGGTGTCTGGGTTGTTCGGTTGAGCGGAAAGCCCGAACTCTTGCAGGTTGGTCAATCCATCCTGATCAGGATCGTCTGCCGGGCCGTGGATGAGTCCTCCGAAATACTGCCACTCCCAAGCATCGGACAAGCCGTCGAGATCAATGTCATCGGTGTTGCCGGTGGTTGCCACACCCTGGAAGACTGCGGTGCAGAGATTGCCGTCGTCGGCGGAGCTGACCACCAGGCCAATCCGAACCACGGCGTCCATCGACACGGCAACACTACCGTGCGCAGTCCAAGCTACCCCGTCCGCGGAGGTGTAATAGGCAAAACTGCTTCCCGTCCGCGTCAGCCGGAGCCATTGCGGAAACGAGCCCGACGAGACGGAGCTGGCAGTCGATGAGGCGCCCGAGGAACTTCGAACAATCAACCGCAGGGATCCGTCCGGTCTTGCTCCGAAAACGACCTGTCGGCTGCCGGGGTCCGTTCCCTCTCGGAAGGTAATCGCCCCGATGGCATCGGCATTGGTATTTTCGACATCGAGAAGCTTGGCGGTGATGCTGCCGTCGCCGCGCAGAAAGAGGTAGGTGAAAAAACACTCGTCGCCTACCCCGCCGACACCCGCACCAGAACCTTGCAGCGAGAATTCGTCGGACGATTCAACGTAGGCGGAGGAACCGGCAGCCGCGACTGCGCCAACATCCGTGGAGAACCACGCTTCATAGCCACTTGCCTGCGCGAACCGCAGGACCAGAAACATGGCCAAGAGCACTCCGACCACAACGGGCACAGACACGCCTGCATGACGTAGGACTGGAGGGAAAAGTTTGCCCATGGCTCAGGGATTCACGAATAGCAACGCCGGTTCGACGTGATCTTTTTCACGCTCTCGTTGATGCTGTAGAAAAAGGTGCTCATTGAAAATTCTATGGGCGCTCAAAACCCCATCATTTTCCTAAATGCCGACTCCCGCTCGGTGGGTTTTCCGTGTCTACCACGAAGAACCCCGTCGATCCCCCATGCAGGGACCTTAGCCCTCTGCACATTTCTTAAATGCGGATTTTCGCTGAGGGCCGCCTGAATGAGAGCGGCTTCCATCTCAGCACAAATCGCCTTGGGTACCTTCTTTTTGGTCCCTTCGGGCGAAACGAAAAACATGACCGGGCTGCCTTTGTGGCTTTTCGCAATGACAGCATTGTATTGATGCATCTGGTAGGTCCCGAGACACTCTTGATGCATCGTCTTTGTGGCCTTGCCCACATACCAAGGGCAAAAGCCCCTGCCAGCGCGGAGAGCGAAAATGTAGCACCCTTGCTTTTTAGAGAGATTCTCGGTCGCGATTTTCTCGAGGAACAACCGCTTATGTGGTCGATCAATGAACTTAGTTGCCCCGTTCTTGGCGCAAGGAACTTCAAACGGACCGTAGACTTTGAGAGCGGTCGCCATGAAAGAAAGTTAAGGCCTGCGGCAGGCCAAGTTTCCTAAAGAGGAGCAGGCGGGGTTGCCGCGCATTGTATAGCAGGGCCGCCTTGCACCCGAATCGATGCGCGACAACGCAGACTTGATGATTCTCATAAGCTGGGGGGCTTGATGCTTTGCGCGCGGCACTTGATCTCAAGATACCGAACGCAGATCCATAACTCAGATACCGGTGGCCAAATGTCAAAAAGAAAATCGACCCCAAACACCAACGGCGCACCAAATCTCCCCCAGTGAATCGATCCGAGGCTGATAGACAGCCTCCCCGACTCTGTTAAGGAGCCTTCCAATCGAGCTTGACGCCCAGCTTGCGCAACATCTCGAACGGCGTGATGGTCTCCACACCAAACGCACGGCACACGTTCACCAAAGGCACCCTATTGCGCCGAAGAGGATCGTATTCCTCCAAGGTGACCACAATGCATCCGCTGGCTTTGCCATAAGCGGCCAGCCAACCATCAGCCACCTGCTGATACTCAGTTCTGGCTGAGTTGAGAAAATGAGTCTGGGCCATTACCCAAGCCAGCATTTGCGTGTAAGCGTCAGCTACGGCAGTAGTTCCGGTATCAGCGAAGGCAGCAGCACCAAAATGCTGATCTACCCACTGCGCAAGATCATCACCACCTCGCATGATTTCGTCGCGAATCTTGTCGATGCTGCAGATCCTGCCTTGCTGGTAATGCCAGATAAGCGTGCCCCAATATCCCGGACAGAAATCCAAACCGTAAAACCTGCGTTTCGCCTGAATGAAGGCGTTTGCATCGAGCACGAACCTGTCCGGAGCAGTGCTCACGATGGGTTCAAGCCCAACTGCTGGGCGAATTGATCGAATGTCCGCCCATAGAGCCCCGTCAGTCGATAGGCGTCTTGGTAGAGCAAGCGCCCGGAGCGCGCCGCGCGAACAACCGCGCTACCAAAACGGTGACCTATGCGCACATCCTGCGTGCGGTAAAAATGACCGCCGGGGGACTTGCGGGCCGCTTTGCGCCTTTCGTCATCCCGGTAAGCTTTCAGGAAGGTATAGAATCTCTCGCGCGAAATCAGTTCTTGGTCCAACACGCGACGAGCCGCCACGATTTCACTGACCTTGAATCGTCGCGCCAGCGCGTTGAAGGGGTCGCTGGCGGTCTTCACTTGCGGCCAGCAATCTTCCAATTCACGCGAGGGAACCAGCACCTCCGCCGCCACGCGATTGCAAAATTTCTCGGTCTCATCCTCGGAGGCCTGGAGATCCGGCAAGTTGAAGACCCCGTCTTTCCCGAGCCACAGATGCGCCAGTTCATGCGCCAGCGTGAACATCTGCGCGGATTTGAAATCAGCCCCATTGATGAAGATGAGAGGCGCGTGGCGGTCGCAGAGCACGAACCCGCGAAACTCTTCCGGATCCAGCGACTGATGAGTGTTGTTGCCAAGCACGCCGTTGATAACCACCAGCACGCCGGTTTCTTCCACCGCCCGGCGCAATCCCAGCAGCGCATTGGACCACGTCGGGTGCAACTCCGCCCAGCCGTCCTCCATGCCGAGGGTGCGGCGGATACTCTCCGCGGCGGCCAACGGACTGGATTCCATAGTGACAGTTCCAATGAACGGCAATGGATCAACGCCCTCTTCCAGCAAGTATTCCCGCATCCACTCCTGCCGACGCTGCATCTGGTAAATCGTCTCCAGCAAAGCCGCACTCGGACGCCGCGGCCGCGTATCTCGCATCGTGCGAAAATCAGGCACCGGCAACTTCTCATCCGGCGGCGCGGGCAGGAAGAACGCCCCAAAGGGCGTCAGAGTGGCCTTGGCGAAGGCTTCCAGCTGCTTGAAGGTGGGCTGCAACTCACCCGACTCCCACTGCGGCAGTTTGGGGAACCTCGCGACCAAAGCAGCTTTATCGACGCGCGATCGATCGACCGCCCAGCTGATCAAGCTTTTGTTGAGGACCACGCGGCTCATATCGAAAGAGTTACTTCATCCCGCGTTGCGCGTCGAGTTTGCAGCCGTTAACACGTTCGCTCCCAATTCGTAGCCTACTTTTCAGCATGCGCTTAATGCGGCTGACACATACGTCCATTTGCCCTAACTCAGAGCGACCCGGGCGGAAAGAGAGTAGGCGACCTAAGAAAGTTCAAGCACGTTCGGCGCACTGAAATGTTTGAGCCAATGTTGCCGATTGACCCAGCAAATGCACGACCGGCCATCTCCTACCCGACTTACGCACCAGCCTCCCTCTCGAGTTTGAGGAGTCTGGCGGAAAGGTCCGACGGAGCGAGGAAGAGGGTCTGTTTGCCTTTCTTGCGTTTGTCGAGGACACCGCGCTCGGCAAGGCCGAGCAGGTCTGTGCGAGCCGTCTGATACACGACGCCATGGCTCTTTTGGTGGCTGGCGAAGGTATAGCGGTGACCAGGATGCTTGAGCGCGTGCCGTATGATCTCCGCCTGACGGTGGTTGAAAAGATCGAGAGCGCGCATGTGGGATTCCACCTCGCGCATCTCGGCCGTCTTGCGTTCGATGTAGGTGTGCAGTTCGCGGATCGCACTGCGGATGACTTGGCTTTGCGCGATGAGGAAATACGTGAGGTCGTTGTCGTCCGTCTCGGTGTAAAGGAAGGACCGGCCGTATTTCCCCGGAGCTTTGCGTAGTATGCTAGAGATGGAGATGAACTCGAACAGCCAGTAACCGCTGTGCAACATGGCCCAGTAGAACAGCGCACGCGCCGTGCGCCCGTTGCCGTCAACGAACGGATGATCGTAGGCCAGCCAGAAATGAAGGATGATGGCGCGCACGGCCGGATGAATGAAAAAGTCCGGCGTTTCCGCGTTGGCGAAGGCACACATCGCGGCCATGCGGGCTTCCAACTCCTCGGCCGGCGGCGGGTCGTGGTAAATTTGCCCGTAGTCATCACCCACCACCCGTTTCTCGTCGGCGCGACGCAGGCGCCCCGCTGCCGTCGGATAATCCAGCGTTTTTTCTGTCACCAAGCGGTGGATTTGAAAAACCATTTCGGGCGTCAGCGGCGACTCTTTCAAAGCCCGGATTCGCTGCATCGTCGCGTAGTTGTTCAAGATCATCTGCTCGCTGGTATCGCGCGGCTTGCGTCCCGAGCGGATCATTTCCTTGGCCACCTCTCGGGTCGTCACAGCGCCCTCGAGCTGGCTGGAGGTGATGGCCTCTTCCATCAATGAACTCACCAGATACCGGTCGCGGGTCTGTGGATTGGTGATCGGCTCCGGGATGCTGACGAGCCCCCCCGCTCCAAGGTCGATCTCATGGAGTTCCTCCATCACCAGCTCGGGAACCGCGAACTGGAACGGGCGCTGGATGTTGTCATGAAGCGGGATCGGCTTCAGCGCATCGGTGCGTGAGAGTTTCTGCACCATCCACCATTCCCGGTGGCTGACTCCGGGCGGCGGCGTGTAGCGCCGCAGCTTGTCCCAGTGCAAGTAGTGACGCTGGGTCCTAGCCTGACGCACGAGAGAAAAAAGCTGCATCATCCGCTCCGGCGGCCTTTCCTCTGCCAGCAGGTCACTCAGTTGGGGCGGTGTTTCTGGGATACGCATCGGCTTTTAGTCATTGATCTACTAATTCGTTAACGTTTAGCACAAAAGCTGGAATCTGCAAGGACATACTAAAACACAGCGTCTTAGCAATTTCTGGACAAACACCCTCGCCTGAGATCAGAGAGCATGAAAGTATCAGTCCGAAGGAATCAATGAATGCAGTTCTGCGGCGGCAATGAAGCTAAGCGTGTTGGCGAACTTAGTGGCGAGTTCGGGCAAAATTGGGCCAAGACGACAAAATTTGACTTTGATCGCGGCGGCTTCGGTTAAGTGACATGGCCGGATCAAATCTTGTTTGCTGCTAATTGCTGTGACTTGGCCGCTCGCCTCCCGGTCTTCAAACTCTGAAAGTATTGACGTGTCAGCAGCGACCCAATAATTGCGGCACACTCATGAAATAAGACTTGGGTCGCAGCAGCTTGGGCGAACTCCTCAGCATCGTGAGCGGAGGCACGAAGACGCCGCGCCATGATTCTTTCCATCGCTGTCAAACGTTCCGCGTCTTCCGTCGCCATCCACAAATAGTCGATGAATCCCCCCTCAATCCGTTTTGGGTATGTGCTGTTGCGGAGTTTTTTCAGTGTAATAAAACTGAGGCTTCCGATTGAGAGTTTGTTTTCCTTCGTGAGCACCGGGCTGATTAGGGTTTTACTCACCAAAAGGCGCATGCCTTTAAAGCCAGACTTTTCCACCGAAATAGCGTTCAGCAGAGCCGGGTTGTAGAGCATCAATTCGACTTGGGAAATTGGCCCGCTGAAATTAGAAGCAGTTCGTAGTGGACTGTCTCCATCTCTAGCCACAATACAACCGCGCAACCATGGTCGGCGACTTTTTTCGTTTTTCGTCTGCTCAAATGCAGCCGAAAACATCTTTTTGCCGACGTCTAAAGCCGACTGAACATTCGCAAAAGTCAAAGCGGCAGCGTCTGTTTCAATTAAGCCGTGAATCAGTTCGTCCGACTGGCGGCCTTTGATGGAGTGTGCAATCAGGTTCCGAAAATCTTGGAAGGCTAGTTCGGCCGCTGCTCTTCCACCTTTAGACCATCGCGATCGGGCTCCCAAAAGATCGACGAAGAAAATCACCTGACGTCTTTCGCTCATTGTTTTATATCTTTGTGGATTTCAAAAAGAGAGACGGTGAGGCCGCTGGCTCGCTGACAGGAAGCCTTGCTTGGCGGGTGATTTCAGCCTAATGCGCTTGAGCACTTGAGCCGCGTGTTCTCATCTTCCAACGCAGACAAATACCGTGCCACGCCGACACCCATCCCGCGATACTTGCGCTTCCGCGCGTAGCAGGCAACTGCGCTGATGTTGTGCTCCGCACAGACCGCCATCATTTTCCCGCCAGCTTGAATTTCTTTCAAGATCCGGATAGTTTGCTCACCGCTGAATCGATTCCTTTCTTTTGTTCTACTTGTCCTGATGGTCTAATGGCGTGGAGCTTCACTTTGCAACCGTCCTCTTTTGCGGGGTCAGGCCAGCCTGACCGGAAGCACCCACTCGATGCAGGACAAGGGTTAGAATTGCAGGGAAACATTCTAACTTAGGGGGTCAGCGGTTGCTCTCCATGCGCTTGTTATCTCATTTGGTTTGCTAGATCCTGTAGAGGTTTGCGCCCACAACCTGCCGAAATGCGGCCCGAAGGAAGTAGAACTTCGCAAGCGCTCGAAATTTCCTTACTGCAGGCAAGTTCACCTCGTCGAGTTGATGGTATTGCTCAATATAGCGAATGACACCTTCGTTAGACTCTGCAAGAACCTTGAGGCCGCCAAGAAGCTTCTCGTTACCCTCTGTCAGATCTGTTCTCTTACCCTCACAAACAGCATTCAAGGCCTGAAATCCGGTTAGTCGGCGAGCCTTTACTGGATAGCTATGAAGATAAAAATGGTCTGATGCGGCAGTGAATGTGACGTAAAAATGGCGGTCGGCCATATCTCGAACGTCCAAAAAGGGAATCTTTTCCAAGAGTTCGCAAGAGTCAGCCTCTGCGAATAGATCCTCACGGGAGGTCACGTGATTCGTGGCGTAGTAAACCTCACAACCGTACTCAGCAAGGCACCTTAGCGAATCGAATTGATGATAGTCAGGAACATGGGTCTTTCCTTTCTTTACTATATGAGGAATCTGAAAGCGAAAATACCTATCTTTCCACTCCTGCCACTGCGCACCTCTTGTGCCTTCAATGAGCTTTGATGCTTTATATTGGATAAAGAAGTTGCAGCCATCATGGTTGTCCAGAGGCAAGTAGCCAAGCCAAGGAAAATAGAATGCGGTGTCCCACCCAAGCCCGTGCTCTGCTACAAGTGTCGGGATGATTGGATTTGCGTGAACACCATGGTGGTTGAGAGCAAATTGCGTAAACGCTGTATTTACAACTTGCTGAAGCTGTCCTTCTCCAAAATTAGGCTCGATCATTTGGGTTCACCGTTTTTGGACATGACGTTAAGGACTGCATCCGTCGAAGTCCGCGGGAGTATTCCTCTGAGTTTTGTCCGCCGCTGCGCCGCTTGCCAACCTACCGTCACCGCAGCCTCCTCCGCAGTTGTCGAACGTGCAGTCCATGGTGACGCCTGCACGCGTGCGGCGCAAAACCGTCAAAATGTGAGGTCCCTTTCGGCACATCACGAGGAGGAAACCCAGAATGCAAACACTTTTTGTGACGCATCAAATGTGACAAATATCATTTGCGCCCGACCAAACGCAAAGACGACTACAGGAGACGAAGAGTTCCACGGTGGCAGTCGCCACCCGCGTTGCTTGATCGAATGACTGTTCGGGAAACTCTCAACTGGCGGCCCGAAGCGGGCTAATACCTCTTCGACTGGAGGGCGACTAGAAAGAAAGCTCGAGACCTCAAGAGATGCCTGGAGGTTCCAGTTCATCGCTGCAAGCAGAGCGTTAACAATCAACGATATCACCAGAGCGCCTCCGGCAAGCCAAAAAACGAAAGACTTCATGGAGCTATGGATTCCACTTGCCTTTACAGGGATCGCAGCTCGATTTGCAGTCGCTGAACGGGTTGAGTCCACCCACGATCCCAACTAAATTTGAGCGTATATCAGCAATGGCACCCTGCCACGTATTACCTACGCTTCCTGTTTGGATAATCTCGTGGATTATGCCTCCGATGAACGATTGGACAGCCCCCTGAAGGAACCCCGAAGTTTTTCCTATGCACCTGCTGTAGTTGCAAGATACCAAACAGTGCTTTTCGGCATCGGTCTTTGCTTGAGCAGCCGAGTCCATCGCAAATTTGTCGCAGATAGAATGTTCTAAGCCTTTCAGAGCAGCTACTGCCGCGGTAACGGCCGCAGGGAGAAGAACCTTGCCACTTGGATCAGTAGCGACCGTCGGACTGTTGGCGACATACCGATACAAGTTCAGATCGCCGGCATCAAACCCAATCGGATCGGTCTCAATAAACCTCCCCAACTCTGCCGAGTAAGTCCGGTTCCGATAGTCGTAGAGGTTTAGCGCAGCCAACCACTCACGTCCCGTGAACAGGAACCTTGTTCCCGTGGACGTTCCTGCCAACGGTGAGCCCGCAGCATCTTGGAACGTGGGCGTGCCAAACGCATCCGAGTAATACACCCTCTCCAGCACCGCACCGCTTGCATCGGTCACGGCGATCGTGCTGCCCAGCGCATCGGGTAGCGGGAATGTGGTGGAGGCGGTTGTGACTTTCGCCAAGATCTCATCCACTTGCGGACCGTGGATGTATCGCGTGGTGAGAACACCGGCCGCATCATATTCCGCAACGAGGCTCCAGCCATCGTAGATCAGGTAGGTCGTCGTGCCATTGATCGTTCGCTTCACGTCGCGGTTGCGACCATCACGACCAAACGTGGCGGTCACGCTGCCCGGTCCTGAGACACCGACCAGCCGGCTGTTGCCATTGTGCGTGTAG
>JBEDBL010000046.1:0-15027 GCA_041177245.1 Verrucomicrobiota bacterium
GGGGCAAACCGCTCATCGTCGGCCGCCGTGGAAAGGAATGGGCCTTCGGATTACCGGGCAACCCGTTGTCGCACTTCGTTTGTCTGCACCTGTTTGTCGAGGCGGCGGTTGCAGCCATGCGCGGTGGATCATCCGCGCCGGTGCTGCGGCAGACGCGCGTTTTGTCGGACGTTGCCGGAAATCCCCGGGAAACGTGGTGGCCCGCGGTGGAAGATCCCGGCGGATTGTGTCCGCTGCGTTGGACGAGTTCCGGCGACTTGACGGCACTCGCGAAAGCCAACGCCTTGGTCCGCGTGCCCTCATCCGGACTCGCCGCGGGAGCGGAAGCGGTCTTTATTCGGACGGTATGAAGAAACTCTCGCACGTGAACAAAAGGGGAGAAGCGCGCATGGTCGACGTGGGGGAAAAACCTGTCGTTGCGCGCAAGGCTTCCGCCGAGGCCTCGCTGGTTTGCGCCGCGGGGACAATTCGCTTGCTCAAGAGACAGGCTTTGCCGAAGGGCGATGTTCTGGCGGTGGCCCGCGTGGCGGGTATCCAAGCGGCCAAGCAGACGGCCAGTCTGATTCCGCTGTGCCATGTGCTGCCGCTCGACGCGGTGGAGGTGGATTTCGATGTCAGGCAGGGAGGGGTGAGGGTGAGTTGCACCGTGCGCACACAAGCCCGGACGGGGGTGGAGATGGAGGCGTTGATGGGCGCGTCGGTCGCTGCTTTGACCCTCTACGACATGTGCAAAGCCGTGGACAAAAAAATGCGGATCGAGGGTCTGCGGGTTACGGCCAAGAAAAAGTCCGCCCGCTGACGGAGATGTTCCTTGCCGCGGGGGGCGGCTTGGACGATAACTGAACAGGTCCAAGGTGCTATCGCGCCAGCGGCGGAATTTTCATGGGTTTCAACGAGTTAGGTTTGTCCGATCCTGTCGTGCACGGCGTGCAGTCGATGGGCTTCGTCGATCCCACACCGATCCAGTTGCGCGCCATCCCCGCGATCCTTGAAGGCAAGGACCTCATCGGTTCCGCGCAAACCGGAACGGGAAAAACGGCGGCGTTCGGCCTCCCGATCCTGAGCAAGCTCGGCGCACACCAGGCGGCGCCGCGTTGCCTCGTGCTCGAGCCGACCCGCGAACTGGCCATGCAGGTCGAGACGGCTTTCCGTGATTACGCGCGTTTCACCGATCTCAGTGTCACTTTGCTTTACGGCGGCGTGGGCTACGGCAAACAGCGCGAGGATCTCAAACGCGGCAGCGACATCATCGTGGCCACCCCGGGGCGTCTGCTTGACTTCATGGAGCAGAACGAAGTGCCGCTGGGCGGACTGGAGTTTCTTGTTCTCGACGAAGTGGACCGCATGCTCGACATGGGATTCCTTCCGCAGGTGCGCCGCATCATCCAAAAGCTGCCCAAGAAACGGCAGACTCTGTTCTTTTCCGCCACCATGCCGGGTGAGATCGAGTCCTTGGCCAAGTTTTCCGTCCACGATCCCGAAAAAATCGAGATTGGCCTGCGCCGCTCGCCGGCCGAAACGGTCACGCACGCTTTCTATCCGGTGGCGATGGATCAGAAATACGAATTGCTTTCGGCTCTGCTTGAAAAAACGAATTTCGACTGCGTGCTGGTGTTTTGCCGCACCAAGGACGGGGCCGACCGCATCGCTCGCCAGTTGAAGAAAGAAAACCACTCGGTCGTCGCGCTGCATTCCAATCGCACGCAGCGCGAGCGCGAAGAGGCGCTCGACGGGTTCAAGAGCGGACGTTACGAGGTGCTGGTCGCCACAGACATTGCCGCGCGCGGTCTGGACATCGCCGGCGTCACGCACGTGGTCAACTACGACATTCCGGGGCATCCCGAGGACTACGTCCATCGCATCGGGCGCACCGGGCGCGCGCAGGCGGTGGGTGACGCCTTCACGCTGGTGACCGCCGAGGACCTTGCCATGATCGATTCGATCGAACGGTTCATCGGCATGAAAATCGACCGGCTCAAGCTGGACGGCTTCGATTACAAATACACCACGCTGCTCGACCCGACCGCCACTCATGTGAAAGCACGCGCGGCCGGCGGCGGACGTCACCGCAGCGGGTATTCGTTCGGCATCAAGCGCCGGAGATAAAATTTTTCAACGGCTTCCGAGCGCGAAGCTCACCGCCTTTTGCCATTCGTGCGGGGGCAAATCTGCCAGAACGTCATTGTGGTCTGCTTCCGGAGCGGTAAGCATCAATTTTGGTCCGTGATAAGCCGCGAACAGCGCTCGGCCTCGTTCGGGCGGGGTGATTGTGTCGCGTCCCGCGACAACAAAGGCGACCGGTCCGCCATAGTCGCGCAACCACTTCTGCGAAGGGTATTGATCGCGCATCAGCCAAGAAACGGGGAGAAGCGGATAGTGGTGCTTCGCGACCGAAGCAAGACTGTCGAACGGCGTGACAAGAACGAGTCCGGTGACACGCTTGGGATGGCGCGAGGCGAGGGCGCTGACCACACCCGTGCCCATCGACTCCCCGAAACCGACCACCGGTAGGCTGGGCGGAAGGTTTCCGAGGGCTTCCTCCGCCGCGGCGATGTTGTTTTCTTGCGAAGGACGTCCTTTCCTGGCGCCGTAGCCCGGATATTCGAGAATGTAAACGGACACCGCGTTGTCCGGCGCGGATGCACGGAGGAGCTCGATCCATACCGAGCGGTGTAGTGCATAGCCTGCATTGCCGTGGCAGATCAGCACTGCCGCAGGCGGGCGCGGGTCATCGGACGCGGTCGGAGAAACGTATCCTATGCGTTGTCCGTTTTTGTCAATCCACGGCAACAGCCCGAGGTTCGCACAATCTTTGTCGAGATTCTCCTCTGCGGCTTTGGAGGGGTGGTAGATCATTGACTGCTGCCCGAGCGCGAGAAACGCGGCCAATACGAGCCAAATGAGGATGGCGACCCCGGCAACCCGTGACAAGACGCCTGCTGTTCCCTTGCGGTGTTCCCCCGGCAAGGAAGTCACGATTGAGGAAAGAGACGCGCGTGCTCGCGCAGGAGATATCGGTCGGTCATTCCGGCGATGTAATCGCCGGCTGCGCGGTGCAACCCGCAGTTCGGAACTCTACGCGTCGCCTCGCGCCCGATTTCGTCCGGGTCGCGGATGTAGGCTTCGAAGACCGAGGCCATCAATTGGCAGGCGCGGCGGTTTGCTTGTTCGACCACGGGATGAAAATAAAGGTTCGCGTAGAGAAACGATCTGAGTTGGTCCGTCTGGACGGCCATGCGCTCGCTGTAACCGACCAGCAGGGAAGGGTGTCGCCTTGCGTCATCCGAACTTTTCACCCCCGAGTCCGCGATGCGCCCGGCGCTGGCGAGGAGCACGTCTTCGATCAGCGTGTTGGAGATGATGCGGGCCAGGGCGAGGCGCACTTCCTTCGTGTCCGTGTCGTCCAGATTGAGTCCGTTGGCGGCGGCGGTTTCGGCGCAAAGCGGGACATCACGCAACTGCCTGGGGCTGATCAGGCCCGCCTCGATTCCGTCCTGAACATCGTGTGAATAGTAGGCAATTTCATCCGCCATGTCCGCAAGTTGTCCTTCCAGACTGGCGCAAGGATAAGCGCCGAGGTCCGGCGCGAAGCGCGCGGTGGCATGTTTTTGCACTCCCTCAAGCACCTCGAAGGTGAGATTGAGTCCGTCGAAAGTTTCGTAGGGACTTTCTATCAGTGTGACTACGCGCAAGCTCTGGTCATTGTGGTCGAATCCGCCGTGCCCCTGCAGCAAATGGTCGAGCGTTTCTTCGCCCGAGTGACCGAAAGGGGAATGTCCAAGATCGTGGGCGAGGGCGACCGCCTCGGCGAGGTCTTCGTTCAATGCGAGTGCTCTGGCCAGCGTGCGACTGATCGAGGCCACTTCCATGGTGTGGGTGAGGCGCGTCCGGTAGTGGTCCCCCGTGCCGTTGAGAAAGACCTGTGTCTTGTATTCGAGGCGGCGGAACGCGGCGGAATGGATGATCCGGGCGACATCGCGCTGGTATTCCGTGCGCCAGCGGTGCTTGTCCTGCACGTGCGCCCGTCCCCTCGACGCGGAGGACTGCTGCGCGTAGGAGGCGAGGGTTTCGGCCTCCACCGCCTCGGCGGCCTCCCGGGTGCGTAACAAATGTGTGCTCATCCGATCGTGTGCCCGTCCCCCGGATCGAACAGCACGACCTGCGAAGGGTCGGCGCGGAAGAGCATGCGGTGTCCGGATTCGCGCGGACTGACGATATGCCTGCTGCGGCAGATGAGCGTGTTCGCCCCTGTCTGGAGGTAGCAGATGGATTCCGCGCCGGTCGGTTCCACGATATCCAGATGCGCTGGGAATGTGGCAGAGTCCGGCTTCTCACCGGGAAGAAGCGGCTGGAAACTTTCCGGGCGCAGGCCCAGGACGACTTCGCGTGCGGGGGACGGGGCTATTTCGCCGTGTCGGGGCAATTCCATCTCGAGCATTCCCCCGTCAGCCTCGCGGAAAAAGGCGCCGCCGTTTCTTTTTTCGATGGTTCCGCGCACGAAGTTCATCGACGGACTGCCGAGAAATCCGGCCACGTAGGTGTTCCGTGGATTTCGGTAAAGCTCCATCGGCGGCCCGAACTGCTGAACCGAGCCCTCGCGCATCACGGCGATGGCGCTGCCCATGGTCATCGCTTCCGACTGGTCGTGCGTGACGTAGAGGATCGTCGTCTGCAGGCGTTGGTGCAGTTTGATCAACTCGGCACGCAACTGCGCGCGCATCTTTGCGTCGAGGTTGGAGAGCGGTTCGTCGAAGAGAAAAACGCGGGGCTGACGCACGATGGCCCGCCCGACGGCCACCCGTTGCTGCTGCCCGCCGGAGAGATCGCGGGGACGGCGATGGAGGAGTTCCTCGATGCCAAGAATGGCGGCGGCCTCGCGCACGCGGCGTGCAACTTCCTTTTCTGGAAAATTCCGCACGCGCAGACCGAAGGCGAGGTTGTCGGCCACGTTGAGATGGGGATACAGCGCGTAATTCTGGAAAACCATGGTCACGTCGCGGTCTCCCGGGGGTATATCGTTGACCAGACGGTCGCCGATGCGGATCTCGCCGGAGGTGATGTTTTCCAACCCGGCGACCATGCGCAGCGTGCTGGTTTTTCCGCAGCCGGACGGACCTAGAAGAACGACGAACGATTTGTCGGGCACCTCCAGATTCAGGTCGAGGACGGCGGGGATTTCCTCGCCACGGCGGCCGCGGTAAATCTTGGTGACGTTTTGGAACGTGACGCTGGCCATGGGCGATCCGGCGCGCAGCCGGCTGTCGATCCATCCAAGATGGGGCCGGCACGCCCTCTAGGCCAGCCGAAAGAGGTGAGCGGGCGTCAATTCACTTTGACGGGCTTGAGCTTCCAGATGTCCTTGGCGTATTCGGCGATGGTTCGGTCGCTGGAGAACTTGCCGACGCGCGCGGTGTTGAGCACGGCCATCCTGCCCCAGCGGGCCTTGTCTTTGAACGCCTTCGATACCTTGTCCTGCGCTTGGCAGTAGGACTCGAAGTCGGCCAGGCAGAGGAAGGGATCGTGGTAGAGGAGATTGTCGCGCAGCGGGGTTAGGACCCCGCGCTCGCTGGGCGTGAAGTAGTCCGTTCCGAGCCAGTCGATGACCGCAGCCAGCTCGGCGTTGGCTTTGTAGAACTCGGCGGGGTTGTAGCCCTTGGCCTGCAGTTTGTGCACCTCCTCGACCGTGTTGCCGAAGATGAAAATGTTGTCGTCCCCGACTTCCTCGCGGATCTCGACGTTCGCACCATCCAGCGTGCCGATGGTGACCGCGCCGTTGAGGGCAAGTTTCATGTTGCCGGTGCCCGAGGCCTCCTTGCCCGCGGTGGAAATCTGCTCGGAGAGGTCCGCGGCGGGAACGATGCGCTGGGCGAGAGAGACGCGGTAGTTGGGCATGAAGACAACCTTGATTTTTCCTTTGATCCGCTCGTCGGAGTTGATCCTCGCGCCGACGGCGTTGATGGCCTTGATGATGAGCTTGGCCGTGTCGTATCCGGGCGCGGCTTTCGCGGCGAAGATGAAAACGCGCGGCGGAATGTCGAGATCGGGATTGATGGTCAGGCGCCGGTAGAGCGCCATGATGTGGAGGAGATTGAGATGCTGGCGTTTGTATTCGTGCAGGCGTTTGATCTGCACGTCGAACATGGCCGAGGGGTCGACCTCGACTCCGCACTCGTCGAGGATGCGTTTGGCCAACTTGATTTTGTTGGCGTGCTTCACGGCCATGAATTCCTCGCGAAATGAAGCTTCGTCAGCCAGCGGTTCCAGTTTGCGCAAGCGGTCGAGGTCGCGCTCCCATCCGTTCCCGGTGTTGCGGGTGATCAAATCGGCCAGACGCGGGTTGCATCCCAGCAGCCAGCGGCGCGGCGTGATGCCGTTGGTCTTGTTGTTGATCTTCTTGGGCCAGAGGGCGTGGAAATCGGGGAAGAGGTTGGATTTTATGAGTTCGGTGTGGATTGCGGCGACGCCGTTGACCGAGTGGCTGCCCACCACGCTGAGATTGCCCATGCGTACCATCTGCTCGCCGCCTTCCTCGATGAGCGAGAGGGCGCGCTTTTTGTCCGTGTCGCCCGGCCATTTCTTCTCCACCTCCTCGAGGAAGCTCTTGTTGATCTCGAAAATGATCTGCAGGTGGCGAGGCAGGACCTTGCGGAACAGGCTCACGCCCCATTTTTCCAGCGCCTCGGGCATGAGCGTGTGGTTCGTGTAGGCGAAGGTGCGCGTGACGATCGACCACGCTTTTTTCCACGGCAGACCGTGTTCGTCGACGAGCAGGCGCTGCAACTCCGGGATGCCGATGGCGGGGTGGGTGTCGTTGAGTTGGATGGCGACCTTGTCGGGGAATGTTTCCCAGTCGGCGTTGTCCTTCTCGAAACGGCGGATAATGTCGCGAAGCGAACAGGCGACGAAAAAATACTGCTGGAGAAGGCGGAGTTCCTTGCCGGCCTCGGTGTGATCGTTCGGATAGAGAACCTTGCTGATCGTCTCCGCCATGTTTTTCTGGCGCACGGCTTCCTCGTATCCGCCGCGATTGAAGGCGTCTAAATCGAACTCCTCCGGCGCTTTCGACTCCCAGAGTCGGAGGAAGTTCACCGTCTCTGTGCCATAGCCCGGGATCGGAATGTCGTAGGGAATGCCGATCAGTTTGCGGAACCCGACCCAAACGGCCTTCTCCTTGCCCTTATCGTCGGTGACCACCTCGATGTAGCCGTAGACAGGAATTTCCTGCTTGTGCTGCGGGCGGATAATTTCCCATGGCGAACCGTATTGGATCCACGCGTCCGGCAGTTCGACCTGATAGCCGTCCCGGAACTCCTGCTTGAAGAGGCCGTATTCGTAGTGGATCCCGTAGCCGACCGCGGGCAGGTCCAGTGTGGCGAGAGAATCGAGAAAACAAGCCGCGAGGCGTCCGAGGCCGCCATTGCCGAGGGCCATGTCGTATTCCTCGTCGCGTGTTTCCTCGAGGGGATGACCGAGGTTTTGCAGTGCCTCGGTGACTTCCTCCAGCACGCCCGCGGCGATCATGTTGTTGACGAAGAGGCGTCCCATGAGGAACTCCATCGAAAGGTAGTAAACGCGGCGCACGTTGCCCTCGTTGTGCACGGCGAGGGTCTTCATCATCCTCGCGATGATGATGCGCTGGATGGCCATCGATGTGGCGATCCACCATTCGCGGCGCGAGGCGGTGACGGAATCGCGCGCGAGCGTGAACTTCAACTCGTCGATGATCTCCTTCTCAAAAGCGATGGGTGCGGTCTTTTTCATGGGTGAAATTCCGACCTTATGGGAGAGGCGCGCGCGAGCGAATAAAAAATTGTTTAACACGCCGCGCGAAATTATTGACAAGCGTAGGCGGGATGATGGCGCGCTGGCTGTCCCGCGAACGGGGATGATCGGCTCGTCGAAAAGGGGGCGTAGCGGGGATTCTCCCCGGGAAATTGTGATCGCTTTGACCGGGCAAACCGATTTAGATCGGTTCCCTTTGTCCATGAACAAGAAGACCTTGCTCACCCTGCTGCAGGTGGCGGTAACCGTCGGGTTGCTTTGGTGGGTCTTCCATGATCCGGCAAAGCGCGCGCAAATGCTCGAGGCTCTGCGCCAGGCGGACTGGCGCTGGCTGTGGGTGGGCTTGGGGGTTTTTTTCTGCTGCTCGGTGCTGTCCACAGTCCGCTGGAAGGTGCTCCTCGCTGTGCAGGGCATCCGCATGAGTTGGTTGCGGACCTGGCAGCTGTTTATGATCGGCATGTTTTTCAATCTCTTCATGCTCGGATCGACCGGTGGCGACGTGGTGAAAATGTTCCTGACCATGCGAGAAGCGCCGCAAAAGCGCAGCGCGGCGCTGCTCAGTGTCTTCATGGATCGTGTCATCGGGATGATGGCTCTGATTATCATCAGCTTGTTATTCCTTTATTTCCGTTACGACGTCCTCAATCACTCCAACGCAAGCGCCACTTTGCTCAATTTCCTCCTTCTTCTGCTGGCCGCTTCGGTCGTGGTGACGGTTGGAATGTTCACCGCCTCTGCATTCGGTTGGGTGCACTATTTGCCGAGTTGGACGCCTCTTCGCGGTCGTATCGTGGAGCTTTCCGCAGCCTGTCACATGTATGCCAAAAGCTGGAGGCTCACCATCTGGGCGTTTCTTATCTCCTTCCCGCTGTTCGCCATGTTTTTCATCACGTTCTATTGCGCTGCGCGGGCCTTCAACGCGAACCTCGGTTTGGTCGACATTTTTTCCGTCATGCCGATCATTGCCGTGATCACCGCCATTCCGATCAGCGTTTCGGGTATCGGCCTGCGCGAGAGTTTGTTTGTTTCACTCCTGGCCCCTTTCGGCGTTTCCGCCGCGGTGGCCACGCTGATTTCCGTTACCGGCTTCATCATCAACACGGTCGGCAGCCTCGCCGGCGGCATTGTCTTCCTGCTCTACAGTTCGTCCTCGCATGAAGCAATCCACCTGGCCGACATGGCCAAGGAAGTCGGTCGCGTGGAAGACCAGATCGAGCGCAGCGAATGAGGCTGCCGTCAGTCTCGGCGAACTTCGCTATTTCGGTCGACGGCAAGATTGCCACCCGCGGGATGGGGCCGACATCCTTTACGTCCGTGCTCGACCGTCGCCGCATGCTCGAACTGCGCGCGGAAGCGGACGCTATCATGATTGGGCGCGGCACGCTGGAAGCCGACGACATGCCGCTGAGGTTACCTTCGCGCGGCTTGCGGGTCCGTCGGGTTCGCGCCGGGAAAGCGGCCGAACCGCTGAGGGTGATTTTCACCGACAGCGGGCGCCTGCGCAAAAATCTGCGCATCTTCCGCGGCGGCCCGCCGATTGTTGTTTTTACCACCCGCGCCATTCCGGAGACCGTGCGCCGCTGGCTGGACAAAGTAGCGGATGTGCGCGTCGAACAGCGTGCCAAACACGTTGATCCCCGCCGTGCGCTTGCTGTGCTGGCGAAGGACTATGGTGTGCGGCGCGTGATGTGCGAGGGGGGAGCGGAGTTGTTCCGGTCGCTCGTCGATGCGGGATTGGTGCAAGACCTTCATGTCACCATCGCGCCGCTTGTCATTGGCGGTTCGGACGCTCCGACGCTGATCGGTCCGGCGCCCGCGGCACTGCTCCGGCGCGCTATCACGCTGCGGCCCGGAAAATTCCAACAAGCGGGCAACGAAGTCTTAGCGACCTACCGGTTTCCCGCCAAGACGGAACGTCAATAAGCGGCCGCCAATTCCCTGAGCAGGGCGCGATGGAGGCGGATGCCGGCCTCAAAACTTTCAATCGGAAAATTCTCATCGGGCGCGTGTGCCTTGCAGTCGGGTGCGGCGAGTCCGAGCAGCAAGGTGTCCGTTCCGAGCAGTTCTCGGAAGGATTGGACGATCGGTATGCTGCCTCCTTCGCGGACGAGCGCCGGCTCGCGTCCGAAAGTCTCCTGCAGGGCGCGCAATGCAGCCGCGGTCCACGGACTTTTCATATCGACAACGTAAGGCATTCCTCCGTGTCCGCGGATAATTTCCAGATCCACGCCCCGCGGCGCGAGATTCTGCAGATGGATTTCGACGAGGTTTAGCACGCGTTCCGGTTTCTGGTTCGCCACCAGGCGGAACGTCAATTTGGCCGACGCGCTGGAGGGCAGGACGGTCTTCGTGCCAGCGCCTTGGTAGCCGCTGGTCAGTCCGTTGATCTCCGCGGTCGGCCGGACGCCGATCCGCTCGAGCGAGGTGAATCCTTCCTCGCCTCCCAGGGCGGGCGCGCCGGTTTCCCGCAGGTAGTCGGAGTCGGTGATCGGCAATTTGGCCAAGGCCGCGCGTTCGCTCGCATCGGGCGGGATGACGTCATCGTAAAAGCCGGGCACCGCCACGCGCCCGCGATGATCGTGAAGTCGCGCCAGCATGCCAACGAGCGCGGTGGCGGGATTGACCACGGCACCGCCGAAAATCCCGGAGTGGAGATCGGTGGATGGTCCTCGCACGATGACTTCCATCGCCGCGATGCCGCGCAGGCTTTGGGTGAGTGTCGGATAATTCTCGGCCACCATGCCGGTGTCCGAAACGGCTATGATGTCGCAACGCAGTTCGCTGCGGCGCACGCGAATGAAGTCATCGAGGTTCGTGCTGCCGACTTCCTCTTCGCCCTCGATGAGGAAGATGAGGTTGACCGGCAGGGTGACCTCCTCGCGCAGGGTATGGATGGCTCCGAGGACGTGGGCGAGAATTTGCCCTTTGTTGTCGGTTGCCCCCCGCGCGAAGACCCGCCGGTTGCGGATAGCCGGTTCGAAGGCGGGCGTCGTCCATTGCTCCGCGGGATCTTCCGGTTGCACGTCGTAATGCCCGTAAATGAGCACGGTCGGTTTTCCCGGAACTTCGGGGCCGCGGGCCACCACGGCCGGATGTCCGCCGGTATCGGCTATTTCTGCAGCAAAGCCGTTCGACGAGAGTAACCGGAAGAGCCATTCGGCGCAGGCGCTCATTTCTGGTGCGTGGTCAGGTTTGGTCGAGACGCTGCGGAAACGCAGGAACTCGCAGAGCAAATCGAGATCCGTCTTTTCGGAAATCGAGAAAGTTGTCGCTGATTCTCTATGCATGGCTAGATGTGGGGGTTGAAAGGTGTTGGGACCACTATTTGTGGTATGAGGGGTTGCCATCCGTTGCGGACGCTCCTAAAAATTGGGTTCTGGAGTTTCTTCCCCATGTATCTCAAATCGCTTGAACTGGTAGGTTTTAAATCCTTCGTCAACAAGACGCACTTGGAATTTCACGAAGGCATCACTTCGGTCGTCGGGCCGAACGGATGCGGCAAGTCGAACATCCTCGATTCCATTCGCTGGTGCCTCGGAGAGCAATCCGCGAAAGCACTGCGCGGCGGCGAAATGTCCGACGTCATCTTCAGCGGGACCGATTCGCGGTCGGCGGTCGGCATGGCGGAGGTTTCGCTCACCTTCGGCGGGTGCGCCGAGCATCTCGGCACGGATTACGAAGAAGTTTGCGTGACGCGCCGCATTTTCCGCGACGGCAAAGGCGAATATCTCCTCAACAAAACGCCGTGCCGCCTGCGGGATATTCATGAACTGTTCATGGACACCGGCATCGGCCGCAGCAGTTATTCGATCATGGAGCAGGGCAAGATCGACCTGATCCTGAGCAGTCGTCCGGAGGATCGACGCGCCGTGTTCGAGGAGGCTGCCGGCATCACGAAGTTCAAAGCGCAGAAGCGCGAAGCCCTGCGCAAACTCGAATACACCGAGGCGAACCTCGTCCGCGTGAACGACATCATGCGCGAGGTCAAACGCCAGATCGGTTCGCTTCAGCGCCAAGCCGGCAAAGCGAAGCGCTATCAAGCTCTCTGCAACGATCTCAAAGTGCTAGAGCTCAATTTCGTGCGGCGTCAGCACGACCAGATTTCCGAGTCGCAGAGCGAGCTTCACGACAAACTCCGCTCGCTCGAATCGCGCTGGGTCGAAACCTCCACCTCGCTGGAAGAGGGCGAGGCTGCGATCGCCGGCCACCGGACGCGGTTGGCCGAACTCGAGCAGCAGGTCGAATCCTCGCGCCAGACAATGCAGTCCGTCCGCGACCGGATGGTGCAGGCGCAGAGCCGCGCTGCGCACAACGGCGAGATTTGCGAGCAGTTGCACCAGACGATTGCGCGATGCGACCGGGAGATCGCCGCGGCCCGCGAACGCCAGACTGTACAGCGCGAGGAAATGGGCCGCACCGACGAGCAGGTTGCGAAAGTTGCCGCCGAATTGACCGAACGCTCCGCCGCGCTCGATGCCTTGCAGGCCCGCCTGCGCGAGAGTGCCGGTCGCCGCGAATCGTCCAAGCAATCGATGGAGGCCTTGCGCGCCGAGATCAGCAAAGCGGAAAACGAGTCGCTGCGCTTGCAAGGCGAGTTGGCAGGGTTGGAGGCTCGCCGCGAAGCGACGCAGGCCCGCATCGAGTCGCTGGAAAACGAGGGACGTCAGATTTTCGAAGCGCAATCCGCTGCGCGCAAACGCCTCGAGGAAACAGCCGGCCAAGTCGCCGCGGCTACCGAAGCCCTCCACTCCGCGGAAAGTGCTCTCGACCGCGCCGAGGCCGAGGTCGAGCGCAGGGAACTCGAACGCCAACGCGTTGAGCAGGAAATGGCCTCGGCCCAGCGCAACCTGGCGCAGATCCAGTCACGGCTCGAGGTTCTCGAGCAGCTCAACCTCGAGGGAGAGGGTGCTGCTCCGGGCGCGCAGGCTGTTCTGCGCGGACTCGATCGTCCCGACCACTTCAAGCCGGCGGTTCGCGGCATGCTTGGCAGCCTGCTCCAGGTCGAATCCGGTTTTCTTCCCGCCATCGAAGCGGCGCTCGGTTCGCGTGGGGACACAATTGTCATCACGGACAAGACATCAGCTCGCGAGATTCTCGAGTCGCTCTACGAGCGCAAGCTCGGCCGCGCCAGCGTCGTTGCCCCGAACGGCAATCATTTCCCCGAACAAGGCCCGGCACCGGATGGTTCCCTCGGATGGGCGGCCGATCGCGTCCGTTGCGAAGGCGACGACTTGCACCGTCTCGTGCGGGGTGTGCTCCACGGGGTAGCTCTGGCCACCAATCTGGACCAGGCCACCGAGCTTCGGGGCCGTTATGGCTCCACCGCGTTTGCCACCCAGCACGGTGAATTGATCGACGTCGCCGGCATTGTCACCGGAGGTCGCGCGGGCGAGGGGGCGACATCGGCCCTTCAGCGCCGTGATGAGATCGTGTCGCTCGGGCAAAAGCTCGGGCTTTTGCAAACCGAACTCGCCAAGCACGAGCAAGTTCGCCTCGGTGTGCTATCCGGGCGCGATGGACAAAAGGAGGCTTTGGAATCCGCCCGTGCCGATTTGCGGGCCAAGCAAAACGAATTGGCCGCACTGCGTGCGAATCACGGGTTGCTCGAGAAAGAATTGCAGGAATCTGGAAACCGCACCGCCGGACTCGCCCGCGAGCAGGAAAGGGCGGCGCAAGACCTCGAAGCCGCGAAGCAGAAAACGCAGGAACTTTCCGCCCGCATCACCGAGTGCCGTCAGAAAGTCGAGGAAACCAATGCGAAATCGGCCGAAGCCATGGAGTTGGCGCAGCGCGAGGCCGGCGAACAGGAGGCGGCCGCCGAGCAATTCAACGAATTGCGGGTGCAACTGGCCGCGGCCCGCCAACTCGAGGAAAGCTTGCAGGCGCAGAGGGCCCCGATGCTCAGCCGCATCGAGGAACTCGAGGAAACCGTCCGCCAGCGCGAGCAGGAAAAATCATCCGCCGAAGGTCGTATCACATCGGTCGACGAACAGACCGCGGCCCTAGGCAAGGATGCTTCCGCGCTTCAGGGCGAACTCGATGAAAAGCAATCCGGCCTTGACGCGCTGCAAAAGGAACGCGTCGGCCTGCAAGCCGAGGTCCAGAGTGCGGACGAGGGATTGCGCCAAATGCGCCGCGAGCACGCCGAGATGCAGGAGCAGAAGGGCAAATTCGAGGTGCAATCCGCCGAGTTGCGCCTCAAGGCCGAGAATCTGGCAGACGACATCCGGCGGCGTCATCATGTCGAGCTCGGGGAGGTCCAGCTCGATTCCTACGCCCTTCACTGCGCCGTGCGCGATCATCGCAAACGGCGGAAAACGAAAATGGCCGAGGGCGAAACAGCAGAGGGAGCGGAGGGCGCAGAGGGTGGGGACGTGATTGCGGTTGAGGCCGAGGTTGAATCGACCGATGAGACAAAAGTGGTTCCCACCGAAGGAATCGAGGCCGAGCTCGACTGGAGTGAAATCGAAGCTTACGTGAACGAGTTGCGTGACAAGCTCGACTCGATGGGCCCGGTCAACATCGATGCGATCCAGGAATTCGATGACCTGCTCGACCGCCAGAAGTTTCTCGACGAGCAATTCACCGACCTCACCAACTCGAAGGAGGAGTTGCTCGAGGTGATCAAGAAGATCAACACGACGACCACGAGCCTATTCGCCGAGACATTCGGAAAAATCCGCGACAACTTCCGCGAGACGTTCCGCGAACTTTTCGGCGGCGGCAAGGCAGACCTCGCCCTGATGAATGCCGAGGACCCGCTGGAAAGCGGTATCGAGATCACGGCCAAGCCGCCCGGCAAGCAATTGCAGAGCGTTTCGTTGCTCTCGGGCGGCGAGCGCACAATGACCGCCGTCGCACTCCTCTTCGCCATTTACATGGTGAAGCCGAGTCCGTTCTGCATTCTCGACGAAATGGATGCGCCGCTCGACGAGTCGAATATCAACCGCTTCCTCGCCATGCTCGACCGTTTCGTCCAGCAGAGCCAGTTCCTGGTCATCACGCACAACAAGCGCACCATTTCGCGCGCCGACGTGCTCTACGGTGTCACCATGGAGGAACAGGGAGTGAGCAAGTTGGTCAGCGTGAAATTCACCGACTCGTCCGGAAGTTTCTCCAAGGCCAAAGCGCCGCCGCGCAACGAGGAGGCAGCCGCGGGCGAACTCGAGACGGCCGAGGCCTGACCGGATCCCCAAGCGATGTTTTCTCCCTTCTTCGCGGCGAACGTCGGGGACTCGGGAATGC
>JBEDBL010000047.1:0-14986 GCA_041177245.1 Verrucomicrobiota bacterium
GTCCTCCGCTTTGGGCCAGCAGTTCGTCGAGGTTGCTGTAACCCGCGGGAACTTCTCCCGCTCCCGCCGCGCCGGGATTTCCGGAGGCGGCGGCGAGTTCGAGCGCGGGACGCGCTGCGGCCGACGGCGTATCCGCGAGCAAGGCTTCGCGCATGGAGTCGAGATCCTCGTCGAGGGATGCTGCAGTGGCTGCCTCGAGTTGGTTCAGTGATTCGGCGGCTGCCACACCGATGTCCGGCGCTTTTTCCTCCGTGATGCCGAGTTGTCCCGGTTTGGAGGGTTTGGCCGGGATCTCGGCTTTTTCTTCGGCGATATTCTCGGCCGGAAGATCGATGGGTGCCGGCGACGGACGTTTGGTTTCCTCGGCCGGGGCGGTTTCCTCGCCTTCGTCGAGCAGGCGCGAGTCGATCTCCACGCGGTCGACTTTGAAGGCGCGCGGCACGATCTGGTCGTAGTAGGAATCGCTGAAGGTCTTCACCTGGTAGTCGCGCGCCCACCAGAGGAATGCGGCATGGATGCCGAGCGAAAGCAACAGCGCGAGCAGCACCCATCGGGCCCATGAGTCGGACCGCGGCGGGGTTTCCTCCAAAGTTTCCATGACCGAGGTCCGTCGCATCACTGTCGCAGAGCTTACGGAGTGCCCGGCCCGATGCAAACCCGCCGGAGCGGCTTAGGGCTTGACCGTCCGGCGGGCTCTTCTACGTTCGCCCCTCCTGCGTATGAACGACAATTGCCTCAGAATCGGCCTGCCCTCCGGTAGCCTGATGGATCAGACCTTGGCCCTTTTCGCCAAAGCCGGCTTCCTCATTTCCGGCGCAGGGCGTTCCTACCGGCCTTCGGTGGATGATCCCGAGTTGAGCATACGGCTTCTCCGTGCGCAGGAGATCAGCCGCTACGTCGAGGACGGTTTTCTCGATTGCGGGATCACGGGGCGTGATTGGGTGGCGGAGAACAACTCCGACGTGGCTTCGCTCTGCGACCTGCCTTACAGCAAAGTCAGCGCCGCACCGACGCGCTGGGTCGTGGTCGTGCCCGAAGATTCGCCGGTGCGCCGCGTCGAGGACCTCGCCGGCAAGCGCGTGGCGACCGAGGCTGTGGGCCTGACCAAAGAATTTTTCCGGCGCCGCGGGATCGAAGCGGATGTCGAGTTCAGCTGGGGTGCGACCGAGGTGAAGGTGCCCGATTTGGTCGATGCCATCGTCGATATCACCGAGACCGGTTCCTCCCTCCGCGCCAACAAACTCCGCATCGTCGAAACAATCATGGAGTCCTACCCGGTGTTCATCGCCAACCGCGACGCCTACTCCGACGAATGGAAGCGCGGCAAGATGGATCGCGTGGTTCTCCTCCTGCGGGGGGCCCTGGCCGCGCGCGACAAGGTCGGGCTCAAAATGAACCTCCCCCAAGCCAGCCTCCAGAATTTGCTTGAGCAACTGCCCGCATTACGGAATCCTACCGTTTCTCCTTTGGCGCATGACGGTTGGGTGGCGGTAGAGACAGTGATCGACGAAAAAGTCGTCCGCGAGATCATCCCGCAACTGAAAGCGCTCGGGGCCGAAGGAATCATAGAATATCCCCTTAACAAACTGGTCTACTGACGCAACACATGGGTTCGATAAAAAAGAGGCGGAAGGCGAAAATCGCCAAGCACAAGCGCCGCAAGCGCATGAAGCTCAACCGTCACAAGAAGCGTTTGCGCTACAAGAGCTAAAGGCTATCTTTGGCCCCATGTTCGCGGGTTCACGGTCGCGGTTCTCCGCTTCCAGCCTTGCCCTGTGCGCCTGCCTCGTTTGGGGCAGCCTGACTCCTTGCCGCGCCTTGGTCGCAGATTCCGGTATCGGGGAGGGGGACTCTGCCCCGTCGGAATTGTCGTTGCCTCCACCCGTTTCCAAACGTGTCGAGGTCATGGCCAGGGTGGCCGCGGCGGAACTGTCCTCGGAGTCCGATCCCGCGCAGTCGGAGAAACACAATCGTCGCGCGCTCGACCTCGATCCGGGAAACATTGCCGTGGCGGAGCAACTGGCCACCGCGCATCTTTCGCGCGAGGAAGTGCCCGAGGCGCTCGCTGTCCTCAAGGACACGCTGAGTAAGAACCCTCAATCGGCGAACATCGCCCTGCGCATCGCTAGCATCTACGTGGTCAAATTGCGCAAATTCGACGCAGCCGAGCGTTTCACCAGGCAGGCGTTGCGCATCGCGCCCGACTCCATCGATCCTTACCAGACCCTTTACAGCATCTACCGCGCGAATGGACGCACGGGCGAGGCCGCCGCGATCCTCGACCAGGCCGCGCTTCGCAAGGACAACAAAGACCCGGAATTCTGGGCCGGGTTGGGCGATCTTCGCGAGTTGCACGATCGCGGCAAAAGCGCAGACCCTGCCTCCTCGGTCACAGCGCCCGCGCTCTCCTATTACCGCCGCGCTGCCGAGTTGGGTCGCAACGATGCCGCCGTGCTCCTGCGTGCGCACAACTACTTCTTCGCCTACGGCCATCTGGAGGATGCCGTTTCTTCCGCCCAACGTTTGCTCATCCTGCAACCCTCGGACACGCTGACCCGCGAGCGTCTCGCGTTCGCGCTCAACGCGCTCGGGCGGCAGGACGAAGCGTTGGCCGAACTCGAGAAAGTTGTCAGCGACAACCCCGCGAGCCTCGCGGCCTACCGCGAACACGGACGCATCCTCCTCGAGCGCGGCGACTACGCGGGTGCGCTCCAGAAATTCGAAAAAGCATTGCTCCTCAACGATGAGGACCCACGCCTTTACTTGCAGTTGGTCGAACTTTGCATCAAGGACGGCAACAACGAGCGCGCCGTGTGGTGGCTCTCGCAGGCCCGCGGAAAATTCACGCGCCTGCCCGAGTTGCCGTATTACGAAGGACAAGTCCTCGGCCAACTCAAGCGGTGGAAAGAAGCGCTGCTCGCTTTCGACATGGCGGCCGATCTCGCGGCGAAATACCAACCTTCATTTTTCAGCGCGGAATTCCATTTCCAACACGGTGTCGCCGCCGAGCGCGCGGGCGAGCACCCGCAGGCCGAGAAACATCTCGGCGCGTGCCTTGCGTTGGATGGTAGCTACGCACCGGCCCTGAATTACCTCGGTTACATGTGGGCCGAGAAGGGAGAGAACCTCGCCCAAGCCGAACAATTCATCCGCCATGCCTTGGAGCAGGAACCCGACAATGCCGCGTATCTCGACAGCCTCGGCTGGGTGCTCTACCGCCAGGGCCGGTATCAAGAAGCTTTGCCGCCGCTCCAGCAAGCCTCCGCCTCGGAGGAAGGAAACGACCCGACCGTGCACGAACACCTTGGCGATCTTTACGAAAAACTCGGACGCCGCAGCGATGCGGTTGCCGCTTGGGAGACTGCCGCCAAATTCAACGGTGCCTCCGCGGAACTACCGGCCAAACTTCAGGCCGCGCGCGGCGGCGCGCCCTCCGGCACCGATGAAGCCAAAGCCGCCCGGCCCTGAGGTAGGTCTTTTGTTTCGCCGACGGGTCAGGTTTTTCCTTGAGCGCCTCGCCCTCAACCCGCATCTTTTCCCTCCCGCGCGAGCGACGCATCCGTAGCTCAATGGTAGAGCAGTTGACTCTTAATCAATTGGTTGTAGGTTCGAGTCCTACCGGGTGCACGCGGTGCCAGTGGCCAGCCCGATGAAAATTCCCATCCGTCGCATTCGTGATGTCGCGGTGATCCTTGATGCTGATCTGGCAGCGATTTACGACGTGCCGACCAAACGCCTCAACGAACAGGTCAAACGAAACAAGGACCGTTTTCCTGCGGATTTTGTCTTCGTTTTGACCGCTGAGGAGTGGCGCTCGATCCTTTCCGAAGAATCGCAATCCTCTGATAGCCACATTGATAAAGGCAACCGGTCGCAAATTGCGACTGGTTCTAAATCGACGAAGCACCGCGACAAACGAGCGCGTCCCCACGCTTTCACCGAGCACGGTGCACTCATGGCGGCCAATGTCCTGCGCAGCGCGGCCGCGGTCAAAATGAGTGTCTTTATCGTGCGCGCCTTTGTTCGCCAACGCGACTTGCTCGCCGGCAACGAAGCAATTCTCCGGCGCCTCGCCGAGATCGACAAAACGCTTCTCCTCCACGACCGCGGTTTGCGCGCTCTTTACCAAAAACTTTTGCCGCTTTTGCAGCCGCCGGCCGCGCCGAAGCGTGAATTGGGTTTCCATGTTCGCGAGCGGGCTGCAACCTACGTCGTGAAGCGCCGCCGCCCATGACCAACATCCACCCGGAAACACGCCGTTTTCTCGATCGCGCGGCGAAGGAAAATCTGCTGCGGCAAAAAGGGATCGTGCTCTGGCTTTACGGACTTTCCGGTTCGGGCAAGTCGACCATCGCCAACCAGGTCGAACGCACCCTGCACGGCGACGGGCGCATGACCGTCATTCTCGACGGCGACAACCTGCGCACGGGGCTCAATAGCAATCTTGGTTTCACCGACGATGACCGCACGGAAAATGTGCGCCGCGTGGCCGAGACGGCCAAACTCCTCGCGGGGCAGGGGATCATCGTATTCGTCTCGGTCATCACTCCGTTGCGCCGCCATCGCGCGGCGGCCCGCGAGATCGTGGGGGCGTCCGATTTTCACGAGATCTACGTGAAAGCCGACTTCGACACCTGCGCGGAGCGCGATCCGAAGGGACTCTACGCCAACGCCAAAGAGGGGAAAATCGGCCACTTCACCGGAAAGGACAGCGGGTTCGAGGAACCTGAAAATGCGGAGCTTGTGCTCGACACACAAAACTCCTCCGTGGAGCAGTGCGCAAACGATTTGCTCGGCTATTTGCGTTCGACCCAGAACGATCGGGCAGCGTAAGTGGGGCGGAAAGTCGAAAGGCTGATTCGCACAAAAGTGTCATGAAGCCCTGCTCGGCGGGTCTTGCTTTTCCTGTTGCTCCACCAGCGCGACAAGTTCTTCGATCGGCATCGCTTTGCCATACAAATATCCTTGGCCGTATTGGCAGCCGAGTTCCCGAAGGTGATCGGCTTCCGCCTGCTCCTCGATTCCCTCGACGACGATGAGCAGTCCCAGGTTTTTTGCGATGTCGACAATCGTCTGGAGCACGGCATTCAACTTCGCGTCTCCCGACTTGATCCCGCCGATCAAGTCGCGCGGGATTTTGAGCTCGTTGATCGGGAGCCGGGAAAGTCGCAGCAGGTTGCTGTAGCCGGTCCCGAAATCATCCACCGCGATATAGACGCCCGCTTTTTGCAGGATCGTCAGGTTGACCCGCACCGTCCCGTTGGTCGGCATGAGTCCCTCCTCCAGGATCTCGAGCGTGAAGGACTCGGGTTTCGCGTTTCCCTTGGCGATCTCGGCGAGGATCTTCTCCGCATAGCCCGCATTCGCCAAAATGCCGGGCGAGATGTTGAACGAAAACCTGAAGTTCCTCCGCAGGAGCGGCTCGATGGAACTTTTTCCGGTGGAGAGGAAGTCAGAGACGACCGCCTCGTCGATCAAGGGGAGGGAAGCTGTCCGGACCAGGGCACTCATGAATTCCGCAGCGGGCAGCATGGATCCGTCTTTGTGGCGAAATCTCAGCAATCCTTCCGCCCCGTGGATCCTGCCTGTCTCGAGGCTGACGATGGGTTGGAATAGGAGGAAGAGGCTCTTCGTTTTGACCGCATCACGGATCTCGCTATCCAGCAGGCTGCGCTGCTTCAGCTCCTTGATGATGGTTTCATCCACCAGAAAGACATTTTTTTTCTTTCCATTTTTGACCTGTCTCATGGCTTCCTCGCATTGGGCGAGGATCACGGCCGGCGTCTCTCCGGGGACCTTGAGGATCACTCCGCCGATCGATGCTTTCACGGTGATATCGAGGTTCCGGAGACGAAAAGACTGCGCGAAGCAATCCCGGATGCTGTCCATCAAGGCGGGTAGCTCCCGCTCCAGACCGGCACGGCAGACGAGCAGGTAGAATTTATCCCCGCCGAGATTTCCGAGCAGGTCCTTATCCGTGCAGAGGTTGCTCAGCCTCCGCGCGGTCTCGACCAGAATCTGGTCTGCGAAAGGCACCCCGTAAGTGGCGTTGAGTTGCTTCAAGTGATCGATGTCGATCGAAAAAAACGCCGTGTCCGGAGTCTGCGGATCGATTCCGTCGATGGCTTCTTGGAGCTTATCCATGAGCAGCGTTCGTGAAGCTGCCCCGGTCAAGGGATCATGGGTGGCGAGACGGCGGAGTTCCGCGTTGAGTTGCGCTTGCTGCTCCTCGACTTGACGCCGCGCGATGCGGTTGGCCGCTTCTTTGATCGCTCTCTCGACCACGCCGACCAACCTTCCTGCTATGCTATCCTTGAGCACGAAATCGGTGGCGCCCTTCTTGAAGAGTTCCACCGCGGTGTCTTCGCCGACCGCTCCTGTCACGACGATGACCGGAACATCCGGGCAGATTTCCTTGGCCATGACAATGGCCTGGCCGCCGTCGAAGTCGGGCAACTTATAGTCAACCAGAATGATGTCGGGGAGGTAGCTCTTCAGCGCCTGCCGGTATTCCTCCTGCGTCTGCACACGGTGCCAGACAAAGTCGAGGCCGCCCTTCCGGAGTTCTCGGACGGCAAGTTCGGCATCGAAGTCCGAATCCTCCAGCATGAGGATCCGAATGCTGCCGCTGCTGGTCTTCATTGACTGGTCGCCCTCACGGGCGGCTTGTTGAGCAGGAGCCAGTAGAGGCCGACCTCGTAGATGGCTTTGGAAAAGTTCTCAAACTCCACCGGCTTTACGATGTAGCTGTTCGCCCCGAGTTTGTAGGACTCGATCAGATCGCTTTCCTCTTGGGAGGAGGTGAGGATCACGACAGGCAAGATTTTCGTCCGTCCGTCGGCCCGGATCAGGGACAACACCTCGAGGCCATTAATTTTGGGTAGTTTCAGGTCCAGCAGCACGACCTTGGGAAGGTTGAGCGGATCGCGCTCGCTATATGCTCCCTTCGCAAAGAGGTAGTCGATGGCCGCCTGACCATCCGCCACATGGATAAGGCTGCTGGCCAGATTGTGGTGCTTTAGGCTGCGGATGGTGAGCAGCGCGTCGTTTTGGTTGTCCTCGACGATCAGGATATCGGCGGATTCCTTGTTCATTGTGTTGGCTTGGGTGGTGGTTGCTGCCCTGTGTCCGGTTCTTTCTCCGGATCCGGAATGGTGAAGCGAAAGGTGGCCCCCTTCTCCAGCTCGCTTTCGCCCCAGACCCGCCCGCCGTGACGGTGGACGATCCTCTGAACAAGGGCCAGACCCACGCCAGTCCCGGGAAACTCCTCGTTGGTGTGGAGCCTTTGGAAGACACCAAAGAGCTTGTCGACGTAGCGCATGTCGAAGCCCGCGCCATTGTCCCGCACGAAATAGACCGGATATCCAGCCTCACCGGGTTCCACCCCGACCTGGATCTCGGCTCTCTCGCGCTTGCCGGTGAACTTCACCGCATTACCGATCAGATTGATCCAGACTTGCCGGATCATCGCCTCTGCTCCGAAAGCTGGCGGGATCGGATGCAGATCGAATTGAATCACGCGCTCCGGTTCCGCCGCCCTCAGCTCCTCGAAGACCTTCCGGGCCATCGCTTCCATATCGATCCTCACCGATTCAATCCTCTGTCGTCCCAGTCGCGAGAACGTTAAGAGATCATCGATGAGCCGTCCCATCCGCTGCGCCTCGCCGCGGATCACGCCGATCAGGCGCCGCCCCTCGACGTCCAGCTTGGGGGCGTAGTCCTCCTCGACGATGCGGGAAAAACCATCGATGGCGCGCAACGGTGCCCTCAAATCGTGCGAGACCGAGTAGGAGAAGGCATCGAGCTCCTTCACCGAGGTCTCCAACTCCGCGGCTCGGCTCTTAAGGGTGGCGTTGAGTTTGCGGATCTCCTCCAGCCTTTCGAAGGTTTCGGTGATGTCCAGGTTGATCCCGACCACATGCGTCGCCTTTCCTCCCTCCCCGCGAATGGCGGCGTCCGAAGCTCTGATCGTCCGGATCGCGTGGTCCGGATCGCGGATGATCCGGAACTCCCGCTGGTTGCGCCCCACCTTCTCGACGGTATCGCGCAGCGAGGCCTCCTGCTGTGCTACGTCGTCGGGATGTACGTGGCTGGCCCAATCCCCATAGTGAATGAGCCCGTCATCACTCTCCGGCATCCCGTAGATAGAGAACATCAACTTGTCCCAGCGGATGGTGTTGTTCGCCAGATTCCAGTCCCAGAACCCGATGTCGGCTGCCTCGGCGGCCAAACGCAGTCGTTCTTTGCTTGCGGCCAGAGCCATAGTGCGCTCCTCGACGCGCTTCTCCAATTCGGCGTTGAGTTTGAGGATTTCAGCCTCCGCCCGTTTGCGCGCCGTGATATCGCGTGCCGCGGCAAAGGCGCCTTGCACCCTTCCTTCTTCATCCCGGTAGAGGCTGGCGTTGTAAAGCACCTCGGTGACATGGCCGTTCGCGTGCTGGATGCTCAGCGGATAATCCTGCACAAAACCCTCCGCGAAGACCCGCTTATAACCGCTGCGCGCGGCCTCGGGGTCGGTGAAGTAAATCGAGAAATCGGTGCCGATGAGTTCCTCGCGCGTCCGACCGGTAACCTGCACAGAGGCGTCGTTCACATCGGTGATTGTTCCCTCGGCACTGATGGTGACCAGCGGGTCGAGGCTCGCCTCGATGAGACTGCGCATGTAGCTCGCGCTTTGGCGTGCCGCCGCGGTCAGTTTTTTGTCGGCATCCGCTTGTGCTTCCTTGGCCAGTCCCTGCGCAAGGGTTGCCGACTCTTTTTTCTTTCTTTCGATGAACTCGCTCAGGTCGCTTACCACCATCCAGAGTTGGTCGGACTCCCTGCTCAGATCCAGCTTGCCCGCCGAAACAAACGTCGGCAGCTGGGTGCCGTCGGTTCTAGCCAGCAGCAGTTCGCCCTCGTGTTTGCCACCCGGACCCAGACGCAGCAACTCGTTCAAGCAGGCTTGGCTTTGCGGTGCGATCCATTCGGAAATGACCGAGCCGATCACCTTTTCAAGTGGGACCTTGAGCATGCTGGCAATGCTGCTGTTCGCATACAGAATCAGCCCTTTCGCAGTCGCGATCAGTGCACCTTGTTGCATCGCCTCGATGAGAACCCGGTAAGCGTGGTCGGCGCCCTCCAGGGTGAAGACGTGCTCGCTTCCGTTCACCGGGACCACCAGCGCGTCAACCGCTCCGCTGTGGATGGCGGCTAATTCTTGCTTGGCCTCCGTCAGCCGTGCGCGCAACTCCCGGTTTTCGGCCAGGCATTCTGCTTCGCTGGTGTCCTGAGCAATCACGTTGTTTTCCTTGGCAGGTCGAGACCCAGTAGCACACGCGGCGCATCCGACAGGTCACCCACCACGCGGCGCGCCGGCAAGGGCAGTGTTTTGATCAGGGTGGGAACGGCCGTAATCTGCTCGTCCCTTGCCAAATGGGGCTGCTGGTAGAGATCGATCACCTCTAGCCGATAGCATCCCTCCAGATGCTCCTCGCAGATTTGTTTGGCGTTGGCGATGGCCCGCACCGATCCGGGTGTCATGTCGGCAACGTAAAGCTTCAGGACATACTTCTTTGTGCCTTCATCCACTGGAACCTCTCTGTTTTCCTGTGACGGATTTTTGGTGGGATTTTTTTCCATGCGCTACTCCGGCGGTTGTCTCCGCAAATCCGGTTTGTTCAGTGCGCGCTTGCTCATTTCGACTTCCTCGGCCTGGCACGCTGTGGAGATGCCAATTTGAGTTTATCGGCGGAGCGCAAACGCTCCATTTGTGCCCGTCGCTCGGTCGCCAGCGTTTCAAGCGCGCGTTGCTGTCCCGTGACTTTCAAACTCGCGATCTCCTGCAGGGCAAACTCGGCGCGCATGGCAGCAACCTTCGATTCCAGAACTTGTCGCTTGGTGACCAGCTCCTGCTCTCCAAGCTCCGTTTGCTGTTTCAGGACCAACTCTGCGGCTTTCTCTGCCGCCTCTTGGTTCGCCCGCGCTATTCCAGTCAACACGCATCCCGGCCCGATGTAGACATCGCGCAATTGCACGCCGTTGTCGGTTAGCATGAACTCCCGGACTTGTTTCGAGTGCGCCATGCCCCTCGATTTGAGCACATACAGGGTACGGCTGCGTTCACCTTCGTATTCGGTGTCGCGAAACAGAATCCAAGTATCCATCAGCGACGAGACCGAGACATTGGTGTGCTCGAGCGAAGTGCCGGCCTCGGTCAGGCTGGTAAATAAACCGGTGATCTGGTGCAGCTTCATTAAATCGATCAGCCGCATCAACAAGGCTTTCACTTCGTTCTCGTTGCCCCCACTGACAAAACTGTTCAAAGGGTCCACCACCACCACTCGGGGCTTGAAGTTGTTGATGGCTTTTTGCATCAGGGACAGATGCGTCTCCAGGCCATACATGCTCGGGCGGGAGGAGTGAAACTGAAGCAAACCTCGCTGCACCCATTGCTCCAGGTCGATGCCGATTGAGCGCATGTTGCGGATGATCTGCTTGGGCGATTCTTCGAAGGAAAAAATGATGGCGCGCTCGCCGCGGCGGCAGGCGCTGTCGACAAAGGTGGTGCCCAAGCTGCTCTTGCCGACACCCGCTGTGCCGGATACCAGCACGCTGCTGCCGCGGTAATAGCCTTTGCCGCCCAGCATGGAGTCCAGGTGGTCCACGCCAGTGGACACCCGATCGGCAGAAACATCGTGGCTCAGTCCGATCGAAGTGATCGGCATCACCGTGATGCCGTCTTCATCGATCAAAAACGGATATTCGTTGGTGCCGTGCGTCGAGCCGCGGTATTTGACCACCCGCAAGCGGCGCAGGCAGATTTGCTCATGGATCCGGTTGTCGAGCATGATCACGCAGTCGCTCACATACTCCTCCAGCCCCTGCCGTGTCAGTGTCTCGGCTCCGCGTTCGCCGGTGACGATGGCAGTCACTCCCTTGTCCTTGAGCCAGCGAAAAAGGCGACGTATTTCTGCGCGCAGGATCGCGGCATTGGGCATGGCGGAAAAAAGAGATTCGATGGTATCGACCACCACGCGCTTGGCGCCGATCGTGTCGATGGCATGCGCCAGACGGATGAAAATTCCTTCCAAGTTGAATTCGCCTGTCGCTTCGACCTGGCTGCTCTCGAGATTGATGTGGTCTATGACCAGCCTCTTGCGCCGGATCAGGCTCGGCAGATCAAATCCGATTGAGGCCAGATTGTCGGTCAGCTCCCGAGCGGTCTCTTCGAACGTCACAAAGACGCCGGGCTCGTCGAAGTCGCTTGCACCGCGCACCAGAAAGTCCATGGCCAACAGCGTCTTTCCGCTGCCAGCGCCGCCGCAGACCAGAGTAGGCCGCCCGGTCGGCAATCCTCCGCCGGTGACCTCATCGAAGCCGGGGATGCCGGTGGGTGATTTGCAGAGTTGCGGTCTTGGCCGAGCGCTGGATTTTGCGTTCAGCTCCGACGCGGGGAGTGGCTTGGCCCTGCCGCGCGACCCCCCGCCACCCACTCCAGATGCTGTTGATGGTGGGTGTAAGGCCATATTCATATTCCACACCCCGCGGGTGCATCGCCCAATGGGGTGAAGACCTCTGTTCTTGACTCTGAGGGCCCTACGGTTGATCAATATCCTACCGATTTCCTTAAGGATTCGCGCTCCGTCGCCAACGGACAACGAGCGGGGCGCTCCATCAGCGCACCGGGCCGATCAGGAAAGTCAGAAGTCCATGCCGCACTACCAGTTAGACCATCTCGACCAGATCGAGGCCGAAGCGATTTTTGTCCTGCGCGAAACCGCCGCGCAGTTCCAAAATGCCGCGCTCCTCTTTTCCGGCGGCAAGGATTCGATCGTCATGGCCCATCTCGCGGCCAAGGCCTTTTGGCCGGCCAAGATTCCCTTCCCGCTCCTCCACGTCGACACGGGCCATAACTTCGAAGAAACCATCGCCTACCGTGATTCTTTCGCGGAAAAGCTCGGCGCGCGCCTGGTCATCGGCCATGTGCAGGACTCGATCGACAAGGGTCGCGTCAAAGAAGAGAAGGGCCCCTACGCTTCCCGCAACGCGCTGCAATCGGTGACCTTGCTCGACACGATCGAGGAGCACAAATTCACCGCATGCCTCGGCGGCGGCCGCCGCGATGAGGAAAAAGCGCGCGCCAAGGAACGCTTCTTCTCCCACCGCGATGATTTCGGCCAGTGGGATCCGAAAAACCAGCGGCCCGAGCTTTGGAATCTTTTCAACGGACGCCACCATCCGGGCGAACACTTCCGCGTATTTCCTCTCTCCAATTTCACCGAGATGGACATCTGGATGTATCTCAAGCGCGAGGAGATCGAGTTGCCGTCCCTTTACTTCGCCCACGAACGCGAGGTTTTTGAGCGTAATGGTTCGCTTCTCGCCGTCTCGCCCCACATCACCATGCTCGAGACGGAGAAACCCGCACGCCGGGTGGTCCGCTTCCGCACGATCGGTGACGTGACTTGCACCGGCGCAGTCGATTCCAAAGCCGCGACGCTCGACGAAGTCATCGCCGAAGTGGCCGCCGCGCGCCAGACCGAGCGCGGCACGCGCGCCGACGACAAACGTTCCGAGACGGCGATGGAAGACCGCAAGAAGGAGGGCTATTTCTAAAATGGACCTCCTTCGTTTCGCTACCGCCGGATCCGTCGACGACGGCAAGTCGACCCTCATCGGTCGCCTGCTTTACGACTCGAAGAGCATCTTCGAGGACCAGCTCAGTGCGGTGGAGGAAAGTTCGCGCCGTCGCGGCGATGCGGTGGTCAACCTCGCGCTGCTCACCGACGGGTTGCGCGCCGAGCGCGAGCAGGGCATCACCATCGACGTCGCCTACCGCTACTTCGCCACGCCGCGCCGCAAATTCATCATCGCCGACACGCCGGGCCACATCCAATACACGCGCAACATGGTGACCGGTGCCTCGACGGCCGACCTCGCCATCATTCTGGTCGACGCGCGCAAGGGCATCATCGAGCAAACCAAGCGCCATTCCTTTGTTTCCAATCTCCTCAAGATCCGCCACCTCGCGCTGGCCGTGAACAAGATGGACCTCGTGGACTACAGCGAGTCGGTCTTCCACCGCATCGTGCAGGATTTTCACGAGTTCGCCTCGCGACTCGACGATATCGCCGAGATCACCGCGATCCCGCTCTCCGCGCTGAACGGCGACAATGTCGTCGAGAAGTCGGACAAGATGCCTTGGTTCAAAGGGCCTTCGCTCCTCTACCATCTGGAGACCGTCTACACCGGCGGCACCGAGAACCACGTCGACGCGCGTTTTCCCGTGCAGTGGATCATCCGCCCGCAATCGCACGAGCACCATGATTTCCGTGGCTACGCCGGACGCGTGGCGGGCGGGGTCTTCAAGCCCGGCGACGCGGTCAGCGTGATGCCTTCGGGTTTCTCCACGACGATCGACAAAATTTACCTCCCCGGCGGGAAAGAACTTTCCGAGGCCTTCGCTCCGCAGTCGGTTGTCATGACGCTCAAGGACGAGATCGACATTTCGCGCGGCGACATGCTGGTCAAAGCCAACAATCCGCCCAATGTCGGGCAGGACGTCGAGGCCATGGTCTGCTGGTTCTCGCAGAAGCCGATGGACCCGCGCGGCAAATACCTGCTGCGTCACACGACCAAGGAAACCAAAGCCATCGTGCAGGAGTTGCGCTATCAGGTGGACATCGAGACACTGCACAAAAAAGAAGGCGCGCCGACCCTCGGCATGAACGACATCGGCCGCGTCGCCCTGCGCACCGCGACTCCGCTATTCCACGACAGCTACCGCCGCAACCGCCTCACGGGTTCCTTTGTTCTCGTCGACCCCGGCACCCACGAGACCGTGGCTGCGGGCATGATGGTCTGATTTTCTCCGGGCGCGGGACTCGCGCGGTGAAAACTATTATTTGTCGCGAATGGGCCAGGTGCAGACATCCGCCGGAAAACTCGGCTCCGCACGGTTGGGGTTGATGCAACTTGTCGGCCAGTGCTTTTGCATCGGGCCGCTCATCGACATCGCGCTTTTTCTCGGCATTGTCGCCTCGCTGGCCGGGGCAGCCGGGCCGCTGGCCGTGCTGCTCGCCTCGCTGGGCATGGTCGCGTTCTCGCTGGTTGTCGCTTACTACGCGTCGGAAACCGGCGGGGCGGGGGCGATGGGCGATTACATTGCGCGAGCGTGGGGACCCACTGCCGGCATCGGTGCGCTCGGCATTTATGTGGTGTCGTTGCTTTTTTCCGGTGCGGCGGGTTTCACCATCGCGGTGGGTGATCTGGCTTCGCGGTTTGCGCATCTTTACTTCGGCGTCGATTTCCCCTGGTGGGCGGGTGCGTTGCTCGTCTGCACCGCGGCGTGGTGGCTCAATGTCCGCGGCGCCTCGGTCGCGACCAAAGTGCAACTCTTCATCGTCGGGGTTTCGACGATCCCTTTCCTGCTCACCGGCGCGGCGGCCATCATTCACGCGGGACCATCCAACACATGGTCGGTCTTCTCCTGGAGCAATCCCCACGGCGGGGACATTTTCGGCGCACTGCTTTTTTGCATCCTGCTCTTCGGCGGATTTGAAACGGCGGGTTCGTTGGCCGAGGAATCCGACGATCCGCGTCGCACCATTCCGCGGGCGCTGGTCGGCACGGTGGTTGCGGCGGCCGTGCTGCTTATTTTCTGTTCGTATGCGGGAACAATTTACTACGGACCCGCGCATGTGGCCGCCTCGTGGGGCGAGGCGATCGATGGTTTCGCCGTGATGGGGGAAAAACTTCTCGGCGCCTGGGCGGGGCTGTGGATCCGGTTTGCCCTCCTCGTCGATTTCACCGCGACGTGTATCGGATTCACCGTGGCTGCCCTGCGCGGGATTTACGCGTTGGCCCGGGATGGGCGGCTGCCTGCCTGGTTGGCCGCCACCAACAGTCGCGGCGCGCCGCACCTGGCGGCCGCTCTCGTGTTCTTCATCGCGGTGCTCGTCATCGTCGCCGGATTGTTCGTGCCGACGGCGGATCGCTTCCAGAC
>JBEDBL010000048.1:0-14956 GCA_041177245.1 Verrucomicrobiota bacterium
CGGCCATTGCGTCCGCTTTGGGCGATCTGCAGTCGGTCTGCGCCTTCACCCGCATTCTCGGCAGTTACCCGGACAGCCGAAGCGTCTGACTTCGCCGCATTGCGCCCCGGTGGAGGCGCTGCTAGCCTTTCCGATCCGCCGTGAAAACAGACAAGGATCTCTCCCCCGCCAAAAAAAATTCGTACCTCAAAGCGCTCGCCGCCGTGGAAATGAAGAACTACGGACTGGTCGTCGCTATCATGGGCCCGATCGTCGCGGACGAACCCGAGTTCCTCGCCGGACGCAAACTTCTTCGCGAGGCCGAAGTTCTTCGTGCCCGCGCCGGAAAATCCTCGTTCCTCGGCATGTCGGGCGGCGGCCTTGCTCTCGGTAAAAGCAAAGCGCAGCGCGCGCTGGAAACTGGCGATTTTCTCGGGGCGATCAAGGAGGCCGAAAAAGCGCTCGAGACCGATCCCATGGGCGTGCAACCCAACAAGGATCTCCAACAGGCGGCGGAAGCGATTGCGGCAAAGGAGCGTCAGGAAATAGCGGGCACGCTGGAGCCCGCTTTCAAGAGCGCGCCGGAAGATGCCAAGGTCGAAGCGGCCCGCAACCTGGCTGCGGCCAACGACAAAATGCGTGCCTACGAGGCGGTCGCCCGCTTTGCCCTCGAGACGATCGCGCTGGATCCCAAAAACGAAAAAACCGCGCAGAAGGACATCGGCAAATATCTCATGTCCATCGGCGAGTTCGAGGACGCCACCAAAATCTACGAGGCGATCCTGCAGAAAAACCCGATGGACCTCGACGCGAGGGACTTGGCCAAGGAAGCCGCCGCACGCCGCTCCATGCAGCGCGGCAACCTCGGCGAAGCGACTTTTCAGGACCTGATCAAGCAGAAGCAGGAAGCCGCCAAGTCTGGCGGCGAAAAAGTGGTCAACGCCGCCGAGTCCGCCGAGGAATTGGCGCAGAAAGTTTACGAAGCGCACGAGGCCGGCAAGCCGGACCAGGAGTCGGCGCGCAAGTTGGCCGATCTTTATTACAACCGCGAGGACTACGACAACGCGCTGGAATACTACCGCTACTTGTCGGGTTTGGCCGAAGGCACCGACCCGGGGCTCCTGCGCAAGATCAGCGACACCGAAGTGCGCCGGCTCAACAAGCACATCACCGGCAAGGAAAAGGAACTCGCCACTTTGTCTGTCGATGATCCGGCTGCCGCCGCCATCCGCACCGAGATCAAGGAAATGCGCCGCGGAAAAGCGGAACAAATGCTCGGCGAAGCGCGGAAACGCGTGGAGCGCAATCCGGCCGACCTGCAATACCGGTTCGAGTTGGGTGAACAGCTGGTGCTGGCCGGACATTACAAAGACGCCATTCCCGAGTTGCAGAAAGCCCGCACCAACCCCAACACCCGCACCCGCGCCCTCTACCTGCTCGGCAAATGCTACACCGAGCGCAACATGCTCGACCTGGCCGCTAAGACCCTAACCGATGCGGCCGCGGAAATTCCCGGCATGGACGGCACCAAGAAAGACATCATCTATAATATGGGTTTGGTCTACGAGCGCATGGGCAACCCCGAAAAATCGCTCGATTGCATGAAACAGATCTACGAGGTCGACTACGGCTACCTCGACGTCGCCGAACGCGTCGAAGCTTCCTACACAGCTTAGCAAGGCTTCGGCCCGACCTATAAAATCGTCCTCTTCTGACGAAATTCGGCGCTGTTTCTGCGCGATGCTTCCACCACGCTTTTTTCGTCCAGATGCAAGAGCAGATTGCCGTCTTCGGCCTCGCCGACTTTCACGACATGCTCCGGATTTACAGCCTGTGTCCGGCTGGTGCGCACGAATACCTTCTCATCGATACGCTCCAGTAACCGGCTCAGCGTGCCGTTGACTGTCAGGCTTCCTCCTGTGTGGACCACGCGCGTGTAGGCACCGCTGGATTCCAAAAGTTTGATGTCGCCGATGCGCAGGAAATGGTTTTTTCCCGCATCGCGGAAAAGCACCCGGTCTTCCGCCGCGAATTTTTTCTCCGCACCCGGAGTCTTCAATCGTCGCAAAGCCGCGAGCAGCCTTTCTTCTTTCACCGGTTTGAGAAGGTAATCCGTGGCCTGCCAGTCGAAAGCTTTCGCTGCATGCTCCGCGTGCGCCGTGACAAAAATCGCCGGGATATTCTGCGCGGGTTGCGAGGCGAGCAACTCGAACCCACCTCCTTTCGGCATTTCGATGTCCAAGAAAAGCACATCAACCGCGTGCTCAGGGAGGATCTCGAGAGCCTCCTCGACCGAAGCCGCCTCGAACACCTCGGAAACACCGAGTTTTTTTAGCTGCCGGCAAAGTTCGCGCCGCGCCGGCGGTTCATCCTCGAGGACCAGGGCCTTCATGCAAGGCCGACTTGTTAATGCAAACAGTCACCTCGATCCAGCCTGGCCGTGGCCGGCCTGTCTGCAGCTTCGCTTTAACTCCGTAAGTCAGCGCCAACCGTTCCCGCAGATTGCGCAACCCAGTGCCTTCTTTCCAAGCGACTGGGTCTTCTCCGGCTTCGTTCGCTTCGTTTCCCGTGCGCAGACATAGCTCATCGTCGCTCGAGAACACAGAGACCTCGACGCGCAACCTCCCGTCTTTTGTCTCGCCGTGTTTCAGGGCGTTTTCCACCAGCGGTTGCAGCAGCATCGGCGGGATTTTCCAATACCTTAGCTCGCGGTCCCATTGCACCGAGATATCGAGCGCATCTTCGAAGCGCAGCTTTTGCAACTGCACGTAATTGGTGACGAACTGCATTTCCTCCTCGAGTGTCACGCGGTCGCTTTGCGTGTTGTCCAAAGAGGTGCGCAGCAAATCAGCCAGCGTGATGATGCCGGTTCGGGCCGTGGACGGATTGGTCTCCGTCAGCGAATGAATCGCCGCAAGACAGTTGAAAAGAAAGTGCGGCTGGAGTTGGGACTTGAGCCGCTCGGACTCGGCGAGCCTCATGGCGGCTTCCAGCTTTAATTCGTTCTCGCGCTGCGTAGTCTCTGCAGCCGAACCAGCCAAGAGCGCTGTTGTCGCCATGACAGCAACGTAGATTTCGATCTGCATGAATGCGGCCAATCCGCTGACGCCCGCGAATGGTCCGTTTCCGCTCACCGAACATGTGATCGCGACGAGTACGGTGATCAGCGCTCCCGCCACGGCAGCCGGCAAACCGCCTTTCCATGCCGACCAAATCAAAAAAGGAAAGGGGACATAAGCCATCAGTAGGCCGGATTTCGGCAAAGCTCCCGAAAAGCCCAGCCATACGGAGAGCGCGAGGTACGTCAAGGGCAGCGCTGCTTCCCAACGTATGGAAAGTGGACGGCGCTTGGCTGCCAGCAGGATGGCCGGGGTCAACACCGCGCAACCCGCCGCATAGGCAACGCCATAGACGAGTCCTGCCATGGGGGCGGATTTCCACGGCACCATTCCGGCGAGCGACATCGCCATGGCTGTTCCGGCTCCCGCGAGAAGCATCGGGAAGAGTGCTCCGCGCGTGAGAAATACTGTTGTGTCCTGCAAATTAGCGAAGCTCGCATTGAAACTTTTTGCCGCCAGCCAACGGCATGCCAGCGCAAGGCAAATGGCAATCGCCGCCGGAGCAAGAAGCGCGAATTGCCACGGTGCGCCGGAAAACCATGCGCTCGCGGCCAGCGGCACGAACAGCGCCGGCCACATTCCGCGTCCCCAGATCCAGATGCCTGCCAAAACGATGGCACATGCTGTCCACACCGGCGCCGGGAAATCGGGATTACCCGACTTCTGCCAAGCCGTGGCGACGCTGGTCGCAAGGAATACTGCGCTCCCCAGAGTCGCCAATCGCAAGGCGTAGCTTCGCGGTGCGGGGATGTCTTGCATGCGCGTCTGTATACCGAGCACCGGAGCCCCGCGCCACGAAAGTTGTTGGTGCAAAGCCTCTTTCGAGGCCTTTCGCTGCCGCTTTTTCGCCGTTCGCTGAGCCCTTACGGCCTCTCGCGCCCCGCAATTTTCCGCTCGTTGAAAATATGATTCCTAGCCATCGGGGCGGCGATTAGTTCTCATGGCATCGTATGAAAACATCTGCTCCCCTTCGTCTTGCCGTCCTCGTTAATTTTGCGGCCTCGCTCTTGCTTGCCTCCTCATCGATCGCTGCCGTGCGTTCGACCGAGGAAAGTTCCGGCGCGTCGCTCCCTCCCATCTGGGAACAAGCCGGTCCGCGCGAACGCCTCAAAGCCGTGCGTGCCGCCGAACTCGACGGCAACCGCCTGCTCATCGAGCGAATCTTCGGCATCCAAGTCGACGGCGACACCACTGTCTACGATCTGGCTTTGCAGGAAGACGAAGTGCGCGGTGCCGTTTCGGCCTCTCTGGCCGGTGTTGTCACCGTAGGCGAGCCGGAATTTTTCGCTGATGGCCGCGTCGAACTCGTCCGTGCCGTGCGCATCCAAGATGTCATCGAACGTCTTAACACCGTGATCAAGCACACCAAGCTTTCTTCCGGTGACATCAAGATCACGACAAACACGAAGAGGACACAGGAAACTCGCGAGAAGAACATCGACGTTCAAGGCAATGCCGCTCTGCCTGGCTCTAAAGGCCAAGAAAAGGTGCTGGCCAAGCGCGCTGCGGAGATCGACGCGTATCGCAAGTTGGCCGAGCGCCTCATGGGCGTTGAAATCGACAGCGACACCACGGTGCGCGACCTCGCCACGGAGAGCGACGAAATCCAAGCAGCCCTCGCCGCGCTGATCAAAGGCGCCACCCCGACCGCAATCAAATATCAGTCCGACGGCACCTGCGAAGTGACGCTCGAGATCAAATATGAGGACATCATCCGCACCACCAAGCGCCACATGCGCAATGGACGCGAGAAAGTGTCCGTCAAGGATTCCGTGAAGACACGTGTCTTCAGCGAGACCGGCATCGGCGCGCCTCGCGATCGCAAAGCAGAGGATATCGCCGACTCTTCACCCGCCAGTGCCGGCGAGCCCTTCTTCGATGCCAAAGTTGTCGTCGAGCAAGTCGTCAGTTCACAACCTGTTGTTCAGTAAAACTCATTAAAAATCCAACCATGAAAACCAAAGCATCCCTCCTCCTCTTTACCGCTGCCGCCCTCGCCATGACCGGTTGCGTCAATTGGAACAGCTTCAACGCTTCCAATCCGCCGCCGGCTTCGGGTGCATCTGGCGCCGCAGCCAACGCCAAGCCGACACCTGCACCTGCGACGAAGGCAAAACCCAGTCCGACCCCGACCTCCACCAAGAAACCGCCCAATGTGCAACCGGCGCAATCCGCGAGCGCCGCAAGCAACAGCCAAGGCTCATCCGCATCGCAGTCTGCAGGCGCCTCTTCCTCGTCTTCGACGTCCTCTGTTGTGCCCTCTCCCACCCCACAGCCCACGCCTGTTTCGCGCGTCATCAAAGAGGAGACCACCTCCAAGGTGGAAGTGATCAGCTCCCGCCCCGTGGTCGGAACCGACGCGGATATGGGCAACTGACTGAGCAATTTTCATCACTGTGAAGGCACAATACTTTGCATCGGCAGCGGTCGCAGGACTGCTTTTTGCTCTGCTCAGCAACGCAAATGCCGACGGCATCACCGCCGTCCTGAAGAGTCCGTCGCAGGTTTACCGCTTGGACGCCACCACCGGCGCCTACAAGGGCTCGATCCAAGTCAGCAACGGGGTCAGCGTGGGCTGTGACGGACAAACCATTGCAGTCCTCTTGGGTAGCGGTTCGGTAAATCGCTACGACGCAAAGAGCGGTTCCTACAGGGGTTCGATTCAGGTCGGCAAAGACGCTCAGTCGGTGCAGGTTTCCGGCGGCGTGATTGCTGTCCGCACCTCTAACCAGATCAAGCGCTACAAGGCCGACACCGGCGCTTATTTGGGCTCGAGTCAGATCTGAGGATCGATCACAATGTCCGGCGTGGAGCCCCCCTCTCCAAGTTGTCGCGCCCGGGCCTTTTTTAGCTTGCGGCCGCCCGCTGCCAACGGCCAACCGGCTACTCCGTCTTCTCTGTTTTGGTTTAAGGCCGTCTTGCTTTCATTTGGATCTCGTCTCTTGTCAATGATCCGCCATCTCCAATCTTCTATCTCGAATCTTCAATCCCATCGCCTGCAAACCGCCAACTGCCGACGGCCTACTGGCAGTTCCCCACTCGTCGCTCGCCACTCGTCACCCGCCACTCTTCTTCTCCTTTTCCTCTCAGCCCTCACGTTTCAAGTTTCATCCCTGTCTTCTTGGGCGCAGACCAAGTCAACGCCCAAGCCCGATCCCTTCGCCAAGCTCGCTACCGAGCTTGCTGAATCCGCGCCGGCCGAAGAAGTGAACATCGGAGTGGGGAACTTCGCCTACGAGAACACCGACCTGCTCTCGCCGTTCTCCTCGATGCTTCGCGACGAATTGGAAATCGCGCTTGGTGAAACGGGAAAATTCAAGATCGTCACCCGCGACCGCCTCGCCGATTTGCAAATGGAAGGCAAATTCCAAGGCAAGGGCGTGCTTGAGCCCGGCACTGGCGTCGAAAAAGTCAGCATCGAGGGCGTCAAAGGTATCGTTCGCGGACGCTTCTACGCAACGGGCGATGAAGTCACCGTCTTTGCCGAGTTAGCCTGGCTTGAGGGCGGCGAAATCAAAAAAGCCCGTCTCGCGATTCCGTCCGATGAAGTCAAAGCCAAGATCTGGCCCGATCCGGATCAAGCCGCAGGCAAGCAGCTTGCTGGCGCCATCAAGCCGCAGAACGTCGAGCAGAGCCTGGCCAACGTGCAGGACATCGCAGCCGGTCGCCTTGCCAAGATCCCGAAAGATTTCCAAGTGGAAGTTTTCACCACCGATGGCAAACGCGCTTACGCCGAAGGCGAAACCGTCAGCTTCCGCGTTCGTAGTGCCGAAGATTGCCACATTGCCGTTCTCTGTCATCAGAGCGATGGGACCACTGTCGTTCTTTTCCCCAACCGCTTTGCCAGCAACACGCTCATTCCAGCCAACAAGCCGATCGATGTTCCCGGAACGCACAAGAGCGGATTCGAAATCGAAATCGGGCCGCCCTTCGGCTCCGATGTCGTCGAGGTCATCGCTTGCTCCAAACCGAGCGAATTGCACAAAACGCTCGCCCGGTTCGCGTCAACGGCGGGAGAGCAACAACCATTTCAAACGTTGACCCGCGGCATGGCTGTGAAGGGTATCGACTCTGCCCTTTCGACACCAAAGACAGGTGATGGCGCCCCGCTGCGATGGGGGCAAGATTCGATTGTTATTAGCACTTTTCCGAAACCTTAAACTCCAGCTTTGCTAAACTACCCATGAAAAATTCACTCAGCTTTATCATCAAATCATTGCTCTACGCGTCTTGTGTTTTTTATGTCAACGTCTCAGTCCTTGCCGCCACCGAAGTCGAAGCCGAGGGCCGCGCGGCAGGCGACCAGCGGACCGCGCGCGAACAAGCCCTGGCCGATGCCTTGCGTGAAGCGGTGCGCGTTGGAGTCGGTGTGGATGTGCTGAGTTCGTCTGGAGTCAGTGACTTTGCGCTCGATTACGATCGCATTCTCAGCTCCGCCTTCGGTCATGTGAAGACCTACAAGATCCTGAGTTCGGGACTCGGCGAGGATCAGATCTACCGCATTAAGGTCAAAGCAACCGTCGAAGCGGGCGCTCCCGATGCAAAGAACACGCTTGCCCTCCGTCAGATCGTCCAACTCAAAGGCGCTCCGCGCGTGTCAATCAATGTGGAGGAGGAGATCGACGGCGCTCCGGGCGAAACCAAATACGCCCAAGGCATCATGGAACAGACGGCGCGCGAGCTGCAGTTCAACTTGGTCGATGCAGGCACGGCGCGCACCTACGAGAGCAAGCTGGCCAAGCGCGATGCAATCTTGGGCAATGAGCGAAACGAGAAGCTCCGCTCAGCCGACATTTCGCAAAAAAGCGACTTTCTCATCGAGGGTCGAATCGTCGCCCGTTATGTAGGGCAGCAGAGTATCTACGGAAGTCTTCCGCAGCATGTCTTCTCCGTCGGTGGTGAACTCCGCGCCATCCGGCCCGAGACCGGCGAGATCGTTGCCACGGCAGCATTGCCCGGCACCGAGAACGTCGAGAGCGAGTTGGAATCCAAAGAAATGGCCGCCCGTGATGTCATCCAGAAGATCCTGGCGTCCGCCGGCAAGCAGGGTGGGTTACCCCCGCTCTTCAGCAAGGTCATCGCCCAGTGGGTCACCGAGACGGACCTCGGCGCAGTCAAGCGTCTTGAGTTCACCGGCATTCCGAATGAGGACTTCCAGAAAATCCAAGCTTCACTCAAGGACACCGAGAAAGTCAGCAGTGTCTGGCCGAGGGAGTTCGACTCGCAGGGTATCAGCGTGATCGACATCGAGACCCGCCTCGACAACTCATCCATCGATCAAGAAGTGAGCAAAGCCAGCGGTGGCAAAGCTGCCATGGACCGTGCCACCGACAACCTCCTCGCTTTCAAATACAGCGACAAACCCGCTGAAGAGGATAAGAAAAGCGGCTGGTGGCCGTTTTGAGTGGTGTAGAGAATATTTGGAAAAGCGCGATTTCTAGCTTCCCGACAGCAGACAAACCCCAACCCCCGCCGCGCGCACACTGAAGACGACTTCGGGCCTTGAAACAAATGAAGAACCAATTTCTGCTGATACTCGCTATGGTTTTGTCCAGAACGATGGCCTTTGCCCAGCCCATTGAAGAACAGTTCCAAGCTGCCGACGCTGAACTCAACCGGGTTTATAAAGAACTTCGGTCGAAACTTAATGAAGAGCAGAAAACACAGTTAAAAACTCTCCAACAAGCATGGCTTAAAGAGATTTATGAAATTGCAGATCAACCCAAAGCTTTGCAGAACTATAACATCCAAACACGTCATTGGTCAGTGGATGATGACGAAGCAACACTAACAGACAATGCTGTTTTTCAAAATCGGCGGCAAGCGCCTTTTGTCGGAGGTTGAAAATACCAATCTTCGAAATATTGAAGACCAACTCGGTGGTCCCAAAGTCACGTGCGTCAGGATCGAAAGCTCACCCAAGCAGACTCCGAAGGATGTCGGCACTTCTCTGTCTCTCGCTGAATAATTTGTGAATGAGCACGACTTAGATTCGACGGCTGACCTATTCGCTCGGCTTAAGAAAAGCGCGGGAGAGCCGCGAGGAATGTCGCCGGGCCGAGAAGGGTAGGAGATTTTGACTAATCCCCCCCATGATGCCGTTTCGAGTTACCACGAGCCAATATTCACAAGGACTTGGATATCATTGTTTTAAAAAGTATCAGTTCCGAATTGCTGATTCCCTTGATTTTTTGATCTGTGGATTGCTAGCCTTCAGGGTCATTCCCAAAAAGGGTTGCATGATCCCCAGAACCTACAGGAGTTGCTTCTTTGTTATCTGCCTCACGGCGGCTGTAACGGCCACATGCCTTGGAAGTGAAATCTCCATAATTTCGCCAAGAGACGGCCAAGAAGTCAAAGGCCTGACAGTTGACTTAGCTTTCCGCTTGGGTCCTGCTTTTGGATCTACGCAACCGGAAGTTCGTTTTCAAGTGAATGGCGAAGATGTTCCGACAAAGCGCGGGATGAAGGTGGTGGGAGACTCCTCGACCCCGCAACAAGAGTCGATTTCCATTCCCGGTAAGAACTGCGAGATAGTCATACTCGCCAAGGCACAGGATGGCACGGAACACAAGGCATCTGTCAGGGTTGTTTACAACGGCAAAGCGCAAGAAGCCTCCTCGCGCTTGTATGTGCTGGCTGTCGGGATCTCGGATTATATCGACGAACGACTGAAACTCAAACTCGCGGCCAAGGATGCGGAGGATTTTGCGGAGGCGATTCTCAGGCAGAGGGGAAATCTTTATTCCGATGTCATTGTATCGAAACTGACCAACCGCGAGGCCACGCGCGAAAAAATCATGGACGGTCTCAACTGGTTAGCACAGTCCGCAACCCAGCATGACCGAGCAATGCTCTTTATGGCAGGACACGGGGATAACGACAGGGGTTCATTCTTTTTTCTTCCCGCCGATGCGAATGTCAGCCGGATTATGGCCACTTGCGTCCGTTGGACGGATATCAAAGACACGATATCGTCGATGGCCTGCCAGACTGTTGTCTTCTTGGACGCATGCCATTCCGGCGGCGTTATGGGAGGAAGACGCTCTGTGCCTCGCGACATGACCAGCGTGCTTGCAGATTGGCAAACTGCGGACGGGTCGGCCGGATCCGCCATGTTTTCATCATCGACGGGAAAACAGTATTCGCAGGAGAGGGAGGAGTGGGGGAACGGCGCTTTCACCAAGGCGCTGCTCGAAGGGCTTTCAGGCAAAGCAATCGAGGAACCCTATGGCCCGGTCACACTCAAAAAACTCGACGCGTTTGTTTCCGAAAGAGTCAAAGAGATCACCGAGGGGGAGCAGTCGCCCACGACTTCCTACACGCCGGATTTGCCTGACATACCTTTGGCTTTCGCGGGTGATATAACAGCCTTTCAAGCACAACAAAAGGAGGAACAGCAACTGGAAAACGCCAAAGAGCAGGCTGCCACTTCTATCAACGCGGCTTTCCGGGCCTCGCAGAAGATTTTCCATGCCAGAGCGAAAATTGAAAAATTGCAGGCCCTGAATTCCGATGGATTCGCCAATGACGCCATAGCCGAACTGCAAAAACAGGTGAGCGACCAGCAATCCGTTCTGGATCAAAATGTGGCCGCTCTCAACCAATTGGCCGGCGGAGGAACCTCGATTGCCGTCGCACAAGCGCTGTTGGCCCGCGAGGCGCAGTTGCGGAAAGACTTGGAAACGGTCGCCGCCGACAAAACCGGCGAGGTGGCGCAAATCGCATTCCAAACGCTCAAGCAGCAAATAAATCTCCCTGAACACCACTGAACTTACGGACAAATTTACGCTTATGAAATCCTCGAATCTCTATCTCGTTCTCACCACTGCTTGGCGCGCCTTTCTATGCTGCAGCATTTTCACGCTCTGCTCTTGTCGCTCCGGAGACCCTGGTGTCCCCAAGCCATCCAAAGCGGAGGTGATTTCTGCCAAAGTGGATGAACTCTACAATCTGGGCTTTGGTCTGGTTCGCATCGATCGCCTTAATGTCGAGGGCACGGCGGTGACTGCGGCGGCACGAGGTGGAGCTGCGGCAGACAATGTTGGTCAGCAGTCCGCCGATCTGGGTTTTGGTTACGGGACATCTTACGTCAACAAGCTTCGCGAGATCAGGAAACTTCCGCGCACGGCGGTCGAAAATGCGGTCGACTCGCGCTACGCAAGCGACCCGTCCGCACCATCCAACAAACTTGTTTATCCCGTGCTCAAACGCCATCTGTCTTCGACTTATGTCGGCCTGAACATCGATCCGGCAGACGCGATACAGGACTACGCAAGTGTTCGATACATGCAGTGAGCATACACGAAGATATTTGTTGAAAATCACAAAATCCAAACCCCCTAAAATCCTGAAAACCATGAAAAATAAATACCCCACAAAAACCATAGACTGGACCAAGAAAGCAGCTGGACTTTTGCTCATCGTATCACTTGCTTTCGTCAACGGGTGCACCACAACGGCAACACAGCAGCAGGTTCTCTCCGAACCCATGACTTCGGATTTGGAAGCCAAGGTCTTGAAGGAAACGGGAGTTTCGGGAGCGGCAATCGGCGCCGTGGCTGGAGCAGTCGTGGGGGGCTTGGCCATGATGGGCGCCGCAGCGGCATCCGGAGCGTCGGCCGAGCAAGCTTTAACCATGGGCATCATCGGCGCGGTTGCCGGTGGAACAGCTGGAGGCATCGGAGGCTACCAAGAGGGTAAGAAGAAAGGGCAACAAGTTGTGGCTCAAGCAATGACCCGCGATCAAGTTCGCCAACTGGTTCAGGGTGCGCGGGAGTACAATGCGCGACTCGCCAAAAACAACGCCACGATGAGTGCCGCTCTGCAAAGAGCCAAAGCATCGGGAGACAAGAAGACTCTCGGTGTCATCCGCAAGGAGGGAACAAAAGAGCTTAAGGTTTTGGACCAGCGCCTCGCGACCCGCGAAAAAGCACTTAACCAAGGCAAGTTTCCCGCGGGTTCCGAAAAATCGCAATATTTGGCCGAGGTATCCAAAGCCAAATCCGAACGCGGCCAACTCGTGCAGATTATCAACGAGTCCTCGGCGCCTATACTGTGACCCTTTGCCAACTGAGCATGAAATCATCACATCTTAAACGTCCTCTCTACCTTGGCGTGAACTTGGTCGCTTTAGGTATTACCGGTTGCGCCACGGCAAGCTCAACCACGCGAATGCTCGCTGCGCAGACCCAGGAAAGCCGCGCCATGCTTAGCCTCGAGCAGGCGAATACACGTCAGCTTACGGCCCAGCGAGCATCTCTGCAGAGCAGGCTGGCTAGCCTGAACAGGCGGCGTGGTGAACTTACCGCAGGAGGATCCTCCTCTGCCTCTAGTTCCGCCGAGTTATCCAAGATCAATTCCGAGATTGCCCAGCTCAAGCGCATGATTGTGGAACAGTAGAAGATTTGCGCTTCCGCGGGCCTGTGTTTTACCACCCACTGGTCATGGATGCTGCATTATAAAGAAATGTACACAGTGACGGAGCGGTAGCCGCTCCGTCTTTATGTTTTCCGACTGCGGGCAACGAAAGATATAGACAGTTCCATCCAAATGAGCGAACTCGGCAAATACGTGAAAAAGCGCGTCTGCGAAGTGACCAACAACAAACAAACCCCCAACACCCGCCGCGTGAACCTTGAAGGCGACTTCACACTGGCGAAGACACAGTGAAATCCGGTGTTCGGAAAAGTTGGGTGGGCTGCATTTGTTTACTTGCTGTTTCTTTTCCCAACGGTTCGTTTGCCCAAGAGCAAGCCGAATGGGAAAAAGTCCTCAAGGACGACACGCCGGTTGCGGAGGTTAAAGACACTGGCGAGCGCGGATGGACCTATGGTCTGCAGATCGATGCTTTCGCCCGAATCGAATCCTCGGGGGCGACCGACTGGCAAGATATCCTGCTCAAGGACGAACGCTCGAAGGACATCACGATCAACGACTCCCCGGCGGTCAAGGAGCTTATCGATCAAATGGCGGCGTCCGACGCGCAACTCGACGACCGTGATCCGGAAAAAGCGGAGAAGATCTGCGGATTCGGTCTGGTTTTTGCCCAGCTTGGCGATTTCAGTCTGGCACAAGCGCAGTGCCTGAGGGGGTTCAAGCTTGCGGAACTGAACAGCGGTCCGGGAAGTCCCCAAGCGCTGGCCTGCATGGCCAAAACAGCGAGGCTCTTCTTGCTCATGGGCGATTACGAGCGCGTGCAAAGGATCGCGGAAGAGGGAGTGAATCTTTGCGATAAGAAGGACGATGAAAGGTCGCGATGCAAGCCGTTGTTTCTCGCTCTGAAATCCGAAGCCCAAGCGGGACGCGGGCTGCACAAGGATGCACAGGAATCATCCAAGCTTGCGCTGGAAGAGGTGCGCGCAGCCGATCAACCCGATGCGCTTGGCTTGTCATCGGCTTTGATTGCTTCCGGCCGTTCCGAGAGCTTCCGCGGAAACAATAGCGAGGCCGCCAAGCTCTTGGCCGAAGCGGTAAGGGCGAGTGCCGCGCCTAAGCCACGAGCGAACACAGAAGCGCTCGAACGCCTCGGATCGGATGTTGCGGCGGTGCACGCTACTGCGTTGCAGACACTCGGTGAGCTCCAGCTTGCTCAAGGCGATCAGTCTTCGTTGGATCAAACCATAGCGCGGCTTGAATCGCATCTGCCCGACAAGGCGGAGGTATTCACGCCGGCGAGAGCAAAGCTGCTGCTCTTGAAGGCTGCAAATGCGGCCAAAAAGGGAGAAACCGAGCAGGCCAGCAAATACGGCACCGAGTATTTGGAGTATGTAGACCAGACCTTGCCGGCGGCACTGGGGATGGTCGAGTCCCAGAGGCTTGGTTGGCAGCGAGCTTTCTTGAATTACTCGGTGCCGGTGGCCTTCTGCGACCCGGACGGATTGGCTTCTCACGTGCTCAACTGGAAGGGTGTTGTGCTCGATTCGATGATTGGAGATCGGCGTAACTTGGGCGCGCAGAAGACCGAGGCGGCAATTCAATGGTCGGAGGAGTTGACGCGGTGCCGCCAAAAGCTCCTGCAAGCGCAACTCGGCAATACCGACGAAGCCAGCCTGCAAGAACTTAAAAACCGTATTTTCTACCTCGAGCGAAAAATCGCCGATGAGACGCGGCGGTATTTCAACGAGAGCGCGCTGGGAGCCAGGCTGGACGACGTGAGAAACTCGCTGGGGCCCGATGAAGTGCTGGTCGAGTTCGTCAGCTACAAGGACATCACCGACCCGGAGTTCGGTGAGCCCCAATTCGGTGCGGTGGTCGTGACCCGGGAAAAGTCGGCCGCGTGGATTCCGCTCGGTTCCGAGGAAGGACTTTCCTCGTTGCTGCGCAGGACAATGGGCGTCATTTCCTCGGCGGGCGACCAGAGCGCGGAGGTCGCCAGGAGTCTCTCGGAACTTCACGAACGACTTTGGAGCAAGGTGGATGCTGTTTTCCCGCCCGGCACTCGGACGGTCTACATAAGCCCGGACAGTTTTGCCAACTTCACGCCATTCGCTTGTCTTGTCGATTCCTCGGGGACCATGCTCGGCGAGAAATACAGCGTGGCCTACGTCGGCAGCGGTCGGGACCTTTTGACCAAGTCGATGCCCGCCTCGAACAAATCGCTGCAAATTTTTGCGGATCCGGATTTCGGCCAGGAGCGCACGTTGTTGGCCGGCACGAAAGCAACGCAGGTCACGGAGCGGGCTTTGGCCCAAACAGAATTCGACAAAGTGGCTCTGCCGCCGTTGCCCGGAACCGAGCGCGAGGCGAAAATTCTCAGTGCTGCGGCCAAGTCCGTGGGATGGACGCCGCAGGTTGCGATGAAGCAGCAGGCCACCGAGCAATCTCTGGCCAGCCTGCGGCCCCCGGGCATCTTGCAT
>JBEDBL010000049.1:0-14859 GCA_041177245.1 Verrucomicrobiota bacterium
CGCCGCGCTACCGACGCGGGGTCCTGGCCAAATTCGCCGCGAACACAACCAGCGCTTCTACCGGCGCGGTGACCGACGCAGGGCTCTGATGCTTCGCGCGGTCATCTTCGATTGGGACGGCGTGGTTGTCGACTCGTCGGCGCACCACGAACGCAGTTGGGAAATTCTTGCGGCCAAACGCGGACTCCCCCTCCCCGCGGACCATTTCAAGCGGGGCTTCGGCAAAAAGAACAACGTGATCATTCCCGACCTCGGTTGGTCCGATGATCCGGCCAGGACCGATGTGCTGGCCGACGAGAAGGAGGAGATCTACCGCTCACTTGTCCGCGAAAAAGGCATCGATCCCCTTCCGGGGGTACGCGAACTGCTTTCCGAACTACGAGCGCGCGGCATTCCCTGCGCCATCGCTTCGTCGACCGGACGCGCCAATCTCGATCTGCCGCTCGATTTGATGGGCCTGCGCGAATTTTTCCAAGTGATCGTTTCCGGCGAGGAGGTCGTGCACGGGAAACCGGATCCCTCGGTCTTCCTCCTCGCGGCGGAAAGACTCGGGTTGGCGCCGGCGGAATGCGTGGTCATCGAGGATGCGCTCGTCGGCATCGAGGCGGGCAAACGCGCCGGGATGCCGGTCATCGCGGTGGCCACGACAAATCCCGTCGAGGCTCTCGGGGGCGCCGATGCAGCCGCGCCGGGCATGGCCGACCTCACCCCGGAACTCCTCGCCGAATTGGCGGGAGTCTAAAAAAGTTGGCCGGACCGCTTGCGCCGAAGCCGGATCGGTGAAACATTCCGAGTATATGACGAAGACGACGAAGGTATCGCACCGTCTCGACCTGCACCTCCCCTATCATGGTCCCGCTCTGCGGACCATTGCGTGTCTGATCGAGGAAAATCTGGCCTGCCATCCCTCGCCCAACGCCAAGCTTGAAGGACTCGAGGGCGAATGGGGTCCGGATATCGCCCACTCTTGGGCCGCGTTGCACGATCTGAAAATGCAAATCGAGGCCGCCGCCGACCGTTTTGATGCCGCGCTGGAAAGCGCGGACTGCTAACCGGAAAACGCTCCGGTTTATCGGAGGATCCGCTGGCGCGGTTCTCTCCGCGCACTTCTGCAGGCCTGTTCATGGCTGCATAGGGATCGCCTGACAGAGACGGGCGAGGCTTTTCTTTGCTTAACTTGTTTGTTGGCTGGGATTTGCTATAATTAAGTTGGGGAATTTCACCTCCGAAGCGCCCCAAAATCCCAACTCGCCGTGCATACGTCCTTCCACAAAGGCATCATCGCCTTGGTTGCCTCGGGGCTATGGCTCTGCCTCGGCGCAACGGCGGAAGCCCGCCTCGGCCCGCAATACCAAACCGCTCTGGGCAATCCCGACGGGGCTTCGACCAACAGCGCCAGCCGGACGAAATTTCTCATCAACCAGCGGTCGCAATACGCGATTTCATACAACGATGACACGCACCAAGCGAACTGGGTGAGTTGGAGTTACTCGCTGGCCGACGATGGATCGCAGGCGCGCACCGATGCCTGGGCCACCGAGGAATTGCTGCCCTCGGGTTATCTCAAGATCGGCACATCATCTTTCGGCACCAGCTACGGAATCGGTTGGGACCGCGGTCACATGTGTCCCTCGGCAGACCGCACCAAGGATCTGACGAACAACCAGGTGACGTTCCGGATGAGCAACATCATCCCGCAAGCCGACGCGAACAATCAGGGACTCTGGGCCCAGTTTGAGGATTACTGCCGGACGATCGCCTCGAGCACCAACGAGATCCTGATCACCTCGGGTCCGGCGTCGTTCACCGGCAACCGGATCGGCAACAGCATGTCTGTGCCGGGTTCGGTGTGGAAAATCGCCGTCATTGTCCCCAACGCCACCAGCACCACGCCAGCCAACCAGCGCATCACTACCTCAGCGCGGGTCATCGCCATCCTCACACCGAACGTGAGCAGCGGCCTCGGCACTTGGCAGAGCTACATCACCTCGGTCGAGCAAATCGAAGAGGTCACAGGGATGAATTTTTTCACCGAAATCGATCCATCGACGGCGATCTACCTGAAAAATCTGGTCGACACGGGCACGGCTCCGAACAACCCGACGGTGCTGACCACCTTCGGCCCGTCGCTCGGCGCTCCCGGAACCGCCGTCACGATCTCGGGCTACAACTTCAACGCATCATCGACGGTGCAATTCAACGGTGTGGCCGCTGCCAGCGTGACCTACGTCAGCGCCAACCAACTCACAGCCTTGGTGCCGGTCGGGGCAACGACAGGTCCCATCACGGTCACCGGCCCGGGCGGAAGCGACACCAGTTACGAGGATTTCACGGTGACCAGCAGCGGTTCGACCCCGACAATCAGCCTCTCGCAGGCGGCATTGAGCGGCCTCGCCGCGACGCAGGGCGCAGCGGGAACCGCACAAATCTACGCCGTCAACGGCACTTACCTCACAGACGACATCGTCGTCACCGCATCGGCCAACTTCGAGATCAGCGCTGACGGCGTCCTCTTCGCGTCGAGTCTGATGCTTCCCCGCGCAATCGACGGAACGCTTTCAAAGCAGATCCATGTGCGGATCAAGTCGGACGCGCCGGTTGGAGATTTGAGCGGGAGCATCACCCACACGAGCAACGGTGCGGCGACGCGCACGCTGACTGTCGCCGGAAAGATGAGTCCGAACATCCTGCTCTCCACCACCAGCCTCAACGGATTCGCCGCCCTGCAGGGCAGCGCGGGATCAACCAAAAGCTACACGGTCTCCGGAGGAAATCTCGGCGGTGATATCACCATCACCGCCCCGTCCGGATACGAACTGAGCCTCGACAACAGCACGTTCGCTGCGACTCGTACTCTCGCCGCCTCGGGCGGCACGGTCCCGACGACCATCGTCCATGTACGGTTGACCTCCTCCGCGCCTCTCGGTGCCGTCATGGGTTCCATCACCCACCAAAGCTCGGGAGCAACAACCCAGCTGATGAGCGTGGCGGGCACGGTGACCACGCCCGGTGGCTCGCCAGAAAAGCTCGCAGGTTGGGAAGTCACGAGTATTTCCAACTTCGGTCCTTCGCCGTTCATCCCCACGTCCTCCAACTCAGTCGCAACCAGCGGCGGTCTCACACGGGGTTCCGGAGTCACGGCGAGCGGGACAGCGGCAGCCGGTGCTTGGGGCGGAGCGGGATTCGATGGAGCGACGAATGCAGCCGATGCCGTCGCACTCGGCAATTACGTCTCCTTCAGCGTGAGTTCCTCGTTGGCAGTATCGTTCACGGAAATTCCTGCGCACAATATCCGCCGGTCCACCTCCGGCCCTCCCAACGGACAATGGCAATACCAAGTTGGCAACGGGACATTCTCCAACATCGGAACCCCGATCACTTGGTCTGGAACCAGCAGCAGTGGAAACGCCCAGACCGCCATCAACTTGAGCACGATCGCCGCACTGCAAACCGTTGCGCCCGACACGACCGTCACCTTCCGTTTGGTTCCTTATGGCGCCACCAGCAGCGGAGGAACTTTCTACATCAACAACATCAGCGGTGACGACCTCGCCATCTTCGGTTCGTTCGGTTCCGCCCCGAATCCTGCGCCAGTCATCACCGTCGCCGGCCCGGCGAGCGCCACGGCGCTGGTTTCTTTCTCGTACCAGATTGTGGCCACCAACAACCCGACATCTTACGCGGCAAGCGGATTGCCTCCGGGACTGAGTATCAACACCACGAGCGGCGTCATCAGCGGCACGCCGACGACCCCCGGCGCGTACACCGTCGGACTCACCGCTTCCAACGCAAACGGCGACGGAACGGCAACGCTGACCATCAACGTGCAGGCCAACCCGAATGCACCCGCGATCACCAGCAATCTTATTGTCTACGGACAAATCAACACGGCGTTCGCCTACCAGATCGTCGCGACAAACTCCCCGACGTCCTACACCGCGGCCAACCTGCCCGATGGTTTGTCCATAAACACCTCCACGGGTTCGATCGGCGGCGCACCGACCACCGGCGGCACATTCAACGCAACCATCACGGCGATCAATGCTTTCGGCAGCGATTCGAAGACGCTGCAGATCATCGTCCGCGTCCCCTCGCTCACGCTAACGCCGGCAACCCTGAACGCGTTCACCGCGAACGCGGGATTCCCCAGCGCCACGCAAAGCTACACGCTGACCGGATCGGAACTGACCGATGGGATCACGGTGCGGGCGCCGCAGTATTTCGAGATCAGCACCGACGGCGTGAATTTTACCGGGGAAACCACGCTCAGTCCGGCTGCCAACGGCAGTCTCTCGCAGGCTTTCATCGTACGCGTGGCCAACACCGCGCCGCCCGGGCTGAACAACGGCGCCATCAGCCACTCGGGCAGCGGAGCCGTGCCGAAATACCTCGAGGTGAGCGCCACCGTTTCTACCTCAGTGCCCACGTTAACCTTGTCCGCAACAGACCTCGCCAATTTCTCCACCGTGGCGGGAACCGCCTCGACCATCCAGACCTACGAGGTGTCGGGAGCCGGGCTGAGCGGAAAGATCACCATCACCCCGCCCGCAGGATTCGAAGTCGGCGCGAGCGAGGGCAACTTCGGCGACCTCATCGAACTCACGCCGGTGAACGGCGCGCTCACCGCCACAGCCGTGTATGTGCGCATCCGCGCCGATGCCTCTACGGGGACATACAGCGGCAACATCGTACACTCCGGCGGCGGGGCGGTCACCAAAACGGTTGCTGTGTCCGGCACGGTCACGACCCCGATCGGACCCAACATCGTCTCCACTTCGGGCGGTTCGGCCTACGTCAGCACGAGCTACAGCTATGCCATCACGACCGACGGGCTGCAAGGCGTGACATCCTACGGCGCGAGCAACCTGCCGACCGGTGTGACCATCAACGCAACAAACGGCGTGATCAGCGGAACCCCGACGGCGGCAGGCACCTACAATCTTACTCTTCGCGCCACGGGAGCCCAGGGCACCTCGACCAAAGCTTACACCTTGCGGGTCATCACCACGGCCGAGCAACCCTCCACGCCGACGGTGGTCGTGAACAAATACCAAAATACGACGACCGACCGCGTTGAACTCCTCGTCATCGGCGACAACCTCAACGGACCGCCCGTCGATCTGCGCGGCATGATCATCAAAGACTTCAACAGCAACATGGCCACGGACAGCGGGGGGAAATACGTCTTCGCCAATCACCCGTTCTGGTCAAAGGTCAAAGCGGGCACACTCATCGTCCTGTCCCCCGGCAACACGTTGGCCGAGGACCTCGACGCGTCTGACTTTGTCCTCAGTGTCAATCTGGCCAACGCGACCTATTTCACGGAGGAAAGCGGCGGTTTCGATATCGGCAACATCGACATGGTGATGATCAAACCGGCCGGCATGTTTCCCGACGGGGCGGCCGGCGGAATGCACGCGGTGGCGGCCGGGACCGCTGGCAGCCAATACAACAATTTCACGGGGCGGAAAGCGCGATCAACCCGCGAACTCTCCGGCTTCCGCGGTTATTTTTGCTCGATCGTCAACGCGAACTCGAGTTTGGCTGACTTTTACCTCAGCACCGGCGGAGAAACGTCGCTGAGCAAAACATTCGGAAGCGGCAACAACTCGAACAACACCTCCTACATCAACTCCCTCCGCGCGCTGGATCAGGACGGGCCCGCCATAACACTCCGCGGAAGCAACCCGGCAAGCATCACACGCGGTGGCACCTACTCCGATGCGGGTGCTGATGCGTTCGACGCCGGCGACAACGCAAGCAAGACCGTCATCACAACCGGAACGGTCGACACTTCGACCACCGGGGCCTACACGCTCAACTACACTGCGACCGACAGCAAAGGGAACATCGGCACGGCCACCCGCACGGTGAATGTGCTCGCCCCGGCCAGCACGCCGCCGGCGGTCTCCACATCCGCCGCCAGTGCCGTCACGGCAACATCCGCCACCTTGAACGGGACCGTGACCGCTGCGGGAACTTCGGCGGTCAGCGCGCGCGGGTTTCTCTACAGCACACTCAACACCGTGCTGCAAGTCGGGGCGGAGGGTGTTTCCAATGGACCATCAGGATCGGGCACCGGTGCATTCGCGGCCGATATCTCCGGGCTGTCGGGCGGGACGCTGTATTATTTCCGCAGTTATGCCACAAGTGCCGCCGGCACTTCCTACGGGGAAACACTCAGCTTCACCACACCCAAAGCCGAACCGCTCCAGCATGCCGACGCCTTCACCGCGGGCGTGATCACTACGACAAACATCCCGGCCACATGGACACCGGTTCAAGCAGACGGCTACCTGCTGGTGGTGAGCTTGGGGGCGCAAAGCACACCCGTCGACGGTGTGCCCGTGGCCGATGACACGAACGTGGATGACGGTTCCGGCGCGATCAACCTCTCCGGAGCCGCGAACTCCTACGGATTGTTCACCGGCTTCGTGCCGGGCGAGACCTACACTTTCCGCCTCTATCCGTTCAACAACAGCGGAGCCTCGATCGACTACCGCACGACCGGCGCTCCTTCCTTCACCGCCGGCGTGCTCACCACGCCCACGCTTCATGTGTCCGGCACTCTTACCCCGCTCTCCACGACTTACGGAACTCCTTCTTCCGCCGCGACATTCACTCTTTCGGGGAACTACCTCACAAGCACAGTCAACGTCACCGCGCCTGCGGGCTTCGAGGTGTCGGCGGACAATGCCAGCTTCGAACCGTCAGTGACACTCACCCCGTCGGACGGAATCCTCGCCGCCACCACATTGTATCTGCGCCTCGCCGCGACAGCGGGCGTGGCCGGCAACCATAACGCGAAGGCGCTCAGCGTGAGCGGTGGCGGTGCCGAGACTGTCACGGTAATGACGGCCAACGGGGGAAACACCGTGTCGCCAAAGACGATTACCGTGATCGGCTTGAATGCATCGGATAAAATCTACGATGGAGGCACGGAGGTGTCTGTCGGCGGAACGCCAGCTTACGACGGTCTGGTCAACACCGAGAGCTTCCCCGTCTCAGGCAGTGTCATTTGGGCCTTTGCCGACAAAAACGCCGGCTCCGGAAAACTCCTTGTACGCACGGGGAACTTCGACGCGCCGAGCGCAAACTATACCGTCGCCCTTCAACCCTCGCTCACCGCCAATATCACAGCGAAAGAACTCACCGTGGCCGGCGCGAGCGTGACAACGAGAACCTATGACGGAACTTCCGCCGCAACCATCACAGGTGCGACCTTGGCGGGTGTGGCAAGCACAGACGCCGTTACGGTCTCGGGCAGCGGAACTTTCAACAGCGCTAATGTGGGCGTGAACAAGCCGGTCACCGCAAACTTGCTTCTCGGAGGTGCCGATGCCTCCAACTACACGCTGGTGCAACCAGCCTTGACCGGCACCATCACCAAAGCCGACCAAACAATAACCTTCGGATCAGTGCCCGCCAAAAACACCGGCGATGCTCCATTTCAAATTTCCGGATCGGCCAGTTCGGGATTGCCCGTTGCCTACACGTCCTCGAATCCCGCCGTAGCCTCGGTCAGTGGCACTACTGTCACTGTTCTTTCCGCGGGAACAACCACCATCACCGCCGCGCAGGCCGGTGATGGCAATTACAATGCGGCAACTTCCGTGGGGCAACTGCTGGTCGTGACCGATTTGCCGGCTTTGATCGCGGGATGGGACTTCCAAACAACCAGCAACGGAGGCACAGCCGCGGCGTCGAACAACAACATTCCGCTGCTTTACATTGCCAACTTCGGATCGGGCAGCTTGCATCTCGACGGCAATAACGGGGCCAGCACATGGGTCCCCACAAACGAAGTGACGGCTTTCTCCGGCACAACAACGAACGCGGGCACAGGATTTTCCACCACAACTTCCGGCCCCTCTGCGCTGGCTCTTGCCGGAGGAACCTCGAATTCGGCCAACGGGAAATCCCTTGTCTTCAAGTTCGGCATGGAGGGGCGCAAGAATCTCAATGTCAGCTACGCGACACGGGGTTCCTCCTCCGGTTTCACCACGCACACTTGGTATTGCAGCACCAACGCAAGCAACTGGACCGAGATCAACATCCAGACCGGAAGAACAAGCACCAACTACGCCGCGATCAATCTTCCGGTGATCACGAATGTGGATGGAGCCCCCCAAGCCTATTTGCGGCTCACCGTCACAGGAGCGACCAGCGCCAGCGGCAACAACCGACTCGACAACATCCAACTTAACGCCAGCTCTGCAACCCCTGCAGACACTAACGCGCCGGTCATCACCATTCTAGGCGACAACCCGCTTGTTCTCGCCGTCGGCTCGACCTTCAACGATCCCAGTGCCACCGCAACAGACAACGTCGATGGCTCGGTCACAGTAACCTCCTCAGGTTCGGTCAATACCGCCATTCCCGGCTCCTACACCATCACCTACTCCGCCATCGACGCGGCAGGTAACACCGCCTCCGCCACGCGCACTGTCAACGTAGTCGACACCACCGCACCGGTCATCACCGTCCTGGGCGACAACCCGCTTGTTCTCGCCGTCGGTTCGACCTTCAACGATCCCGGTGCCACCGCAACAGACAATGTCGATGGTTCCGTCGCGGTCGCAGCTTCCGGCTTAGTCAATGCAGCCGTTGTCGGAACTTACACCATCAACTACTCTGCCATCGATGCGGCAGGCAACACCGCCTCCGCCACGCGCACTGTCAACGTAGTCGACACCACCGCACCGGTCATCACCGTCCTGGGCGACAACCCGCTTGTTCTCGCCGTCGGTTCGACCTTCAACGATCCCGGCGCCACTGCAACAGACAACGTCGATGGCTCGGTCACAGTAGCCTCCTCAGGTTCGGTCAATACCGCCGTTGTCGGAACTTACACCATCAACTACTCAGCCATCGACGCGGCAGGCAACACTGCTTCTGCCACGCGCGCAATCAACGTGCTCTCTCGCGCCGATTATCTCCTCGGAACCTTGTACGGATTGACCGGAGCCAGGGCGCTGCTGAGCGCTGATGCGGACAATGACGGTGTGGTCAACCTCATGGAATACGCCTTCGGCGCCGATCCGAGCCTGCCATCGAGCACACCAACCTCGCCTGCGGCGCGTCTTTCCCAAGGTTCGTTGCGCATAGCGGCTATCGTCCGCAACGACGACAACCAGCTCGGGTTTGCAGCGAAAGCGGCCTCCAATCTGGGCTCCGCGTGGACAACCAACAACGTGTCAGAGTTAGGAGATGTCGACCAAACGGGCGTGCCCGGCGGATTCCGTCGGCGCGTGTGGGAAGCGACGGAGACCAACCAGCCAGCGCAGTTCATGCTCTTGGAAGTGAACTATCCCTGAACCTAGACAGAGCGTTTAGAGTTTATGTTTGAGGGCCGAGAGGTTGAAAGCCAACGACTCGTCGATCCGGGCGCAATCGCCCCAAGAGTGAGGCAAGCCGATAATATAAATCCTTCATGGTCAGTCCCTCAATTGCCTCCGGCTGTCGCCGCTTTGCTCCATCTCTCATCCCTCAATGACCAGCTGCGCTTTGGGGCTGAAAAATACGGCTTGAATGGCAACTGCGCGGAACGCGGAACGGAACGTCAACTTCCCGGAGCAGCTTGCAACATCGCTGCCAAGCGCTTGTCGGGACTGGACCCGAGTTCGAGAGCTTTCTCGTAATGGCGCTTGGCCAGCGCGATGGACGGCGGCTTGGCCGTGGCGTAGATCACCGCGAGGTTGAAATGTGCCTCGGCGTATTCGGGTTTCACCGTGATGGCGCGGCGCAGTGATTGCTCGGCTTTGCCAAATTCGCCGAGCTGGCTCGAGGCGACACCGAGATAATTAAGGGTGATGGCGTCGTCGGGCGCCGATGTGTTGGCGCGCTCCAAATACCCCACCGCATCCTGTATCCGGTTTTGCTCGATCATGACGGCGCCGAGCGTGGTGAGGCTGAATGCGTCCTTCGGGTCGACATTCACGGCTTTCTCCAGCGCGAGTTGCGCGGCCGTCAGTTTGCCTTGGCGGAATTGGGCGACACCCAGGTTGGCCAACGCAACGACATTGTCCGGCTGGCTCTGCAGAAACTTTTGGTAGAGTTCCTCGGCCTTGACGAAATTGCCTTTGACAAATTCTTCGCGCGCTTCGCTGACCAAGGCCATTAATTCCGAGGAGATCTCGATTTTCAGCGACTCGGCCGCCGCGGCTCCCTCGGTGGCCGGGGTCACTTCCGCTTGGGCCCCGTCCGGAGCCGGCGACGGCTGTGCGGCTGCGTCGCCGACGGGTGATTCCGAGGGTTGCGCTGCGGCCGCGCCATCCTCCGCTTTTGGCTTGAGCACGGCCACCTGCGCGCTCATTTTCGCGGCGTCCGCATCGAGCAAAGTCACCACCGGACGCCGGAGCATTTCCTGTTCGGCCTCCGTGAGTTGGAGTGTCGGCTTGGCCAATTCGTTGAGCTTGTCGTTGAGGGTGTCGGACTTGATTTCAAGGCGCTGCATTTCCTCCTGCGCGAGCCGGTAGGTCTGCTCGCGACGGGCCTGCTCGTCGATCTGGCGCATGATGATGCCGCGGAGAACTTCGTTCTCCTGCTGCAAGAGCTTGGCCTCGGCGGCCGTTACTTCGCCGAGTTGCACGGCGGCGAGCGCGCCGGTGACACGGTCGTATTCCTTGAGGAGTTGGTCGTTGACCGCCTGAAGTTTGTCGAAACGCTCGCGATCGTCCTTGAGTTGGCCCTGCGCGGCGACGAGTTCGTTGCGGATTTTATCGAGGTCCTTCTGCAGGCCGTCGATGAGTTCGGCCTTCGCCGTGGCATCGGTCTCCATGCCGGTGATTTTCTGCGCGGCCTCGGCCAGTTTCTGTTCGAGTTGTTTGTTGGCCTCGATCAGTTCGGCATTTTTCTCGAGGGCGGTCTTGGCTTCGGCTGCCTCTTTTTGCGCCGTGTCGCGGGCGGCCACGAGCTGTTTTTGCTCCTCTTCGAGCTCGGTCACCCGGGCGGAAAGCGTTCCCATTTCGCCGCGGACTTTCTCGGCTTCCTGGCGCGCGCCATCCCGTTCCGCAACGAGAGATTCGCGCTCGGCCTCGAGTTCCCCCGTCCGCTTCTTGGCCGTCTCGGCCTCGGACTTGGCCGTGTCCTTCTCCTGCTGCGCGGCAGTCAGGCGGGCGTTGAGGTCCTCGATTTGTTTAGAACTCTCGGCTGCACTCTCGGAGAGCTTTTCTTTTTCGGCCGTGACGGTGGCCAGATTTTCTTCGAGTTCCTTGGTCGCTTTGCCAAGACGTTCGATTTCGGCGGCGGCTTCCGGGTTTTCCTTCCCCTCGGATTTCTTTGCGTTCTCTTCCTCGAGGCGCGCCACCGCCGCCTTGGCCTGCTCGAGTTCGCCCGCGACACGGGCGATTTCGGTTTCGCCTTCGGAAATTTTCTGCTCGAGCCCGGCGCTGCGATTCTGCTCCTCGGCAAGTTGGCCGCGCAACGCGTCGACCTCAGCTCTGCCTGCGTTGTCAGTCGCGGGCGAAACGGGAACTTCGGGAGGCGCTTCGCCCGAGCCACCGTCCGCCGAAATGGAAATCGTAGGCCCGGGCGGCGGACCGACTTTCGCGGGTTGCACCGGTGGAAGGCTCTCGTCTCCGGGCAACTCGGCCAAATCCGGCGGAGGACCGAGGGTCGTGGGAGCGGCCGCACCTTCGAGCCGTATGAGCGCCTCCTGCGTTTTCTTGAGGCGGAAATCAACAACAACAGCTTGCCAGTCGGGGTTCTGGGATTTGATCTGCCCCAACTGCGAAGCCACGTAGCGGAACTTGGCGGCCGCATCTTTCGTCCGGCCCTCCCTCTCCAACTTCTCGGCGCGCTGGAACTCCTGATAGGCTGCGAAAAATTCCGAGGCCGGATCGGCCTGCGCGTGCAGATGGCCCGCTGTCACGACGACGGATATGAGCGGCAAGAGTAGGGACCGCGCGCGTTTCATGGGGAGGTGGATCATACGCACGCCCAACCCGCAAATCAATGTCGACCATGGCCGCGGGAGAAAAGGGCGGCCGCCTGTTTGACAGCATCGGGGGCTCCGGCTACTTTTCCCTTATCACGGCCGTGGCCCACAGCGGCCCTTACCCCAATGGAGTCCCTGCTCGACAGGCATGTGCTGGTGCTCAACCGGCTGTGGCAGGCGGTCAACGTCTGCAGCGCCCGCCGCGCCTTCATACTCCTCTATCAGGAACACGCCCAAGTTGTCTGGCGCGACGCAGGGAACAATTACCTGACCCACGACTTCCAGAGTTGGCACGACTTCTCCCAGAAATCGCCCGATGCCGAGCAAATGGTTCACGCGGTGCGCTTCAACATCCGTGTGCCGACCATCATCGTTCTTCTCGCCTTCGACCGGTTGCCCAGCAAGGAAGTCAAATTCACGAGGCAAAACATCTACGAGCGCGACAACCACACCTGCCAGTATTGCGCGCGCAAACTCGACCGGCAGGAGTTGAACCTCGACCACGTCATGCCTCGCCAGCGGGGCGGCCTGACCACATGGGAAAATGTCGTTTGCTCCTGCATTCCCTGTAATACGCGCAAAGGCAACCGCCTGCCCCACGAGGCCAAGATGCAGTTACTCAAAGAGCCCAAGCGTCCCAGATGGCGCCCTTTTATTCACCTGACCTACTCCGCCCCGGTCCACGACACCTGGCGGCATTTTGTCGACGTGGGTTGCTGGAACGTGGAACTCGGGGATTAATCCGGCTTGCCCCCCGAATCGACGGACGCTTTAATGGGGGTCCAATGAGAGCCGTTTTGATCCCCCTCGCCTTTCTGACGACCGCCACCATCGCGCTCGCCGACATACAGCAGCCACCCTCCTCGGAATGGGGCCCGACCCGCAAGCTGGGCCGCGGACTGGGTAACATCTGCTACGGAATCACCGAATTGCCCACCTCCATGGCATCGGTCAATTACTTCGAGGGAAACAGCGCGGCATTCAGCTACGGCGTCGTGCGCGGACTCGGGCGCGTCTTCGCCCGACTCGGCTACGGCCTTTACGACACCATCTTGTTCCCCTTCCCGACGTACAAGGGCACCTACGCGCCGCCATACAAGAGCAATGTCCAGTGGATGTGGAGAGGTTACTCCGAATTTCCTCCGGAGCTCATGTTCGAGACGCGCTATCCCTACGTGCGCAACGAGCAGCAAGACCCCTGATCCGTCATTCCCTGTGCGGCCGGTAGCGGCCGACGAAGTCCCGCCGGAAATCGGCGAACGTGCCCGCCTCGAGCGCACTGCGAACGCGCTGCATCAGGCCAAGGTAAAAATGCAGGTTGTGCATGGTGATCAGGCGCAGTCCGAGAATTTCCTCGGCTTTGACCAGATGCCGCAGGTAGGCGCGTGAGAAATTCGCGCAAGCGTAGCACTCGCACCCCTCCTCGATCGGGCCGGCATCGAGGGTGAAGCACGCGTTTTTCAAATTCAACGTTCCCTCTGCAGTGAAAGCCGTTCCGTTGCGCGCGATGCGGGTGGGCAGCACGCAGTCGAACATGTCGATGCCGCGAGCGACCATCTCCACCATCTGGGGTGGCGTGCCCAGTCCCATGGCATAGCGCGGACGGTCTGAGGGAAGATGAGGCACGGCATATTCGACCGCCGCCATCATCTCCGGTTCGGGTTCGCCGACGCTGACCCCGCCGACCGCGTAGCCATCCCAACCCATGGCGACAAGTTCGCGCGCGGATTTTTCGCGCAAGTCACGGTAGGACGAACCCTGCACGATGCCGAAGAGCAGCGGACGCTCCCCTTCATCGTTGCGCCCCGCCCACCACTCGATAGAGCGGCGCTCCCAGCGCAGCGTCAGTTCGAGACTTTTCGCCGCCTGCTCGTGCGTGCAGGGATGCGGCGGGCATTCGTCGAAGGCCATGACGATGTCCGATCCGAGCGTGTGCTGGATTTCCATGGAGGTCTCCGGGCCGATGAAACACGGCGTGCCGTCGAGGTGATTCTGGAAATGCGCACCCTCCTCGGTGATCCGGCGCAATTTGGCGAGGGAGAAAACCTGGAATCCTCCGCTGTCGGTCAGGATCGGACCGTCCCACCCCATGAATTTGTGCAGTCCTCCCAGCTTGCGGATGACGTCCAGTCCCGGACGAACAAACAAATGATACGTGTTGCCGAGAATGACTTGCGCGCGCAGTTCGTGCAGTTCTCGCGGACTGACGGCCTTCACCGTCCCTTGCGTGCCGACGGGCATGAAAATCGGGGTTTCGATCACGCCGCGCCGCGTGCGCAGACGGCCGCGCCGCGCTGATGACCCAACATCTGCAGTCAAAATCTCGAAATGTCCGCTCACGAGGATAATTCCCAGACCGTGCGCCCGGCGACGATGGTACGCACCGCGCGACCGCGCAGATTCCATCCGTGGAAAGGCGTGTTGCGTCCCTTGGAGGCGAACTTCTCTTTGTCCACCGTCCATTCGCGCTGCGGATCGAGCAAGGTGATATCTCCCGGCGCGCCGAGACCCAGTGTGCCGCGGTCGAGCTTAAGCAGTCCCGCGGGATTGCAAGTCAGCATGGCGACAAACCGAGGCAGATCGAGGACTTGGCGTCGGTGCAGAAGGATTTCGCTGAACACGCCGACGGCCGTTTCCAATCCCACAATACCGAAGGGCGCGGCAGCGAATTCCACCTCTTTCTCGTAAACCGCGTGCGGCGCATGATCCGTGGCGAGAATCCCGATCGTTCCGTCGGCGATTCCCTCGAGCAGCGCGTCGATGTCGGACTGCTCGCGCAGCGGCGGGTTCATTTTGAAATTGGTGTCGTATCCGGAGAGCGATTCATCGGTCAGGGCGATGTGGTGCGGGCATACCTCGCCGCTCAAGCGCACACCGCGGGAGCGGGCTTCGCGCAGAAGACGCACACTGCCCGCCGCGGA
>JBEDBL010000050.1:0-14763 GCA_041177245.1 Verrucomicrobiota bacterium
ATGTATGCGGGGCTGTTGTTGTTGGCGCTCGGTTGGGTCGCTTGGACTGGAAGCGTGCCCGCGCTCGCCGCCATGGTTCCGCTCGCGTGGTTCCTCCGCCGCAAAGCGACCTTGGAAGAAAAACTGCTCGGCAAAATTTATACGGAACACGCGCAATACGCCGCGAGGACGGGATGTTTGTTGCTCGGCAAACGGGGCGCCGGCGCGGAATAAGATAGAGCGCCGCGGAAGACGTCAGCGCGTGACGCGTTGGAAACGGAACACCGGACTTTTACCTTTTATAAGTTCCGGTGGGAATTCGCGCGAGTAATAGCCTTCGATGGCATTTCGCGACGCGACCGCGACGACGGAATAATAATACCAGTCGTCCGTTTTCAGAGCCAAGTTGACGCAGACACCGGAGACCGTGCCGTCGACTTCATACATGCCGAGGTTTCCCGATACGCGGTTTCCGGTCTGCATTAAATCCGCATCGCCCCAGCTGTCTTCCGTAGCATCGGACCATTTGCCGGTGAGGTTAACGGCGGCAACGCCGGCACAGGAGTCGAGCCATGTCTGCGCGCCGGAACGGTTCACGGTGTAACGCTGGGGTGAACTGCAAGCACAAAGGACAGCTGCCAGGAGAAGAAAGAGGGGGAATCTTTTCATGCCGAATGCAGTAGACGAAGTGGCCGGAGCGGAGAAGCGTAAACTATGAGTTATGGACAGCGGCGCCGATACTCTCTAAACAGCAGCCGAAGAACTCGTTCGCATGAATCAGGTCACAGCCCATGCCGCCCACTATTTTCTGCAACTCGCGGTGATTCTCGTCGTTTGCCGGGCGGTCGGCTTGGCGATGAAAAAAGTCGGCCAGCCCGCGGTCATCGGCGAAATGGTGGCCGGCGTCCTTCTCGGTCCCTCTCTCCTCGGAGCGGTTAGCCCGTCGTTGTCCGCCTCGCTTTTTCCGCCGGAGTCCAAGCCGGTGCTTTTCGCCACGGCGCAGCTCGGGCTGACGCTCTACATGTTTTCCGTGGGTCTGGAATTCCGCGCGGACATACTGAGGAGCCACTTGCGAAAAGCCATGTCGATTTCCGTCGCAGGCATCGCCGCACCGTCGGCGCTGGGCGCCATGGTCTCGGTGTGGCTGGTCAACACGGGCGGATTTTTTTCGGAGAAGATGGGAACCGGATTCGCCGCGTTGTTCATGGCGGCGGCCATGTCGATCACCGCTTTCCCGATGCTCGCGCGGCTCATCGTGGAAAACCGTCTGGCGGGAACCATGGCCGGAACCATGGCCCTGACGGCTGGAAGCCTCGATGACATCGCCGCGTGGATATTTCTGGCTGCGGTGCTCGGAAGCATGTCGGGGACGCCTGCGCTGCTCGTGGCCGCGCTCTGCGGAGGAGCGCTCTATTGTTTGGTGTGCTGGAAAGTGGTGGCCCCCTTGCTCCGAAGGATGCAGATGCGCGGTGACGATCAGTCGATGATGAGCGCCTTGGCGCTCGCGCTGGTGGCGGGGGCGTGGTTCACGGACATGGTGGGTCTTTATTCTGTCTTCGGCGGTTTCGTGCTGGGCTTGGCGGTGCCGCGCGGAGGACTTGCCGAGAAGACAGCGGAAAGGGTCGGGCCTCTGACCTCGGCGTTGCTTCTGCCGGTTTTCTTCACCTATTCCGGACTGAACACGCGGGTGGACCTGCTCGACACCGGCGCACTGTGGGTGACCTGCGGTGCCGTTCTGGTTGCGGCAGTCGCGGGTAAACTCGCCGCGTGCTATCTTGCTGCGCGGTTCTCCGGTTGCGAAAAGCACGATGCGTGGGTGGTTGCCTCACTGATGAACGCACGCGGATTGATGGAGCTGATCCTGCTCAACATCGGCCTTGCCGCCGGACTCATCTCGCAGCGTCTTTTCACCATCATGGTGATCATGGCCATCGCAACCACGCTGATGGCCACGCCGTGCTTCAATCTCGCGCGGAGACTTCGAACCAGTGACTGCTGAACGGCGTCCGCCCCCAGAGCGGACGCGAGCGCACACAACAACCTTCGCTTTCGAACAATCTTCGCACGTCCTCCAATCGCGGGAAATTTACACGCCCTCCACGGATCCATCCAGTCGAGCGCGTCCAACATTCCTCCAGCACCGTCGCTCCCGTCCTCCATCCACAACCGCGCACGCCCGTGCGCAGGAGCACAGTGGAACCGCTGCGCGCTGCGGCGCCGAGACGGCGCAAAAAGTCAGACTGCACCGAAACTGGCAGGTAGTGGATGACGTCGAAAGCGCAGATGAAGGACGGTTCTTCGCAAAGGAAACGGCACATATCTGCCTCCTTGAGCGCGAAATCGGCAAAACCCATGCGCAGGGCAACTTCGTTTCCCGCGGTGATTTTCCATCCGCCAAGGTCGCACCCGCGGTAAGGCGAGCGGACGTGGTGTGCGCGAAGCCAGAGCCCGAGCAAACCGAGGCCGCAACCGAGGTCGAGGACCGAAAGCGCGGAGCCGCCGATCACCCGGAGCGCCGTGGCAAAAACCGGATCACTGCGAAGCTTGCCGTTTACGTAGCCGCGCAGCCACGGACCGCCGCGGAAAGCGCGAGAGATGGTCTTTGCCGGATCGGCGGTTGTCATGGCGAGGCAGACAGATAGAGATAGCGCCAAAAAAAGCTTCTACCCACGCAAAATTACGAACGGCGGCAGACTACATCCTTGGTGAGGTGCTGTGATCCATGGCAAACTGGCCCTTGAGAAGCGTCCGAGAAACAATGAGATCCCCCGCCCCGCCGACCGCAGACAAGCGGGAAAGGACTGACAAACGGAAAGTCCCGCGCGGCACAGACGGCGCAAGCTATCCGGTCCAGACCGCCGCGCATCTTTATTTCATTGTGCGGGGACTCTGGCTGAACGTGGTCTGGACAGCCCAACGCGCCGCCGGAACCGCGCACGATGTGACGAAGGAACGGCACGGGCTGCAAAAGCGCTTCATCCGCTATCTCGGACTGCTGCAAAAATGGAAAGTGGTGAAAGTAGAATTCGAGGGCTTCGAGGATTGCGAGCAATGGCGCGGCAGCGTGCTGGCGCCCAACCATCCATCGATCATTGACGCGGTCGCACTCATCTCGCGGGTGCCGGAACTAGATTGCGTGATAAACTCGCGCCTGCTGCGCGATCCGGTGATGGGAGGCGCGGCGAAACTTGGGGACTACGTCTGCAACGATGCACCGGTGAGAATGCTCAAGGCGTGCGGGGAAAGACTCAAGGCGGGTTCAAACATTCTCATTTTTCCGGAGGCCACGCGGACCTTGACCCCGCCGCTCGGGCCCTTTCACCAAGGATACGCCTTGGCGGCGATCCGGGCGGGTGCTCCCATCCGGACGATTTTCATCGAGTGCGACTCGCTTTATTTCGGCCGCGACTTCTCGTTTTTCCGCCCCGCGCCGTGCCCCATGTCGTTCCGCATCACGGCGGCGCGGGTTTTTCCCACGGAGCCAGGCGGCGACGCACGCGTTCTTTCGGCGGAAATTGCCGCGTATTTCCGCGACAATCTGACGGGCGGAGCGCACGGCGTGATGCGCCGCACGCAATGAGCGGCGCACCGACAGCACGCGAGAGCCGTTGCGTCATTGTGCCGACCTTCAATTCCGGGCCCCTCCTGGAACAAACCCTGCGCGCTTTGCTCGAAGTCTGGCGACCGGTGATTGTGGTGGTCGACGGGTCGGACGACGGAAGCCTGGAACGCGCGCGCGCCGTGGCCAGGGAGAACGACGGGCTCGAGGTTCTGGCGCACGAACAAAACCGTGGCAAGGGAGCTACGGTGCTGACCGGAATGGAGTGTGCAGCAGCGCAGTGCATGACACACGCGGCGGTGTTCGACGCGGACGGCCAGCATGTGGCCGGCGAGGTGCCGCGCTTCATGCACGTTTCGATCGATCATCCAGAGGCCATGATCCTCGGAGTTCCACAATTCGGCGAGGATGCGCCGTCGTTGCGCGTGTGCGGGCGGCGCGTCGGCAACTGGTGGGCTAATTTGGAAACTTGGTGGGGCGGGATCGATGATTCGTTGTTCGGGTTCCGCGTCTACCCTGTCGACCCGTCGCTGCGCATACTGCGCTCTATCACCGGAGGAAAACGTTTCGATTTCGACACGCAGTTGGCCGTGAGACTTTATTGGGCAGGCGTTCCGCCGCTCAATTTGCGCACGCCCGTGCGCTATCCGCAAAGCGGGAAGGGCGGCGTGAGTCACTTCCGTTACATTCGCGACAATTTGCTACTGACGTTCGTGCACACCGGACTTTTCCTCCGCTCCCTCACGATGGTTCCGAGCCTTTACCGCTACCGCCGCCGCGGACCGCTGACACCACCAGCCGACAAAACGTGAAACCGCTAGAACGCCGCCGGGCAAGTCTTTGCGCATCCGCATTGTTGGCGGCGACCTCGGCGTCTTGTTTCGTTTCGGGCGACAGGCGGCACGCGCACCGATTGGGCGCGGCGGCGGCCGCTTTATTCCTTGTTCCCACGCTTGTGCGCAATTGCGCATGGTGGGGGCCCATAGCGACGACTTTTGCCGCGCAGGATCGCGAGGTATGGCTAACGATCGACGATGGGCCTGACCCGGACGAGACATCCGGCATCTTGGACACGCTGCGCGCCTTCAAAGCCCGCGCCACCTTCTTCTGTATCGGCCAACGCGTGGCCATAAACCCCGCATTGGCGCGAGAAGTCGTCGACGCCGGGCACGATGTGCAAAACCACACCTTCTCCCACCCGGCGTTCACATTTTGGGCTACTCTGCCGAGGCGTGCGGTCGCGGAGATCCGTGCGGGATCGGAAGCCATACGCCATGCGACAGGAAAACAGCCCAGCCTTTTCCGCACTCCGGCCGGTTTGGCCAACGCCTTCGTGCACGCCGCCGCGGAACATGCCAAACTCAGAATGATCGGCTGGTCGTCTGCGGGAAACGATGGCATTGCCCACAACAGAGAAAAGGTTTTACGGCGCATCTTGGACAGCGCGCGTCCGGGTAGCATCATCCTGCTTCACGAAAACCGTCTGGCGGGATCGCCCCCGGGAGAAAGGGCGCGAACCCTAGAAAAACTGCTCGTCGGCCTTGATGGTCTGCGTCTGCGCACTGTGATCCCCAGACTCGAGGGGTGAAAGGGCTTTACTTGGGAGGCCGAAAATGATGAAAAGGACCGATCAAAATGGCACAAGTTACTGTAGATCGCCTGCGGCAAATGCTGGTTGAGAATTGCATGGTCAAGGTGGCACCCGAGGCCATCGAGGAAGACACGGCTCTCTTCGGACCGGACAGCCTCGGGCTCGACTCCCTCGATGCTCTGCAGATGGTGATCGCGGTGGAAAAAGAATACAAAGTGATGATCGGCGATCCGGCCGCCGCGAGGGATGCGCTCCAGAGCCTCAGCGTCCTGCGCGACTACATCGAAAGAAAAATGGCCGACCAAAACTCCGTCGTACAACATGAACTCCAACGATCGGGAAGTTGACGTCGCGGTGATCGGCGGCGGTCCGGCAGGAACAGCCGCCGGAACGCAGTTGGCGCGAGCGGGGCTGAGTGTTCTCATCCTCGAGAAGGAAAAGTTCCCGCGCTTCTGCATCGGCGAATCGCTTTTGCCGCACGGCAACGACATTCTTCGCGAACTGGGCGTATGGGATCAATTAGACCGTGCCGGTTTTCTCCGCAAATACGGCGCCGAATTTCTCACCGCGGACAAATCGCGCCTGCAACGGTTCTGGTTCCGGCACAATCTGGGTCCAGAACGGGAACACACTTACCAAGTGGAGCGCGCATCCTTCGATAAACTGATGCTGGACCACGCGAAGACGCAAGGCTGCGAAGTGCGCGAACAAACGCGCGTCCTCGGACTGGACCAACCGGACACGGAAAATATGACACTGAACTGCGAGAGTGCGGACGGTTCGCGCAGCAGCGTGCGCGCGCGCTGGATTGTGGACGCGAGCGGACGCTGCGCTTTCGCCGGCACGCGCACGGGCTTGCGCAAACGCAGCACGCAGCGAAGCCGCCGCGTCGCCATCTACGGACATTTCGAGGGGGTTTTCCGCAACTCGGGAAAAGCAGAGGGCCACATCACGATTGTCCGCCTTCCTGAATGTTGGTTCTGGTTCATTCCGCTGGCGGGCGACCGCACTTCGGTCGGTCTGGTCGTTCCCTCGGAGCGTTTGGCAAGCGGGGAGAAGATCGGCGATGTGTTCGCCGCGGCCGTCGAGCAGGCGCCGGAAGCCGCGGACCGCATGCGGAACGCTGTCCCCGTTGCGCCTTTGCGCGCCACGGGCGACTACAGCTGGAAGTTCTCGTCTTTTGCCACGCGACGCATTGTATTGGCGGGCGACGCCGCGGGTTTCGTCGACCCGGTTTTTTCTTCCGGAGTCCTGCTCGCACTCAAATCTGGGATGCAAGCCGCCAAAATGATCGCCAAAGCCGACGCGGCCGGCAGACCGCTGCGATTCTTCGAGCGCACAGCCTACACGCGTGGTGTGATGCGTTGGATGAAACAATATGTCCGCATTATCCGCATGTTCTATGATCGCGCGGGATTCGAGGTGTTCATGAATCCGGTCGCGTGCCTTAGCATTCCCTCCAGCATCGGGAGATTGGTCGGCGGCGACACCCAACCAGGAGTCGCGGACAGCATACGCATGCTTTTGTTCCGCCTCATCTGCCGCCTGCAACGCGTCACTCCCATCGCGCCCGCCATCCCGTCGTTGCGCTGATTTTTCCCGCGGAAAAAGTTCCGGCCCATGGTCCTGCTCCGCAAACCGCTGTGCGCGGCTTTTCTTGCGGCCGTCGCCGCGGCTGGCGTGTGGTCGCTGTGCACCGTGCGACTCGAGACGGAACTTCTGCCGATCCTGCCGCCGTCGCTACCTAGCGTTCGCGGCCTTTCCGATTTCGCACGCCTGGCCGCGGGCGAGGACGAAATCTACGCCGTCGCCGATCCGGCTTTGCCGGAAGAGGTGCGGGAGAATTTGCTCGCGAAGGCGAAGGCAGTGCTCTCGTCCGTCAAGGGAGTGGCGGTTGTCGCTGCACCCGGTGAAACAGCGACCCTGAACGCCGGAACTTTGGGCGCGTGGATACTGCTAAACGCGCCGCCCGAAACTTTCGCGCGGGCAACCGCCGTCTTCCAAGACGATGCCGCAAAAGAACGGTTGGCACAAATACCCGGCCGGCTGTCGGGGGCGATCGACCCCGAGCAAATCGTGAAATTGCAACTCGATCCATTGGGAGTGCTCGACAACATCGGCGGAAATGATTCGGCCGCGTTCCCCGAAAGCGGGGGTTTCCTTGCCATCACCCCGGACCATCCGTTGCAGAGCACCGCGGCGGACACCGCGATGACCGATGCCCTGCGCGGCGCGCTCGATGAAACATTGGGAGCGCAGGACCGCGGGAAACTTCTTCTCACGGGAACACCTGTTTTCAATGCCGAGATTTCGCGGCAAATGAGCGGCGACATGCTCGTGATGGTATGCGCCGCGGTAATTTTGCTGATGGCGGCATTCTACGCATTTTATCGCACGCTGCAGCCATTGGTATGGATCCTGTTTTTCCAGGCGTTGGCCATGCTCTGCGGCATCGTGGCCGCTCGCGTCCTCTACGGCGAACTCAATGTGATCAGCATCGGCTTCGCCTCGATCCTCCTCGGGGTGGGTATGGACTACAGCGTGCTAGTCTATCATTTCTGCGCCTCATCGCACCGGCAGGACATGAAAGTCTGGCGCACCTTGCGGCGCGGTATCTGGTTCAGTGCAGCGGTCACGGCCAGTTCTTTTTTTATGCTGGGAATGTCGTCGTTTCCCGCACTTCGGCAGCTCGCGGTTCTTGTTGGGGTCGGGTTGTTGGCCACGGCGCTGATGGCGACATGGCTTCTGCGCGCGGTGTTGGCGGAGAACCCACCGCAGGCACCGCGTATTCTTTTGTCGGCTAGCCATGGTGCGGCATCCTGGGCGCTGCGCCATGGCGGATCGCTCGTCGGTCTCGTAGTCACGTTTGCGCTTTGCCTCGCTTTGATCCGTCCTTGGGCAGGCAAGGCGCCGCTTTACCAGTCGAGTTTGGAAAGCCTGCGTCCCGTCGGGAGCGATGCCTATCGGGCTCAGGAATGGCTGACACAACTCAACCCCTCCAACAAAGATGCTGTTTATATGGTGCGCGCCTCCTCGCACGATGCAATCCGCCAGGCCGCCGACACGCTGGCAAAATCCGCGAACCCCGCAAATCAGGGCATCGCATCGTGGTTGGTGCCGAGCGAGTCGAACTCCGAAGCCAACGCGACCGCGTGGCACGCGGGAACATCGGACCGCTTGCGCGCGATTTTCCAGCAGGCGGACATCGGTCCGGAGTGGGTCGACACCACCCTGCAACTGGCAAACGCGTTGGATGCTGCGAAGAAAGGACAGGACGACGCTTTTCAAAAGGCGGACCCCGTGGTCCGGACGCTGGCCGGTTCGGATGACGGCGGTAAATACGCGTTTCTGCGCATACCCGGTGCCGCGGACAAGCCGGTGCCGGACAAAGGCTTTGAAAATATCGCGCCCGGCGTCGAAATTCTCCCGGTCAGCTGGGTTTCGCTGACCAAGGAATTAACATGCCTCGCGCAACGCGACTTCCGCTATCTTGGCTTGGCCATGCTCGCGGCCATCGTGCTGCTTTGCGCTTTGGCGCAGCGCTCGATCCGCATGGTTTTCCTGAATCTGGCTGCGCTTGTCATGGCTCTCGGGTTGTTCGTCGGCTTGCTCGTCGCAACGGGCCTGTCGCTCACGCCGCTTTCTCTCGTCAGCATCCCGCTGCTCGTGGGTCTGGTTGTGGACTACAGCCTGCATATTTTGATGGCATTGGAGAGCCAACGGGGTGACCTGCACAAAACCTACGAGCACCTGGCCGCCCCGGTGGTTCTCACGGGATTGAGTGCCTGCATTGGTTTCGGTGCACCGGCACTCACCGGGCAGCCAGCGCTGAGAAACTTCGGTCTGGTTATGGATCTCGGCATCGTTTCGGCCGTGATTGCCTGTCTGGTGTTTCTCCCGCAGCTCTACTTGATGGGTGTCGCGAAAGATTACCGGGAGCGCCGATTTTACCGTGCACTCTACCGCCGCGGGAGTTTCGAGTGGATTCTTTTCGGATGGCGCCTTCTGGGAAAAGCAGGCGCTTGGCTCATCTCTCGGACATTGGGGATTTCTTACGCGCTGACGCATCCTTCGACGTTGCGTGCAGTGCGTCGCAACATGGCCATGCTCGATCCGCGCAAGGCAGGTTTCCTGCCCGCGTGCCGCCTGTTCGTCAACCAAGCTGAGAATTTTTCCGCTTACGGAAGGCTGGCCAACATGGATCCCGCCGAAGTCCTGGGGATGCTGGGCGAGAAAAGGGGCTTCGAACATCTGCAGCGCGCGAAGGACGAGGGCAACGGTTGCATGCTGGTGACGGGACACCTCGGATTTTTCGAGCTGGGCGGACTCGTTCTCGGGCAGATGGGATTTCCAGTCGCCGCCTTGACGCTGCCGGAACCGGGGGACGGTCTGACTGAATGGCGTGCGGAATTCCGTGCGCGCTGGGGCGTACGCACCATCGTGATTGGCAGGGAATCCTTCGCCGTGCTTGACGCGGTGCGCGAGCTGCAGTCCGGCACCTTCGTCGCGTCTCTCGCCGACCGCCCCCACGATGGCAACATCGTGGACATTGCGTTGCCGCACGGTCGCATGAAGTTCGCCACAGGCCCCGCTCTCCTCGCATTGCTCGCGGGTTGTCCGATCATTCCCGTGGCGATCCTGCGCGAGCCCGGCGGAACTTATCTGATGGATGCACGCGCATACATCCAACCAGCCTGGCTGCCGGAAGGGCGGGAGGAGACTTTACGCCACTACATCCGCATGGTGGCGGAAAGCCTAGTGCCCGTTTTCGAAGAATGGAACGAACAATGGTTCCAATTTTCCCCGCTGGATGGCACGCCCGTTGCCCAACGCGCCCGAGACGTCTAGTGTCTGCTCATGCGCATCACCGTCGCGACAGCTTTTCTGGCCTTGGCAATATCCGCCCTCCCCGGCGCGACGAACGAACTGTCACATACCGAAACTGAGCAGTTGTCGCGACAGTTTACGGAAGCACAGCGCACGCTGCGAACTTTCCGGGCGAACTTCGAGCAGACCGTGTCCCTGCTCGGGTTGCGCAATCCCACGGTGAGCAAAGGCACTTTCTTTTATCGCGCGCCGGACGACGTGCGCATCGACTATTCACAGCCGGACGGCGATTTTCTTTTGCTGCGCGGTGAAAATTTCGATGTGGCAAAAGGCGGCGATGCCCCGCGACGTTACCCCGAGTCCGACCGCTCTGCCCGTGTGCTCGTCGCCCTGCGCAAAGTGATGGGAGGACGTCCCGATGCGGGAGCCCGAATGGTGAGGAGGATTTGCCGAGAAGGGGACGAGTATGTCGTCTCGCTCACCCCGCAGACACCTTCGCGCGATCTGCCGGAGAAAATCGAGAACAGGATAGACGCGGGTTCTCTCCTGCTGAAGAAGATGACCGTGACGCTCCCGAGGGGAACCAGCATTGAGTTCAGTTTCTCCGACCCCGAGCGCAACGCGAAGCTCGACGAGGCGCTTTTCCAGGAACCGTGAACAAGCCGCTCACACCGCACGGGCCAGGTTTCAGTTTCGTCGACGGTTTCACGCCCGGCGGAACCGGCGGCGGCACGGCATGGAAATATCTCGCACCGGAGAGCCCGTTTTTTGCCGACCATTTTCCCGGTGCGCCCGTGATGCCAGCGGTCTTGCTCGCCGAATGCGCAGCGCAGGCCGCCGGCACTGTCTGGATGCACGCGTCGGGACACGAACCGGGGACGCCGCTGTTTCTCGCTTCGATCGAGCGCTTCCGCGTGAAGAGCGGAGTAGCGCCGGGCGCAACCGTGCGAACGGAGGTCGAGACCATGCGGCAGATGGGAAAATTGGCGCAGTTCGAAGTGCATTGCTTTGTCGACGACGCAGAAGTCGCAGCGGGACATCTCGTGCTCAGCATGGACAACCATTCGGCGAGCGACCGCAGCGAAAAAGCGGATCGTGCTCCCTCGCAGAGTCCAACCGCGCCATGAGGGCGGCGCCGCGGGCAAGAGCGGCAGTCACCGGCCTCGGTTGCGTGACGGCTCTGGGAAAAACGCACGCAGACACGTGGTCCAACGTCTACCTCGGACGTTCAGCACGTGCTCCTCTCACGGCGATCGAAACGGAGGGGTGCCGCGTGCGGGAAGGCGCGCAGGCGGAGCTTCCCGATCTGGGGGGACTGAACGCGAGGCAATTGTCGCGGTTGAGCCGCGCATCGCGCCTAGCATTGCCGGCACTGAGGGATGCTCTACATCAGGCCGGTTTGCTGGATGAGCACGGGCGCTCGAGACTTCCGCGGTTCGATATTTGCGCCAGCACCACCGCGTGCGGCATGGAAAAGGGCGAAGAATTTCTGCGTGGCGTCTGGTCGGGACGCAACGTGGGACAAACTACGCGGGTCAGACACTATCAAGCGCAGCAGCAGATCCGGGAAATGCAGCAGTTCTTCGGCTTCGCCGGGCCTTCCATGATAGTGGCCAATGCCTGCGCGGGAGGAGGAAACGCGATCGGGCACGCGGCTGACCTCATACGTTCGGGACTCGCGGAGGCTGTCCTGGCGGGAGGATACGAAGCGCTCTGCGACCTCGTCTTTGCAGGCTTTGATTGCCTGCAATCCTTGGCGCCCGAGCAATGCCGTCCTTTCGACACAGGACGCAACGGCCTCATGCTCGGCGAGGGTGCAGCATTCTTGGTTATTGAAAGCGAGGAGAGTGCAAAGCGTCGCGGGGCGGAGATTCTCGGCTTTGTCACCGGATATGGGCACGGAACCGACAAGGGACATCTCACCCAGCCTTCCCAGGACGGCGCACCGCTGGAGGCGGCCATGCGCATGGCACTGAAGGATGCGCAAACGGGCGCAAACGAGATCGACTATGTCAATGCCCACGGAACAGGAACACCCTTGAATGATCGCGCCGAAGCCGCAGCTTTCGCCCGGATTTTCGGTGAAACCGGAGCGCGCCTCAGTTCGACCAAAGCCGCACTCGGCCACACGCTCGGGGCGGCGGGAGCAATCGAAGCGGTGCTGTGTTTGCTCGCATTGCGCAGCGGCCAAATTCCCCCGCAGATCAATTTGCAAGATCCGGAACCGCTGGTGGCGGACGCCCTCGCCCGGACCGGCGAGCGCGCGGAAATAAAAACCGCCATGAGCATCAATCTCGGATTCGGCGGCTCGACGGCCGCACTCGTCCTCGCGCAACCGTGACGCTTCCCATCATTTCCAGCGGCGTTGTCTGCCCGGGCGGTTTCGGAAACGGTGCATTGCGCGAGCGATGGCGGACCGCGCGCGTGTCCGACGCGTCCGAATCGCACGAATATGACGTGCTGCAGGTCGACCGCGACGCCCCGGAACTGCGCCGTTGGGAAAGTGAGCCGCGCCTGCGACGGGCTAGTCCGATTTCCTACTACCTCGTCGAAGCCGCGAGCCAGGCGCTCGAGCAGGCGCCCCATATCGATCGCGGGCGCGTCGGTGTTGTCGGCACATTCTTCCTCGGTTGTCTCGTCTACACGGTCCGTTTTTACCGCCAGATCACCTCGGAGGGACGCAGGTCGGCAAGCCCGGTGATTTTTCCCGAGACGGTCTTCAACAGTCCGCTAAGCCACCTTGTCTCCGTCCTTGGTCTGGGCGGACCAGTATATTCGCAGGTCGGCGATACCTCGTGTTGGTCAAGTGCACTCCGCACCGCTCAGACGTGGCTCGCGCGCGGGACGGCGGATCATGTTCTGGTCATCGGGGCCGAAGAATTCGAGATGCACCAACTCGACGCCTTCCGGGCCGGAGGTTTGTTCCGTCAGCAACTCAATGTCGCCGAGGGCGCGGGCGCCGTGCTGCTCGGCCGCGATGACACTGCGGCGATCACGGGCATACGCAAAGTGCACGATGGATTCTCCTTCGGCAATTCAGCGCAAGCCGCTGAGGCCGCCCGGCAATGCCTGCAATGCGTTCCGCCGAATTGCCCGGTTATGGAAACGGCATCCGGTTGGATGGCGCATATTGCCGAACGCGCTGCGGCGAACCGGCGCAAAATTTCTCATCCCGCAGGAAAGATTCCCGAAGCGGCCACCGCATCCTGCGCTTGGAATACAATCATCGCCGCGGAGACGATTTCCGGCGGCAGCGAACAGGAAATCGCTGTTCCGTTCTGGGGTCTTTCGCAACAGTGCGCTATGGCTGTCTGCGCCGCACCGAACGCGGTCAGGCAGTCGTAGGAACAGCCGGGACTCCCTCTGCCTGTTCGCGCACCGGTTCGCGCGCACGAGCGCGGCCCCATGATCTCCAGCCTTCGGTCACCTCGAGCCAAGCCCACATCCCCACGCCCGAAGCGATGATCTTGAGCAGATGGAACACGTTGAAGTTGAATCCCGGAAAAAGATCGCGGTGCGCGGCATTACGGCGTCCGAAGCGACATTCTTTTCGCCGACGGCGACCCATCGCGGCGAAGCGGCGGTTGTAGAGACGCATGGAAGCGAAGATGGGACCCGCTTCCCTCACGGAGTAAGGCGGTAACTCGAGAAGCTCCGGGCCCTGGGAAAAAATCGGCCGCACGACGAAAAGGTAATACAGCGCGATATCGAGGCGGAACGCGGCCCTCATCAACTCGTAGTCGCCCATGTAATCGTATTTGTTCTCGTAGAGAGCCTCATACATACGGCGAAAACTTCTTGCGAAATCCCGGTTATGAGCTTCCAGAACTGGCGCAAGGTCAGCGCCATCCCGCCATTTCATGATCGTGCGGACCGCGGCCGAAGCGGTGAAAGAAATCCAATCCATTCCCGGACTGTAGAAAGGATCAAGAAACGCGGCGGCGTCTCCGACCAGCACGAACCCGTCCCCGGCATAAACCTCCGAGCGATAAGGAAGGTTGCGCCTGAAGTGCACATCGCCGGCGATGAATTCCGCGCCGCGCAGCATTTCTTTTCCCGCCGCGTGACCGGCGAGAAGGTTACGCAATTTCTCACCGACTGCGGCATCGCCGTCAGGCCAGTCAGCACAACGCGGATCGACCACCACGCCGATGCTGGTGTCGCCGCCTTTCAGTTGTATCCACCATGCCCACCATCCATCGCCGACAAGATGATTCGTCGCCGTGCCCCGGATGCCGACATATCCCTCGCCGAGGCCCGGATGCAACGCGTTCAACTTTTCGCTGTCCCAATCTTTCACACCGCGCCAACGCGACCAAGCGGAGAGCGTGGGGTGCTCTTCGTGTCTGCGCCACCAGCCGTTGGCACGGGACAGAAGGCATTTGATTCCCGAGGCATCGACCACCCAACGGGCCCGCAACGCAAAGGTCTCCTCGCCCTCGCGGATTTTCAGCAGCTGATTTCCTCCCGGCACCAGGTCGATGGAAAGCACCGAAGCCGGTCGACGGACATCGGCACCCGCTTCGCGCGCCAGCCGCAGCACCTCCTCGTCCAAGACCGAACGGTCGACAAGAAACGATGGCACGGCGGAAAGATAGCGGCCGCCGACCTCCGAGCAGTCGCCCAAGTCCGCGCATTGCCCGTTGGAAAACCAGAAACGCAAACCATTCTTGGCCATTTGCGTCTGGGTGAGAAATTGCGTGAGCCCGAGCACACGGCAGAGAAAGTAGGCACTGACTTCCACCGTTGCTTCCCCGACCCGGCGCTTGAACGCACTGCCTTTCTCGATCACCACAACGTTGAGAGA
>JBEDBL010000051.1:0-14583 GCA_041177245.1 Verrucomicrobiota bacterium
GGTCCAGTGGTTGCCAATCCCCCGCTGGTTCGAAAAGCCAGCGAAAACAAGGGACTGCGACCGGTTCCACCGTTGAGCGCGCCGTCATGTAAGCTGGAAGCCAGCCAAGGCAGTGTGTTGGGCTTGTCGGGCATCGGAAGGTGCTCGGTTCGCATTGCGGTGTCGGCGATCACGACCGGGATCATGCCGATTTCCTTTGTCGCCTTTTGCGCGATCTTCCAGGCCGATTCAACCGCCGAAGACTCCCAGGCAAGCACGCCGGAAATGATCTTCGTGCGTTGCTCCAAGATCTCGTAGGTGGCGAAGCCGTCGCCGATCGAAACCTGATAGCGGCACCCCTCCATGCCGGGCATGGGACCGCTACTGCACCGCACCAGTGCCTCGAGAACGGGCATTTGCTCGCGTCGCATCGCTGCAAGGTCGACCACGGATTCGGTCGAAGTGTTGGTTTGCAGGCAAGTCAGTTGCAACTTGCCGTTGTTTCTTTGCTGCTTGGTTTCGGGATTCAGATTCATCACACCCTCAAAACTTTTTCGGGAGCGCATCGCGACGCCGAAAGGCGGAACGCGTGCTCACTCTGCAGCAAATCACCGATGTATTACCCGCAAAGCTGCGGCCCCGACATTGATACCGGAGTCCGACTAACGCTCGCCCCCACCCATGGATCTGCGTGCCTACAGACGTCTGAAAACTTTTCTGGGCTACTCGCGCAATCAGAGCGGCTCGGGCGGTTCTACTTTGTTCGGTTTGCCTGGAGCTAAAATGAGTGCCGGTCCCCACGGTGCTTTTTATTCTGACGGCATCCCGAGAACGGGACTCTCTTGCTGTGAAAACTCGACGCGTAGGAATCGTGCGGACCGAGTCGTGGTCCGGAGGGTAAAGGCTACTCCCTCGAGGAGCAGTTTTAGGTTGATTATTAAAATTCGATCTTGCCTCCCCTCACGACTGCTGCGATGCACACTGCATGAGGACTGCCTTCGCCTTGGCCGTTCTGATACTGGCGATGTTTCCGGCGTCAGGGGCAACGATTCCCAGCTCGGACGCATCCGCTCACGTGGGTGAGACCACGGTCGTCAAGGGAACCGTGGCGCAAGTCTCGAAAGTCGGCGAACTGACGTTCCTCAACTTCGGTCGTCCCCACCCAAACAGCGAGTTCACCGCTGTGATCAAGGGCGATGCGAGCGCCTACGGAGACCTAGCTTCGTTTGAAGGTAAAGAAGCGGAAGCCGAGGGCACGATCACTCTGCACAAGGGGCGTCCCCAGATCGTCCTCAACTCCCCGGATACGATCCGTCCTGCGGGCGAGGCGTCCGCTGTCACCGAAGCCGCTGCTACCCCACCGCCGCTGGATGACCCGCCCGAATCCGTCGCCCAAACTTCTCCCGAGCCGACGCCCGCGCCCGCCATTCCGCCAACGCTCGACGACGAATCTGCCTCCCCCCGTGCAGGTGAGTTGGAGGAATTCAAAGTTCAACTCAACGACGAGGAAAAAAAGATGGCAGGCCGTTCGCCCGCCGGAGTGAAACCGGAAGAGGCCAACGTGGGCATCATGCTCCCGGAGGGATTCGATCCCTCGCAACCGCAGAAGGTCCTTGTTGTTTTCTCCACCGATGACAATGGCGGCGACCACCTCAAGGCCATGCCACGCTTCGGCGGCATTGCCTCGCGCAACGGCTGGGTCGCCATCGCCGCCACCGGATCCGTTCTCGAGAACAACCTCAGTCCCGAGTGGCACGCGGCTATGATCTACGCCGGACTGCGGGCGCTGGAGGAGAAATACCCCAAGGCAAAATCGTGGCGTTTTTTCACCGGCGGCAATTCGGGCGGAGGTTTGCGCAGCGCCATGATGTCCTGCGCTCTCCTCAAAAAGGGCTACCCGGTGGAGGGCGTATTCATGGGCAGTTCGGGCGATGAGAGATTTTCCGCGGGGCTAGGCATCTTCCGACCGGAGCGCGCCAAAGTGCGTAACCTCGCAGTGTATCTCGCCCACGGCAAGAGCGACCACATGATCGACGCGGCCCGCGCCGACTACACGGCTGAAGTCGTGAAGAAGCAGGGCATCAAGAAAATCCGGCGCGATTCCTATGAAGGTGGTCACGGCATGAACGAGGAAAGTTTCACCAAGGCCCTCGAGTGGTTCTCGCAGGGTGCAAATTGACCGACCCTCCACCCAAGGACGACGACAACCGCTGACCTCGCTCGCGCCACCTCCTTGAGACGCACCGCCCTCAAAATCTTCCTGCTGCTGGTCGCCGGCGCTTTTGCGCTGGCGGTCTGGCTGGCCGGTTCATGTGCGTGGCAAAAGTTCGGACCGGAGCGTTTGCCCCTTGGCACCGAGGAACCTGCACCTCCACCGAAGGATCCCGGCGTTAAGGACATTCCGCTGGAGGATGTCGGCAAGCACGTTGGCGAGCGCGTCAGCTTCGTGGCCGAGGTCAAGGCGGTGTCCTTCCGGAACGGCAACGACACCATGTTCCTCAACTTCGGCGACGCCTATCCGAGACAAACCCTCACCGTTCGCGTGGAACCCGAGTTCAAGGACATCTACCGCGAGTTCAAGAAATCTCTCGGCTGGATCGTGCGCGTCACCGGGACCGTGGAGGAAAACAAATATGGCAAGACGATCTTCGTCAAAGAGCCCGATCAGTTGCAGGAAGTTTGGGACGTCAGCATCGATCTGCCTTACGTCGCCACCACTCCGGTCGGCAAGGCATGGGAGTGGCTCAAGATGACCAAGAACCGCCTATGCGGAAGAGAGGGCTCGCCCGAAGTCCGGCTCGAGGGATCCGCTTTCCGTGTCCGTGTCAGCGACCAATTGCGCACCATGCTGCGCGATGGAAAGTATGAGGAACTGGAGGCGATTGCTGCTGCTTGGCGTCGACCAGAAGCCCGCATGACAGATGGCACATGGTTGCTCGAGGTCTATGGCAGGGCTTTCTATCCGCCTTCGAGCGCCAGCGAGGAAGCCTTCGAGCGTAGCCGCAGCAGGCTCGAGGCATGGCTCAATGCCCGCCCCCAGGCGCTTGAGCCCGTGATCCTGCTGGCTCGTCTGGAGACCGCCTATGCTTGGCATGCGCGGGGCGTCGGGCGGGCCTCCGCCGTCACCGAGGAAGACTGGAAGCACATGTCTGAGCGGCTCAAGAATGCTGTCACGCGCTTGGTCTCTGCGATGCATCGTTGGTCGGAATCCCCATTGTGGAGCGAATGTCTGCAAAAGGTGGCGCTCGGGCAGCAATGGCCCGAGCCACTGGCCAAGCTGCAATTCACGGCAGCGGCCGGCGCTTTTCCCGATTACTGGCCGTTCTATAACGCGGAGGTCTACCGCCTCTTCCCCCGGTGGCAGGGAAAGCCCGGTGACTGGGAAGCCTTCTCGCGCTCTTTCAGCGGGGATCTGGGCAAAGAATTGTCCGTGCGCCTCCCATGGGAAGCAGACGGGAATTACAATAATATCTTCCGCAAGGCTGACATTCCGTGGAGCCAGATGCAGGAAGGCTTCGAGTTCCTCATCCAGAAATACCCGCGCTCCACGCGTATCAAGAGCGCCTACGCGCTCTTTGCCGGCATGGCCGAGCAGCGCGAGATCTGCAAGCGCCTCTTGGATCAACTCGGCGACGAGGTCGACATGGAACTCTGGGTCACCTGGGAGCAGGTGCAGAAGGCCAAAGATTGGGCCGTCGATCCGACCAAGACGCCGCCAAGCGTGCTCTGGCTCGCCAACAGCGAGGGCAGCAAAGAGTAAGACAGCCGGGCAGCGCGGCGTGCCCCCGCAGACCTGCGCTACAAGCCTTTGCCGAGTGCGTAAGCGATTAGTGGCGCCCCCACAAGCATCAACCAACCTCCTGCCGCCACAAGCCACCCAGGTGTTGGAGTCGAGACATAGTGCCCCCTCACGAAGCCCGTGTAGTTTCCGAGTTGTTCCCCGAACCAAATACAAGCGAGGGGAAACACCAAACCTATGCACATGCGAAACGTGCGCTCGGATGAATCCGTGTGGAGATAAACAGCCAACACGTAGCCGATGGCGACGAGCAACGAGAGGGATCGGTTCAGAAACGTGCTCATCTTAGTGTCATCACAATCGCGAGAGGTAAATCACGAGCAAAATCCCAAGACCCACAAGGAAGAGGAGCGCCCACTCGATCCACCGAGTTTGATTGTCTAGAGGATCAATGGCCTACATGGTCGCGAAGGATGCGCGCAACTTCGTTGATCGCCTGAGGATGCTGATGGGTGCTGTGGTCCGAGGGGACGACCTTTTCCGAGTCCGCTTGCGGGATGTGTGAGCTCCAGTAGGGCACGATGCCATCGCTCATGACGGGAGCCGGCCCTTGGGTCTTGCTGCCGCCAAGTCCTCGGTCGCCAACAATCACGTGGAGAGGGACATCCGCAGCGATTGGTATGGCGTTGATGGCCCGCGCGTAGCGGCTGGTTGGGGCGAGCGTGTCGACGGCGTTTTGGGCGCGGCGCAACTTCAGTTCTCCTAACTGCAAGGTGGCCAGATGTGCTGCATCGATGCTGGCGCGAAGGAGAAAGCGGGGAGTTCTCACGAGCATGGAACCGATGCGGCCGACGATGCCACCGGCGAAGTCGCTTCCGCGCAGTGGGGCGGAAATGAATATGACGCGTCCCACTTCGGGCCGCCGCTTGAAGACGAGTGATTTGGTCAACATGCGCTTGGTCACTTCGGGCAGGCGCGATTCACCCGGTGTGCGGCCGAATATGCCTTTCCACAATTTGTCACCGGTATCCGTGACGAGAAGACGCGAAATCGATCCGCCCATGCTGTGCCCGATGACCACCATGGGCCGGCGCAAAGGCTTCGCCGCCAGAGCCTCGTCGAGTTGTCGGCGCAGCACCGAGGCCGAGTAGCCGTAGGGAAATCCCGTGGGATAACTGTAGAGCCAGACCTGGTAGTTGCGGCGGATGACGGGATCGGCCCGCAAGCGGTTGATCATCGGCATCCACGTGGCGGCGGTATCCTTGAGTCCATGGATGAGGAACAACACGGTCTTGTTCGGATCGTAGGGCTGTAGGCGGATGATGCGGGCCGTGTCCTCGTAGTCTTCAGGGCGCAACAGTCTTGCGTGCTCCAGAGTGCTCGTTCGGGCTCCGCGAAGGCCAACCGCCAAGGGTGCGGTGAAGTCGGCCGCCAATGGGAATTCACGTCGGTCCACCCTCGCGGTTTCTGTTTCAAGGGGATCGAGCAACTCCAGTTCAGCTGTGTCACCTCGGAACCGCAGGATGGCGGTCACGCCATAGGCATCCTGTGGCGGTGCTAACTCCTCGTTCCGCCCGCGACTGCGTTGCCGCGCCGTGGCGACGAGCGGCGCGCCGATGCCATCCTTGCGCGCACGTTGACCGAATAGCTTCGGCTTCACGGCCACCGAGTCGCTGGTGATGAACTCGTATTCCGCGGCGCTCTTTGCCGCGTTTGGATCCCGGAGGTAGGTCAGGCGGCGGAAACCGCTGAAGGGCGATAGCGGCACGTCCGCTTCCCACGGAGCGAGCTTCTCACGCCTGAGGACGCTCATGACGCGGGCCACGGCGGCATTGTAGGTGTGCAGGGCAGCAGGATTGCCCGGTTGTTGCTCGACCTGCCGCCAAGCCTGCGCAGCAAACGACACACTCTCGCCCAACGAGTCTGACTTCCCGGCTTGCTGCCTGCACAATGCGGGGCTCGTTTGCGGCAATTTGCCAGATGGCAACGCGCAACCGCCCAGCACCAGGCATGCCAGAAGCAAACCCGAGCATCGCCCAATAGTGACGCGGCAAGGACTGTGCCTGGTTTTGCTTGGGCAGGGTCGCATCTGATCAGCTCGGGTTGGCGAGAAAATCAGCGGCGACTTGCCTGAATCTTTCCAGACCTTGGCCGTGGAGCAGACCGACGGCCTCTAGGGTTTCGCCGCGCTTGCACCAAAGGCCCGCATCTGCGGGGTGGGCGGCGTAGACGACTGCCATGCCGTCGCCTACCTCACCCATAAGGAAAGTGCCTCGCGCATGCTCGTCGAGAAAATCGTGGGACGCTTTGAACCACGGATGGGATTGGCGGTTCGTGAAGATATCGTCGATGAAGCGCCGCACTTCTTCTGCGTCGGTCCGCCTCAGGGTTTTAAGAAGTGCGTCGCGTCGCCTCTCAAGGAGACCCTCAGGATCAAAAATTTCCATGCGTCTTCGGTAGCGGAGAAGGTTTTTGCTGGCGAGTCTTGATCTCCCGCAGCCACTAGCCACTTACATAAACTTTTTCCGACCGCATCGAAAAACAGGCCGAGATCCGGGCACAGAGCGCCCGCCATCTACTCGACCTTACGGCGAAATACCAGGTGCCGCTCGAACTGCACTACCGGCCCAACGGTGTGCAGGTGCGCCCTGAGGCGTTGGATTTGCCGGTGGCTGGCTGGCGGCAGGAGGGATGCAATGTTTGTGGCCGAGCCAAAATCCTTCCCATGACCGGCGTGAACCTCCTATGTATTCCGCTGGCTCGCTGCAAACAACAAACACAATGGAAACTGCAATCGTCGGCGCACTCGCCGCTATACTAGGCTCGATTGTCGGAGGAACTGCGACAATCACTACTGCATGGATTACGCAGAGATTCCAATCGAAGCGGGATTTCGCCAGATCCGAAGGTCAGAAGAAGGAGGCTCTCTACACGGAATTCATCGCGGAAAGCTCCAAGCTGTTGATCGACTCCTTGGACCACAGTTTCGATAAACCGGAATTACTGATTCAGGTGTATGCGCTTATCAATCGCATTCGGCTGAACTCCTCCGATGCAGTCGTTGCTGCCGCAGAGCAAGCGATACAGAATATCCTCGAGCGATACGCTCGACCCAATTTATCCCAAGACGAGATTCGCTCGCTCGCATCATCTGGCAAGGCTCAGGACGATCCCCTGAGGGCGTTCAGCGAGGCCTGTCGAGTTGAGATAAAAGCACTCGCTTATACCTAAAGCGCACGCATCTCTTCTTTGCTCATGGCGTGCGAAGTGGCCTAACGCTCGAGGACAGCCGCCGAGCGCAGCGAGGTTGGCTGGTCTGATTTGTTCGGCGTTTTCACAACGGTCTGATTCTCCACTCTCCTGCCCCCGAACTCCGAGGCAGCCGAATCTCCCAACGCGAGTCATTGGTAGAGAGCGTCAGGAAATCGCTGTCCCCCTCAGTCCGAGACAGTGCCCCCGCTTCTGTGAGCCTCTTGACGTATTCAGATCGCTCGGCCAAGTCATAGTCGAATGAACCCGTGCCCGTGTTCAGATCTAAATTGTTTCGCTCCACGATTGATGTGGCGGAATCCGGGAGAATCGGCGGTAACCAGCCTCGCGCAAATGCCTCCTTTGCCTTCGCGTCTGCCAATGTGGCAAATCGTGTCGTGATCTCACCGCTACACCCCGCAAGTGTCAGCAAACTCAAGATGGCGACTAGGTTTCGCATGCTACGCCGAACGCTTCGGATCAGGCGACGGCGAGCGCGAGACGTTGCTGACACGACAGATAGCCTTCGAGCCGTTGCCTGCATCCGTTTTGTTCGGCTTCTTCGGGGGTTGATGTTCAGCGGGACTCATACGCGGCTGACTCTGGATCGTCAATGGGGCCGGAATAAAGCTCGGGATGGCCGCTATGCGAGAACCAAACACCGACGAGATAACGCGGCTTGCCGTCGTGTAGCCACTCGAACGACCAAGGCTTGTTGCTGATTGTGTCCTCGCGTGGGTCAGTCAGTAGCGCTGGGTCGCGTCCGCTGCGAATGCAGAACTGTGTGACTTCGTGCAATGCTCGTGCCCGAGCGAAATCACGAGACCAAAATGCCGTCTGAAACATGCTCGCCAGCATCACGAGCAAGAGGCCGGCTACACCAGCAAGGAGAAGTCTGTTGCGATCTCTTGATTTCATGAACGCGGTCTCTCAGTTAGCCGAACGCTCGAGGACAGCCGCCGAGCGCAGCGAGGTTGGCTGGTCTGACTTGTTAGGCATTTCTAGAACTTCTGAATCGCATCAAACCACCTTGACCTGTGCTTCGGAATCGCTGGTAGGTGGTTAAATAATACCAGCATGAGCCGAGAACATTTCCAGCAATAGTGGCAATGAGCCACATGGAACGGTCCCCTGGAGAAGCGATGTGTTGCGTGGAATGAAGCGCGGCAAATCCGCAATATGCAATCGTCCCTGCGATAAAGAGGACCTGAGCTGCGAGATTGAGGATGAGCATGCTCATATCCCTCTTGGGTGCCGAGATATTCTGCTCCGTGCCTACAATGACGACCACCAAGCAGAGAAGGACAACGCCAATAAGGATGGCAATCGGACGAGTCATGAAAGTTTCACCTCAAAGCGGGTCAGGGGTTCGGTTGTTTCGATTCGTCGGGCGAACCAGAGGGCAGCAGACTGTGGTGAAGAAGATGACCTCGAACATCGACAAGTTGATCGTTTGCATCGAAGAAGAACGTCAGCTTGCCGCAACGGTATGCGGAGCTTTCGGCAGGAATGTTGGGGTGAGAAAATACTTTCAGGCGTTCAAACGGGATCTTTTGATTTTTGGCGAGCATTTCCAACTGCTGGGGCGTGAGTTCGTAACTAAGCAAGCTCGCCAAGCCCTGAGCCTCGATCTGCGTCTCATCTAGGCTGCTGCGTGTATAGCCTTCACGGATAAAAAGGTCGAAGTAGAGAAAACTGACAAAGGCCAGGGCAATAAGCAGACCCAATTCTGCGACGAGGCGCATTCGCAAAGGCAATGCACGCAGCACGAAAGCACTTGCGACCAACACGGCGATAGCGATGAGGAAAATCATGAGAAAACAAGGCTCGTCGCTAGAACAGCAAACACGGCGCAGAGAAATGCCGCCCCGAGACCAAACACAAGCAATATCCTCCTGGAATCATTGCTCAACTGTGCGGAAAACTTGTGCCTTGCCTGCAAATAAATCCATGATCGAAACGCTGCAAAGACAGCAAAACAAATCGAGCCCCCCAGCGCCATCATGTCCTGAACATGGCTGGGCGCAAATGCCGATAAAGAAAGCAATGAGACTACGAAGATGTCCAAGACGGAGAATCTGTATCTCCGGTCTAAGGCCAAGGATTTACGCAAGCCCTCCGGAAATGAATCAGACAAAGACTGCATGCGGTCTTGTAGCAAGATCGGTGGAAGTAGGACTCCGACGAGGATTACGGGTATCGCAATAGCCAAGACAACAAGAAACGCGACACTCATAGATTCTCCGAACGCCCCAGGCTCAGCGAGTGCCGAGCAGCTGGCTGCAGCGCATGGTTAGGCGACGATGGTTGGAGGCAGAAAGGCATAGAGCTACGCAGTGGTGGTCTCAGATGAGCGAGTGAACCGGCGCCACAGCGAGGCGAAAAGGAAATAGAGAACAGTGCCCCAGAGCACGCTGTTGGCACTGAAAAGAAGCCACTCTGCCGGACCGCCCCCTTTAATACCTGTGGCTCGAGCTATAGGCAGAAATGGAAACCACAGGATGTTAACGGCCGTGTCACTGAACGTGTCGATGAGTGTAGGCTCTCCGCCGTGGTCGAAGCGGTGCATGCCTCGCGAGAACGAAACGCCGAATACGACTAGCCCCGCAACAAAGTGGGCCGCTGCAAGAGCGAGGATTTTAGCGGTTCGTTTCACAGTATGCGTGTGAAGTCGCCTAACGCTCGAGGACACCGCACCCCTGACCGAGAGCGCGGCTTCGATTGCTGTCTGAGGGTGAAGCGGTCATGGAAGGTTCAACTTAAAGCGGGTCAGGGGTTCGGTGGTCTGGTTTGTTCGGGGTTGCTAGCGACTCGGAAAAGCACGCCATGCTTCTTCCCGATAGAGCGGACCAATTCTTCATCTTGAATCGCGGTTTGCTGACTCACAAAGACCCCCTTTTCCATTAAGTCAGCAATAGTCTGCCACGGCCTGACTTCAAGTAACTCGGCAAGGACCCTCGCGTCTGTCGGCAAATAAATATCCTTTTCGCGCCAACTCTCTGGAGGGTCTTCGCTGGCGGCAGCAATAGTCATCTTGGTGCTTTTGTCCCCGAACGCTTCAGGTTAGGCATCTCTTTTGTCTTGCGCCACATACATGAGAGGATCGGATTCCGCAGCGGCAATCGCAGCGGTCAGTTGGCTGACAGCAATGCATAGCGCGTAAATTCCAAGCGGTCCAGAAGCCTTCATTCCGAATCCTACAAAGCATCCCGACTGCACAACGAATGCAGCATCCGGTCTTTCCTGTTCAATTGTTGTATCCAGCCGTTGCTTGAGACCGTCTATCGTCGTATGCCCGGTGTATCCAACTGCAATTGTGGGCACTGGCGTCTCGGAACCGCTTCCGAATCGTATCCCTCCTCCAATTAGTCCTACTGTTCCCTTCCACTTGCGACGGAGTGGGCGTAGCGCCCTGATCGTCGATTGCACCTGTCCCCATTGGCCGCTCAAATCAGACTTCACTTCAATGACTGCAGCCACTGACTCGGCGAGTAGAAGTCGCTCTCCAGAGGCAGGCATGGGAAAGCTCGGGAGAAACGGATACTCAACCGCGATGTCGATCTGTCCAGATATTGAACCTGTTGAATCGGTTATAGCGCCACTTGTGAATCGGTAATGTGACGGGAAAACCTTCCCTAAAAACTCGCGGAGAAATGTCTCACGTTCAGAGCCAATAGCCGCATTCGGCATCCCGCGACCGCCCAGATGTTGCGCCATGAGAGCCTGTTGAATACCAGTAAGTCGGGCGATGAGGTGCGGGTTGTTCATAATTGCCTAACGCTCGAGGACAGCCGCCGAGCGCAGCGAGGTTGGCTGGTCCGATTTGTTCGACGTTATCTGGTTCATTCTTTTTGACCCTCGTATTCCCGAAGAATTGTCTGCCAGTCGTTGTATTCAGTAGCACGCTGTAAAAAGAGAAAGCGGGCTTTGTCTGGGTCTGTTTTAAGAGCCTCCCAAGCCTCCGCAGGAAAGACAAACACCTCGAACCCTGTCACGAAATCTTTCTGCTCGATCCAACCCCACAACAAATGGAGATCGGCAAACCTTGTCTTGAGGTCTTCGTAGCCCGGAACAACTCGTGCAAATTGAAGCAATAGGCGATCACCGTCGACTTGGAAGGACCCAGCGGCCTTCAGCTCGTCTGGCTGAACGTCAGACCACTTAGAAACAACGAATCGACCATTCGGGAAGAGATGCAACTTGATGCCGCCGGTGGCGTCGATTGGAAAGCGATACTCGCCAAAGTAGTGCTTCCGTGGCGAGGTCTCGCTGAATGGAGCGAGGGTGAATACTTCTCGATCAACCGGAAGCCGCAGCTTTTCCTCTACCGCGAAGGCTTTGACGGCGAAGATTGCGCAGACAAGAAGTAGAATGGTTCTCATCGGTGGATACGCTTTGTCGCCGAACGTCTAAGGTCTGGCACCAGCTACCGACGGCGAACCTTCGAAGGCGGGTTAAGGGTTGGCTCTAGGACAATCATCTCGACTCGGAGCGGGTAGCCGTTTGTCCAGCACCGCATTGTTCGGCACTGCTCGTTCTAGCGGATGCGCGATAGGTAGCCATCTCCATCTTGAACTTTGGCGTCGTTCGGATTCCCGGTTCGGTCAGCCTTCGAAGCAGCGCGCTCCAACTGACGGTCACGGCGAGCCCCCGCTGGCCATCCAACGATCCGTTTATACCACATTGGAAGCCGCTGGAGTCTTTGGTAACCTTGTTGACATTCCGTGCACGTATAATCTGTGGCTGGTAGGGAGTGATCTTTGTCCTTCTCCGCTGAAAACGTCGCTCCCAGTGTGTTTGGGAACCGATCGGTTCCAAAATTCATGCTTTCCTCATCAACGAAGGTGATCACGCCATCATAAATGAACCCCTTGTGCGTCTCGACCGGAGTGCGATGCAGTCCGCACACGAGTTGCCCTCCTTCTTCGACGACCGACCTTCCATAGTATGGTTGAGTGACGCAGCTTGAGAGCGGCACAGTCGCTAGAATCGCGAAAATCGCAGGTTTCATTTTTGCCTAACGCCCGTGATGAGGCGCGCCGGGGGAGAAGCGCCGGATACGCAAACAGAACGCCGTCCCGGCGTCGCCTCCAGCACGCTTGTTGGCATTTCGTTTCATTGTTGCTTCCGCCGCACAAGAACTAGGTCCTCGTCTTCGAACTTCGTGTGAAGCTTACCGAATGCCGGGCCTGTGAGCATGACTCCCTCCCCGACGTAGTCCATGTAACCAGGGCAGCCTTCCACGTTAATGGACTCGACTACCCCGTCCCATTGTCCAATCCGCACGACATCCCCTTCACGGACTGGATCACCACTGCGGTATGTCGGCTCACGCTTCATGCCAACGCTGGAGGACAGCCAAGCTGGTCCGGTTTGTTAGGCCGCTTAGTCATAGCTGGTCATTGAGTGCATGAAAAAGCGAGCGCACGAAGCCTCCCGCGTCTGTCGGGGCTGCATAATAGGTCTCTCCAAATGCCTGGCCCAAGACATACGCGAAATGCGAGAGAACGAAAAACGCGCCCGCCAAGGCGTAGTGAACTTTCCATTTGCGGTGGATCAGCCACGCGACAAACAGCCCAATCGTGACCGAAGCTAGCAGGAATGTCCGCTTCCGTGCCACATACCCGCCGAAAGTTTCAAAAGCACCTACCCAGAACCCGAGAAGCAACAGCACTGAAAAGGCGCAACAGACAGTGACGATGATGCCTGCTTTCGTGTTCATAGTAGCCTAACGTAAACACTCACTCGTGCCGCTGGCCCAGCATGAAGCAGAGCGGTCATCGCGGCGTCGAATGAAGTGATCGGGTTAGCCCTCATGGGTTCGGCGAGATGTGAACATTCGTGGGAACCGGGAGTTGAACCGAAGTCTCTTTGACGGCGTAGCCGTAGTGAATCTTCTTTTCATACCATCCATCATAGTTGTCATCTCGCAACTCCCAATCCGCGTCGGCAAGCCCAGGGAAATGTTGCCGCTCCAGGTCAACCCTGCCGTCGCTGTTCCTATCGTAATAGAGCACTTGCCCGGCGCGGCTCTCGTTCTCTCTGTGCGCAGCGCAACCGGGCCACAACACGGTCCCGAGCAGAAGCAGGCTGAGTGCAGTCGGTTTCATGTGCGTTCAAGGGCTAACGACAGCACTCAGTGGCAGCGGGCAACTGAACAACGATGACAAACAAAGCGCACTCCACGCCGTCCGCTAAAGTGACCTCGTTAGCCTTTGTCACGTCGTCTTCCTCTTGCTCGCCAGAATCAATGACGCAGCCGCCACCAGAGCAGACGAGCCGGCAAGAACGGAAGCAATGCCCCAGTTCCTGCCCTGCCGACCGACGCGTGAACCGTGAACTGCGATATCTGCGTCCGACAACGGCTGCCGAGTGGCTTGGCTTTGCTCCAGCTCGGCCCTCATCTGTATCTGCTGCGCTGGGGCAAAGAAATATCCGGATGCACACCACAGCGCCAACAGCGTGGTCAACAATAACACGATGCCAAGGAGAAGGCGCATACGGCTAACGCTTGAGGACACCGCACCCCTGACCGAGAGAGCGGTTCCGATTCTTGTCTGAGGGTGAAGTGGTCATGAAAGTTTCAGCTCAAAGCGAGTCAGGGATTCGGTGGTCTGGTTTGTTCGGCAACGCTACTAATGTAGTGCTATCGAGGTCTTGGAAAACCGCATTGGCTACACCTAGTCAGCCATGGGAGCAGGCGCCAACGAGCCACGAAGTACAGTCCCCCACACTTTGGGCACTGAAAACCCGTCAGGAGCGCTAGGTAGATGAGGCAGGATAGCGCCCAGAGAAAAGCGACAAGACTACCCGCGACCAAAGCAAAGGGTCCCGCATGAGAGGAACTACCGGGTAAAAGCAGGGACAGGATGAAAACCACAAGAAAACTGCCAAAGCAAAAAACACCAAGGCGCTGCATCCATCGAAACTTGCGCCAAACGTCGGATGCACTCATGTCATTGCCGAACGCTTAAAGTCAGCCTCCGAGCGAAGCGAGGTTTGCTGCTCCGGCTGGTTAGCCCCTTGTTGGACCTTGCTCATCCGACGAGCTAGCACCCAGCCACTCATCCCATACGAGGAAGAAAGCTCGAATGCTCGCATCTCCAACCGTCGAACGAAGACCTCGATATCTTCCTTATCCTTCTCCCATCCACGTGGCCAACCGTAGCGCCATCCGCCTTCGAACATCGCCGCCTTCTCTTTCAGCAGGACAGACAAATCGACCTCTTTCACGTCGAAGATGATCGTTCCGAAAAGATCATTCTCGAAATCGTAGGCCAAGACCTCTTCGAAAACGATGTCCGTGAATTCGTGCGACTCGCGATCTAGACACTCAGTGTGAAGGACAATCTTCTTCTCTTTCGCCAACACTTCGTAGGCGACCACGCTGTTGTCGTGAACTGAGATTTCCGGCGGCATTTCTTTGGCTAACGCTTGAGAACAGCCTCCGAGCGCAGCGCGGTTGGCTGATCCGGTTTGTTCGGCGGTTTGCGTTCAGGTCTGGTGGCTCTCATATTTTCGGCAACTGCAGTGAATGCACCGCTCGGAAAAGATGTTTGGTGTCAGCGAAAAACAGGACCTCAGGTAGAAGAAGTTTCCGCATTGCGGACATCGGC
>JBEDBL010000052.1:0-14545 GCA_041177245.1 Verrucomicrobiota bacterium
TGCGCGGTGCCGACATCGGTGGATTCTTTCATGGCGCGTGTCGCCCCGCGCGCGGCGGTGCTGGCGCGGCTCATGTTGCCGAGGCTCATGGTTTTTTTTCCGAGAAATGCGCCGAGGATCGATGTGCCGACGCTGATGGCAGTCTGCATCTGCGCGGCACGGGCCTGTGACTGCTGACGGGCCACGGCCTCACGGGCGCGTTCGACTTTCTGCGCGGCGGCTTTGGATTTGGCGGAAAACTTCTCGCGAAGGCGGCGGACGGCTTCGTCGCGGTGCTCGCGCATGCCTTGCTCGACGCGCAAGCGGAAGTCGGCATCATCCTCGAAAGGCGCACCCGTTACGGCTCCGGCGCGGCGCACGGACACTTCGAGATTTTCGCCCAGCTGTTGGCGACCTTCGAGTTGCCAACCGCCGTGAGACGAAGCCTGCAGCAGCGAGGCAGCGGCGGGGGCAAAGAGCGACCCGCCATGGGGGACCGGCGGCGCGGCGTCGTCGACCGAACCGGCGACCAAGGCGTTTTTCCACGCCGGTTTGCCGTCGGGTCCGAACGGGACGCTCACCAGGAAATCGGTCGCGGTTTCCGCAGCGGGGCGTTTGGAGGCGAAGGTGCCGCGTGCGCGCAATCCGAGCGTGGGAATGAGGGTGGAGGCCGTTTCGGCCGCGACGAGTTGCCACACGCCTGCTTCTGCTGCAGGAGGTTCCGGTGCGGCGCCGGTAGCAGCAGTCGATGAAGCGGTTGCAGGGGCGGGTGCCTCCGTTGCTGCCGCTTTAGTCGGGCGCGCCGAATCCATCAGCAAGCGGATCTGCTCGCGCGTGAGCGGGCCACGCAGGTAACTCATCGTCCAGCGCGTGGTGAAGGTGACCGGTGCCGGCAGGTGAACGCTGTTGAGCAGGAAGATGCGCTTGCCCAGCGCGTTGAGGCGATCCATCAGCGCTGCGCGGTCTGCCCCTCGTCCCGCGCTCGCGCTTTCCAGTCCCTCGAGCACGCGTTGTTTGTCGCGGTCGGTTTGCAAACGTCCGATGAACCACGTGCCGCAGTTGGCCAGTGCTTTGTAATCGAGATCGGCCGGATTCTGCGTGGCGACGAGGATGCCGAGGCCGAAAGCGCGGGCTTGTTTGAGAAGGAGAAGTAATGGGCCCTTCGATGGCGGCTTGGCGATGGGCGGGAGGTATCCGAAAATTTCGTCGATGTAGAGAATGGCGCGAAGGGACGGCGTGCCGGGCTGCCGTCGCATCCAGGCAATGACTTCCTCAAGCAACGTGGTAAGGAAAAACATGCGTTCGGCATCGGAAAGATGCGCGATGCTCAGAACGGCAAGCCGCGGCTTGCCTTCGGGCGTGTGGAGGAGGTTCGCGATGTCGAGTGGTTCGCCCTCGCGCCATGTGGCGAAACCGGGCGAGGCGAGAAGGTTGTTCAGCGCCATGACGAGTTCCATGCGCTGCTTGGGCGGATAGAACTCGTCGAGCGGTAGCACGCCTATGCTGGTGAACGGCGGGTTTTGCACTGCGCCGATCAGTCCCGCGAGATCGGGCGATTCGCCTTTTTTCCAGACGTTCGTGAGGATGGCCGAGAGCAGGCTGAACTCGCGGCTCTTAAGCGGATCGGCGTCGAGTCCGAGCAGCCCGAGCAATCCGGCAGTCGTGCTCTGCACGCGTTCGGCAAGAAGTTCGGCGTCCTCGGCGACGGTTAGATCCGGTGCGGCAAAGGAACGGAGGATTGAGAGCGGAATGCCCGCGTTGCTGCCGGGTGTGTAAATGGCGATGTCGGCTTTGTCGCGCAGGGCGGCGATGCGTTCCGGTGATTGTCCCCACTCGGCCAGACCGTTCTTCCATTTTTCTGCTTCGGTGGCGGCAAATTCTTCGTTCGAGACGCCCGCCTTGCGCGCGTCCTCCTCGTTGACCCAGGGTGCGAAATCCTCGCCACGCATCTGCGGGAACGTCAGGAGCAAGTTGCCGAGGTCGCCCTTGGGATCGACGATCAGCGCGGGGATACCGTCCATCGCCGCTTCCTCGAGGAGCGCGAGGCAAAGTCCCGTCTTTCCGCTGCCGGTCATTCCGACGCAGACACCGTGGGTGGTCAGGTTGCTTGAATCGTAAAGGAGAAGGTCATCGGTCGGTTGGCCGTCCGGGCTGACTTCGCGCCCCAGATAAAATTGACCAAGTTTTTCGTAGATTTCGGGAGACATAGGCTGAGGTGAGGAAAGCCGAAAGCGGAAATGCTGAAAAGCGGAAAGGAGAAGAATAAAGTCGTTGGTTGGCAGCCGTCAGGCTTCAGCGATTTTTACTGAGCCGAGTCTGCGAGACGGGCCTTAGCCAAACCCGTCAACTGAACACCGCCAAGTCCGCGCCGCGAAGGCGCGGGGCGGTTTTGGTTCTTGATGAGCTATTACCCCGGGGTTAGCAATCGCGTTGTCATGGAAGCCGCATATGCCGCATTGATCGGCGGCCTAATTTTTGCCTTCGTGGTTGTGGCGGTCCGTCAATGGCGAGCTCGGGCCGCGGAGAAAGTTTCCTTCATCCCCGCGGGGCCGTTGTTGAGTTCCGCAGAGCGGCAGTTTCGCGAAGTGGCGCGTCGTGCGCTGGCTCCGGAATTCGACGTTTTTGCCAAGGTAAGCCTGGCTGATGTGGTCCGCCCCGCGCCGGCCGCTTCCCCTTTGCTGCGCGACAAGGCATTTCAACGACTGCGCAAGGAGCATGTCGATTACGTTGTCTGCCGTCCGGATACCTCGCAAATTCTCGGCGTCATTGATTTGGACGCGACCGAACCGGGACACCATGTGGACCGCGAATTTTTCTACGCCGCGTTGGATGCCGCTGGTTTTCCGGTGCTGCACATCGAGGCCCGCGAGCAATACGATGCGCAGGTTCTGCGCCAGCAAGCTCTCGCCACGTTCCGCCCTCCCGCAAGCGCGGCGAAAGTCCTCATCACAGTCCGTCGCGGCACGGTCTGGCTCCGTATCGAAGGTCATGGTACGTTCCAGAACAGCGCAGCGGTGCGTGCTTTCACCGACGGAATGATCGAGGCGGGGCATCGTTCCTTCGCATTCGACTTGCACGCTTGCGAGGTGATGGACTCCACTTTCCTGGGCACGTTGACGGGATTGGCCCTCCGGCTCCGCGAAGATCCGCTCGGCCGGTTGGGGTTTGCCCGGGCCAACGCCAAAATCGAGACTCTCTTCGGTCGTTACGGACTCGATCGCGTGCTCGCTTTCCAGGGTTTCGAAGCGGCGCCGCCTGCACCCGGGGAAATGGAGGAATTGGAATTGATGACGACCAAAGAATACAAACGCGGCACTCTGGTTGAAGCCCACGAGGCTCTGGCCGCCTCATCACCCGAGAACGCGGAGCGCTTCCACGACGCCTTGGAGTTTCTCAAGCGGAAAGAACCGGAATAGCCGCGCCTCGCACGGAGTCGCCAGTTGGTGGTTTGCCGTAGGCAACGAGATGAATCATCCTTGGATGTCCAGATTTCCGCCTGCAATTTTATCCCATGAAGAAAAAATCTCCCCGCGAGAAAGTGCACATGTGGGTGCTCATCCTTGCCATCATTCTGGCTTGGGCTGCGGCTGCATATCTTGCCGCGCCGGCCATGTGGAGGCTAATTTACCGCAACGAACCAGGCCTCGCGAGCGGCCCGCGCATGACGCACACTTTAGACAAGCACCCGGGCGATCCGATCAATGTCGCGCTGCAGGGGACAGAGGAAGAAGTGGTGCGCGCAATGACGGCGGCGGGTTGGTATCCGGCCGATCCGATCACCTTCGCGACGAGCGCGCGCATCGTTGTCGATTCGGTGGTGCGCCGGCCCGATGACGAGGCGCCGGTGAGCAGTTTGTATTTGTTCGCACGCAAGGAGGATTTGGCCTTTGAACTGGCGGTGGGGCACAGTCCGCGCCAGCGTCACCACGTGCGTTTCTGGAAATGGGCCAAACTCTACGAAGGCCGCGAAGCGTGGTTCGGTTCCGCGTCCTTCGACGAGCGTGTCGGCCTGAGCCACACCACGGGTGAGGTGACGCACCACATCGGGCCGGATGTCGATGCCGAGCGCGAGCTTATCATGAGCGGACTTGAGAAAGCGGGTTGGGTACAGCGCGAGTATTTCATTGATGGCTTCCACAGGCACCTTGAGGGCCGCAACGGAGGCGGGGACTTGTGGCGGACCGATGGGCGGTTGGGGGTGGTGGTGCTTGCTCGGCCGAGCTTGTGAACAATCGGATTGCCTTTTGCAGCCCCATCCCTTGTATTTACAGAGTAATTGACCTTCTGGAGCCTCCCCAAGCTCTGATTCCAGAGTGAAGAAACATTTCCAGCACCTTCAAGCGCTCTTGGGGGCCCGGTGGGTTCTGCCCCCGGGGCGTAAGTTTTTGCATGCTTCCCCGCTTTGGTTGACCGGGGTTTTCGCGCTGGCTGCATTGCTCCTTGCCCACGCGCAGGATCCGTCGCAGGTGTCTTCCCCCACGGGCGCCGACAGAGCATCCAATCCTGTCGCCCCGGTTGCGAGCACGGCGACCCTTCCCGAAATCCCGTTGCCATCCCCGGAGGAAATTGCTCCGCCTGTCCAAGCGCCAGCACCAACAGCGCAACCTGCGCCTACTCCGGCGCCAACCGTCTTGCTGGAGGAGCAACCTGCGAGGAGCGCCGCCACTCCGGCTTTGCGCGCCTCCGACGTGGACTTCCCGTCGCCTCCGGCAAGGAACGAAACCGAACCGCTCGTGGCCATTGGCCGCCCGGTGAGCAGAACCGACTACGGGCAGCTGGGCAACTCACGGGCTGCCCAGCTGCGCTCCATGCCGCCCGAGCGTTTCACTTTTGACCGCGCATCGCTGCGCGATGTGCTTCGCTTTTTGGCCGAGGCGGCAGGCATTCCTTACATCGGCATTCCTGAACATGCGCCTCAAGCACAGCAACTTGTGACGTTCCGCATGACGGCCAGCCCGTTCGCCGCGCTGGAAAGCGTGGCACGTCAGAACGACATCAAGCTCACCTACGACGACGGTGTCTGGTTTATGCGTCTTCGCGATGCCAATCTCGAGCGCACTTTGAAAGCGGAGGACGAGAATGAACTCATCGGCGTGGTTTACCAGTTGAGGCACGACCCCGCAGACCGCATCGACTTTCGTGCCAGCGCGGGCGGGGCCGGGTTCGGTGGCGGCGCCAACACGAGCGACAGCGGATCGGGTGGCAGCATAGCGACTCCGAGCCTTCCGCTGCAGAACTCGCAGCGGGTTTTTCAGACAAAAGCTCCCAAGATTGTGAACGAGATACGTGTCCTGCTAGGCATGAAACCTTTGCAATACGCAGAGGATGGCTCTGTGACCGACCCCGACGCAAGCAGCGGGCTCGAAGTCGCCAGAGCTCCCATTCCGCCTTATGCTGGAACTGTCAGTGCGCCTGCGGAAACGCAAAGCACAACTTCGCAGACTGAAAGCGCAAGCAGTATGCGGGTGTATTTCCCTCCACAAAAGCCACAGGTTGTTTACAACTCCGATACTAACATTCTCTGGGTCGTGGCGACACGCAAGCAGCAGAAATGGGTGGCCAGCTACCTCCAGCGCGTGGACAAGCCGCAGGACCTCATTGCTATCGAGGTCAAGTTTTTCGAAACGCGCAAAAATCCGCAGACTGACTTCGGAATTAATTGGGAGGGCACGTTCGGCGGGGATGGCTTTGTCATTTCGGGGTCGGCCAAGGCTGATCCCAGCGGGCTCTACACAACGCGAGACAGCAGCGAGACGACAACAACGTCGGATCGCCAGACCGAGTTTGGTGCAGTCAAGGTCGATAAAACTGGCCGTGTCTCGACGGACATCGATAGCCGCTCTCTCACCACGAGCACGCCTTTTTCTGCAGTGCTCAGCACGAGCCAGGCCTCGGTCGCTCTGCAAGCATTCGTCAAAGATCGCGACAGTTCGCTTGTGCAATATCCGCGCGTCCTCACCATCAACAACCGCGAGGTGGCGATTACCTCCGCCGAAAACACCCCCGTCAACGCGGGTGTCTCCACCGTGCAGTCGGGCGGCACTTCGAGCCAGCCGGTCGGCACGCTCGAATACATTCCCGTCGGCACACAGATCAACATCCTCCCGAAGTCCGTCGGCAAGGACCAGATAGCCCTGACGGTAGCCATCACGATTTCACAGATTGTCGATTTCGTGCCTATTAACCTTGGCACGGGATCCAACGATTATCCGGTCACGACGCAGAGGGTTTACAATGCGTCGCTGCAGGTCGATTCGGGTTACACGCTGGCAGTGGGCGGTCTGGAGAAAGTTGCGGACCGCAATTCGACCGGAGGCATTCCCGTGCTCAAAGACATTCCCGGGTTGGGCTATCTTTTCAAAAACAAATCGCGCAGCCGGGACCGTTCCAACCTCATCATTTTTATCACCCCGTATTTGATCTCCGATCCTTCAACCACGCCCGGCATTTCGGAGGTTCCGGAGGCGGTCATACCGCTGCGTCCGGGTGTGCCGCCTCCAGCTCCGAATTTCACGCCGGAAGGGAGCCTGCTGGGTGGCGACGCGGCGATCCCCGCGGCCTTGCGTTGGCTCGAATTCCAGCTGAAGTATTTCACGCAGATCAATGCCGAGAGCAACGGCGACGCGGCGAGAATCAGCCAGCTGCGCAACGTCATCCAGCGCGCCCGGTCCGTGGCCAATCATCTGCAGACCCGGGTGGAGGAAGCGGGCGAGACCGTCTCGCCGCAGCAAATCGAGGAGTCGCAGCGGGCCGACAGCCTGCTCTTGGAACTGAACAAGGTTCTCGCTTCGGCCCAACTCGACCAGTTCCAACTCCAACAGGGTTTTCCCTGAGGTCCGGTTTCGCGGCGGGCCGGGCTGTGCTAGCTTTTAGTCGAACGCTCCACGCATTTCAGAATGAATCCCTCCGACCATAGCAGTCCGGCCTTCACCTTGATCGAGGTGCTTTTGGTTACGGCGATTGTCGGGATCGTCAGCGGGCTGGCCTTCGTGGCGGTTCAGGGCGTGCGCGACAACGCGCGCGAGACGCGCTTGCGCAACGACGTCACGGTTTTGAACAACGGGATCGACGCCTATCGCGCCGCGGGTGGAGTCATTCCCGCGAACTCCAGCGCGAGCAATGTCATCGCCAAGCTGAAGACGGTGGCTGCTGCCAACTCGACCGCTTTGGGTCCGACGGGCCCTTTCATCGATCCGCGGTTACAAATTTCCATGCAGTCGGCCAGTGAGGGGGACAAGCCCGAAGCGCGGGCCGACTACCCCGACTCCAAGGGTTATTTCTACGTGCGCCAAGGCGGTGTGGCGGGCATCAAGGAATTTGTTCGCGGAGAGGCCAGTCCGGTGATGACGGAAACCCGTCAAGGTTCGATGCCCTACACGCCGGGTGGAGAGTTTCTCGCTGCTTACGACGAGCAACCGGCGGCCGCGCCGCTGACCGCCGTGGCTCCTGCCTCGGTCGCAGGTCAGGATGATTCGGCCAAGACCGGCCGGGACCTGGTCAAGTTTCCGAGGCCTGTTCTCGATGTGCGCTACTTCGGGGCAGCGAACTTCGTGCCTTATAGCGGTGAGAGTCTCGCGTTGTCGAACTACCCCGTGGATGTGCGCCTGCGTAACCCGATCTCCTCTTCGGAAGCTGAACTTCGCGTCGGGTGGGATGGCGCTTCACCCAGCGCTGTCCTTAGTCCTGACATCAGGACCAACCTTAACATTGCGGATTATCCCAGCAATGTTAAGCCGACTGTAGCTGCGCAGGTGTTCAGTTTGAATACTGCGCGCTACACTAACAGTGATTCTATTTCGGTGACGTTCAGCGTCATTCCCGCCCAGGTGCAACCGGTCTTTCCTGTCGCCAGCTCCACTAATTTTGGTTCAACCAACAGCGGCATACCCCTGACTCTCACATACCTTCAAGCCGGTGGCCCCATGTTTATCGGCGGCGTCTACACATCGAATGCGCGGCCGCCCGTCACGGTCAGTCTTTCCAACATCGAACAGGTTCCGAGCAGGTTTTTCCCCCTCCTGAGTGGCGGCCTTATTGTTACCTACACGCGACGTTACACGGGAACGGTTGACAGCATTACAAACGCGAGCTTTTCGTCAGCCGGGGGCTTCCAGCCCGGGACCGTGGCCATCGATGTCGCCGGCTTCGGCACGGCGACGAACATCCTTATTGAAGCCTCGATCCGGTCAGCCAACTCGAACATCATTATTTCCGGTCAAGCGATCAGCAATCCCGTCAGCATCGAAACCACACCTCTCGCGGTGAACATCTTTCCTCTCAAGCCGATCGGCTTACCGCCGAGCGTGACGATCACGAACGTAGGGGACCGACCCGTCAATGGCCGCATTTTTTACACGCTCACCACGGGCAACTCGGGCGTAACGCCGCTCAATCCGACAAACGGTGGAACGAACATCGCAACGGCCACTAACTACACCGGCCCGATCACCAGTTACCCGATCGCCACTTACACCGTTGTGGCCCAAGCGACCGGACCTTTCGGCACGGAGCATTGGTTCACCTGCACGGCGAAGAACAACACCTACATAGCCATAACCACGGTCCCGCTGTCTTATATCGGCTTGAACATGTATCGGGCGAACATCAACGGCTACGTCAAAGGCTCGATTTACATGCAGGCAGGCGACTTCGCCGTGCTCAATGCCGGTGCGATAATCGAGGGCAATGTTTACGTGCCCGGTCTGCCCTCGGTAACCCTGCCCGGCACCGGTGGCACCGTGGTGGGTAGGGGGAGGACTTACAACCAGGCGACTGATGCAACCATTTCGACCAACCGTATCACCGGCCGTGAGTACACACGGGAAGGAACAGCGGCCGATCCGCAGTCCGATCTGCGCAAAATCGTCGACGTTTACGGATCGGTCACGCCGGACAACTACGATTTCCGGGTGAACTCGAGCGCACGTATCGACGGCAAGGTCTACCGCCGCGCCGATCCCCCCCCGGTGACTAGCCAGAAACCCGGACTTCCCTCGGGCATTGCGTTGAGCAACGGGTTCGTCAATGTAACCGGGAATACCTCCCTCGGCGCCGGTTCCTATTCGGTGACCATGACGAACACCAATGCCGTGCTGCGGTTGGGTTCTCCAGGCACTATCACATCTTATGTTTTTGGAGCTGGCAGCGTTTGGAACACCGGGCGCGTTGAGATTATTGGCCCAGTGCAGATTTATCTGAATGCGGCGACCAGTTTCAACGGCACGGTCTTCGGTAACAGCAATAGCATTTACCAAACGGGATTCGTCGTCATGAGTAACTACAGCGTAACGATTGACAATGGTGCCGCGGTCTACGGGCAATTCGAGGCGCGCGACAGCGCGATCAGCGTCGGTAGCGGCGGCGGCCAGACGATAAGAGGAACTTTTGTCGGAAGCGCATTTGCCAATACAATCAACGTCGACGGCTCCGGCTTCGTCGACGTTTCCGGCGGCAGCGGCACGAATGCGGCGACCAACACTACGACACCATGAACTATCTCCAACTCGACCCCGAGTCTCCCATTGGCCAACGTTTCAAAGAACTGAGCCAAGATCCGCGGGTGAGCGACTTCTATCTCACGGCCAACGACCGGTTGGCCTACAAACGCAACGGCCAAATGGTCTATGAGGACATCGTTTACACGCTCGATGTTCCCGAACAATTGGAACCGGGTTGCGTGGACAGTGCCATCGATCTGCACGGCCGCCGCTACCGCGTGAGCCAGATGGTGACCAAGGGGCGGTTGCGCTGGGTTCTGCGTCTGCTTCCGCAGGACATCCCGACACCGGAGTCGATCAAAGTTCCGGATCCGGCGCTCAAAGCTTTCGTCGAAGCCAAAAACGGGCTCTTCCTCATTTGCGGCGCGACGGGCAGCGGCAAGTCGACGACCATCGCCTCCATGGTGCTCTACCGTGCCAAACGCCGCCGCGAGCACATCATCACATTCGAAGACCCGATCGAATTCGTTTATCCGGAAAATCTGCCGAGCCTTGTCTCGCAACGTGAAATGGGCGCGGACGAACTGGATTTCGGCAATGCCTTACGCGCGGCTCTGCGCCAGGCGCCGGATGTCATCATCATTGGTGAGATTCGCGATGGCGAAACGGCCGAGATCGCGCTGCAGGCCGCCGAGACCGGCCACGTGGTGGTGGCGACACTGCACACCTCCTCCGCCTCGCAGACCGTGCAGCGTTTTCTCAAACTCATTCCGAGCGACCGTCTGGAGAGCGCGCAGGCCAGCCTGGCCGATTCGCTGCGTCTCATCCTCTGCCAACGTCTGCTTCTCGACGACTCGCAGGGCAAGCGTTTTCCCATCCACGAATTGCTTCTGCAATACGACGGAGTGGTCAATATCATCCGGCTGGGTGATTTCAAAAAGCTCGACCAGGAACTCGAAACGGGCTGGAAGCGCGGCATGTTCAATTTCGAGACTAGTCTCGAGGGACGGCGGAACGAGGGCTTCGTCGGCCAGTCGATGGCGAGGAAAACCGGCTTCGGGTGGGAAGAATCCCGGGACTACCTCTCCCAACAGAAAGAAATCGTCCCCTAAATGCTCAAACACATCAAAGGCCTGCTCAACTTCACGATTTTCCGTCCGGAACCTGATGATCCCGAAGCGGCATGGAAATATCGCTTTCCGGGGAAGACCACGGTGCTGCTCAACATCGGGCGGAGCAGCCTTGCTTTCTCGGTCATCGATGCCAAAGGCAAAATCAAATTTTCCGACCGGCGCCGCGGTGAAGTGCGCGACCTTTTCGTGGATTTCCTGCCCGTCGTGAAGGAAAATTCGAGCGAGGGTTGGTGCGCCGTGTCGCTCGACACGCGCTACGTGATCAGCATCGAGACCAACCTTTCGCGCAAGAAGGGCTCGGAGTTGGCGCTGAAAAAAGATCCGCGCAGCGTGCTGCACGGACGCTACGAGCGCGGCAAGCTTTACGCCATCACGCACAATCCCGAGACCAATTCCAGCTTGCTCCTCAGCTACGACTCCGAGTTCATCAACAAGACGGAGTTCACCTTGAAGGAGAAGGGCTTGAAAGTCGGTCGCCTATTGTGCGGGACCTACGCTCTGCTGCGCCACGCGTTGAGCGAGGTGAACACCAAAAAAGGAACGGATGAGCCGGTCACCGCGCTTTTCGTTGCCGTTTGTTCTGGTTCGGTCTGCGCCCTTTTGCAGGAAAAAGACAACTGGGTGGAAATCCGCTCGCGTCCCGACGTTTTTTTCGACGATTTGCAACCGCTGCTCGATCTGCTGTCGCCTTTTGCCGACCGCCTGCCGGCGGACTGTCCGGTGGTGCTGGTCTGCGACGAACCGCTGCGCGATCTTCCGGAGAAGCTGGCCGCGATCTACCCCGGACACGACATCAGGGATTTGACCGAAGCGGGCTTGTTGGCCCGTTTGGTCTACGAGAGCTGACGCCATGCTGATCAACGCGCGCAACATCGACGACTTCAAAACGGAGCGGAAAGACCTTCTGCCCGCTTTGCCCGTCACTTACCGCCTTGTTCCCATCCTCTTCTACCTCTCGCTCGCGTTCCTCGCCGTGGTTGGATCCACGGCAATGTGGCACGCGCGCGTGGCTCTCCAGCGCTATCAGAATGTGGTGCAGGCAACCTCTGCGTTGCAGGGAAAAATCGACGCGACCAAAGCCGCGCGTTCGGAGTTGGAGAAAGCCATTCGCGAAGCAACCGACTTGGAAAACTGGGTGCTCGGTTCCATGCCTCTGCAGCCTCTGATCGTCGAGATCGTCCGCAGCATGGACGAGGGAACTACCATCGTCGACCTCGGTATCGAACGCGATCCCGAAACGCCCTCGCAACTCCGCCTGTCCCTGACTCTCAACAGCGATTCGGACAAGCAAATCGAAGAGACCATGCAGAAGGTCCGGCTGCTCGATTACCGGGAGTTTTCGCCCACGCAGTCGATGGTCAACGGGAACTATGAATACCGCGCCAGCTTGCTCTGGAGGAAACCCTCGGGACCGATGCCCTCCCCGCAGGACCGGGCCAAGGAGATCGTGCAGCCATGAACACCAAGCAACTGGCGGCGGTTTTGTTGGTTGTGAGTATCGTTCTCATTTTCCAGTTTGGCATGTCTTTGCGCACGAGGGCCACCGCGGCCGCCTCGCAGGCCGACGCCGCGGTCGTCGAGCAGGAAAAGCTGAAGACACAGCTTTTGGCGGAGGAGGAACTCCTCGATGACCTGAGGAAGCAGTCCAGCGATTTGACCAAGTTCGTCGAGGACTGGGAGCCCTACTTCGCTGTCCTCGAAGAGCAGGATGAGGCCGAGACTACCATCAGCATGGCGGTGAGGGCTGCAGACATGCTCAATCTCTCGCAGCGCTACGAACAGGTGCCCCACACGATCAACAACAAGTCGAACGACTCGCTGCCCATCCTAGTGCGCTCGTCGCTCGTCTTCGACGACTCTTACCCCAAACTTCTGAATTGGATGGGCGAAATGGAGAGGATCGAACCGACGATGCGCGTGGGCAAAGTCCTGCTTTCCCGCGGTTCGCGCGGTAACGATGTGAAAATGGAGCTGGTGCTCGAGGTCCCTCTCCGGGCCAAAAGTCCCAAGAAGAAATGAAGACGTTCCTTGTCGCCCTTTGTGCCGCGTTGTCGGTCGGCATGGCCCGCGCGCAAGCACCGGCGCCCGGTGCGCCGCCCCAACTGACGCCCGACCAGCAAAAAGCTGCCGCCATGCGTCTGCCCGCACTCGATCGAAGCGCGCTTACTCCCGACGAGCGCAGGCGCAAGAAGCTCAAGGTGGAGGAAACCGAGCGCAACCCCTTCGGCATGGTGAGCAAGGTCGCCGACCGGACCATTTCGGCGGAGCCGGTGAGCGAGCAGAAAAAGATTGAAAGACTGCTTCGTGCCATGAGGGTGACGGGCGTCAGCGATTCTCCGTCCGGCCCGCGCGTCATGCTCGGCTCGCTGTCGCTCGGGGTCGGCGAGGAACTTCCCCCGCTTTTCTTCGGACAAGCCGAGCGATTGGTGGTCAAATCGATCGATGACAAAGGTGTGCTGCTCGTCTTTGTCGAACCCGAGGAATCCCGCAAGGAGAGAACTGTCGGTTTGTCTTTCAATCTGCGTCCGCGCGTCAGCTCCATGCTCGTGGGCGAGGCCTTCACCAAAATGGTTCCGCTCGACAAGGACGGTTCGCCGGCGCTTCCGCCACTGCAGCGCGAAGCCGCGGAGAAGTTGTTGGAAGCGGCGGATGCGCAGGAATTCCAGGGCGTGGTCGAGCGTCGTTTCGAGCTTTTCAACGCGCCGGCTGGTTCCGCTTCCGATGAAAAAAAATAGCGCTGCCGCACACGGCCACGGCTTCAGTTTGGTGGAGGCGTTGGTCGCGGCAGCCATCGGCGCAGTGGTCATAACGGCGGCCGCGATCGGATTTGCGGTGGTCTCGGGCGCCTCCACGCGGGGAGGAAGGGTTGATGTCACCCTGCCGGGATCGACACATGCCGACCTCTATGGCAGCAGCGCCTCCTATGTTACGATGTGGCCGAATCCGTCTTACACGGAGGCGGCGAAAGCGAGGATGTTGCGGGACAAGTTGATGGAGGATGTCTCCGCGGCAACGGCGGTATTTTGTCTCGGCCGCAACGGAGCGGGCGGTGTGCGGCCGGCAGGAATTGCCGTCACGAATACAGGTTGGAGCGATCTCCGGTCTTGCGCCGCTCCCTCGGACTTCCGCCGATTGCTTGTCGAAAACGGCGTCAGCGGCGCCGATGGTTTCGTGGAAAACCAGACCGGCCCGCTCTACACCACCAACGCCTCCATTTTCGTCTTCGGGGGTCTACAGTCGCAGGATTTCGGGACGAACACGCTTCGCATGGTGGCTACCTACGAGATCGATTTTGTCAACACAGCGGCGCCCGCGGGAGTCTATGCCTCGGTGCGGCGCTACGACACGAACAGCAGCACGGTGCCCACCGACTATTACCATGCCTTTTATCCGGACGCGGACAACGGCACCGCCGGATTCCGGCCTCTGACGGCGAACTTCGGGCGGCAGGCGGGGGGAGGAACCTACAGCATCGCGCCCAACCATCCTTTTTCTTTTCTTTGGTGGCCCGATCCGCTGGTTTCGAGCCTCGGTGGGTCCGCGGTTCCGTCGGCGGGGGGCACGCCGACGCGCTCGGCCTACAGCAACATGGCCGGCCGCACTTCGCTCTTCACCGTTGTTCCCGTGTTTCCCGGACAATGAAGACGCGGTGGCAAGCCAAGTCGGGGGCCGTTCTGATTTTCGCGCTCCTCGTGCTGGTGGTCGGGGCGACCATTCTCGGCGGCATCGCGCAGCTCGCGGTCACGCAGACTCTGGCCGGCCAGACGGAGTGGGACTCGGCGGCGCGGCGTATCCGGCTTGAAAACAGCCGTGCCATGGCACGCCAATACATCATGTCGCAGATGTGGCGAGGATACGGCGAATTGCCGCAAGCCACCATGAGCCTCGCGGCGGGCGGCGGCCTCGGCGGTTTCGCCATCACCAATGTGGAGCCACCGTTCGGCTATTGGCTCTCCATGACGCAGGGGGGCGAGGCGCGGATCAACCCCTTCAATC
>JBEDBL010000053.1:0-14500 GCA_041177245.1 Verrucomicrobiota bacterium
ACCCGGCACCTGGGCCACCGGCTGCGGTGAAGATGAGGTTCAGGTCGTTGCCCGACGCCGCGAGCGTAAATAGTCCGCCGCTCAGCGCGTTGTTGTTGGTGAAGTTGCCCAGATTGAGCGCGAACTTGCTGGCATCGAATCCGCTTATGCTGGTTCCCGCCGTCAGGATCGTCCAACTGTAGTTGGTCGAGGCATCCCATCCAGCCAACGCACCCGCCGTGTTGGGCAGGCCGGACAAGGAGTAAATATTGATGGTGAACTTGTTGCCGGCAGTGATGCTGCTGAAAAGCAGGCTGCCGGTGCTGTTGATGAGATCCCACTCCGAGCCGGGCGAACCAGCGACGTTGTAGATTTCCCAATCGTATGCCCCACCACCGCTCCAAGTCAGATCTCCGTTGATGTTCAGCGTGCCGGGCGAATTACCCGGATTGATCGTGCCGCCGCTTTCCACGGTCGCGGCTCCCACTGTGCCGCTGCCGCCGAGCGTGCCGCCGCTCTGCACGGTCACCGCGCTGCTCGCGATCGATCCATCGACGACCAGCTTGCCCGCCGCCACGGTGGTCGCGCCGCTGTGGGTGCTGACGCCGCCGAGGGTGAGCGTGCCGACGGAATTTTTGGTCAGGCCACCGTTGCCGGAGATGACGCCCGAGGAGTTGCCGTCGTTCATCGCGACAATGAGACCGCGACCCACGGCGACATCGCCGCCGTTGTAGGATTGGATCGTCGTGCCGGCACCGTTCACGTTGACCGTGCCGCCGACAACATTGCTGATCGTGGTGTTCGCACCGTCGACGTTCACCGTGGCCGTGCCGGACACTTCGGCCACCGTGCTGTTGTTGCCGGACAAGTCGGTCGTGCCAGCGCTGAAGTCGCCGCCGGATATCGTGCCGACATTGAGGACGGTGCCGCCGTTGTTGGTCAGCGCGTTGGCGATGCTGTAGTTGGCCATGTCGAGGAAGGTGTTAAGACCGACCGTGACCGCACCCGTGCCGAAGGCGTAGAGGTTGCCCGCGGTGAGCGTGCCGCCGCTGATCCACGTCCCGCCAGTGTAGCTATTGCTGGCGGAGAGGATCGTTGTGCCGGTGCCGAGTTTGTTGACTGTGCCTGCGCCCGAGATGCTGCTGGTCAGGGTGAGGCTGTCGCTCTGGTTGAAGTTGATCGCGCCGCTGCCTGATCCGAAGGCGATGGTTGGGGCATTGATCGTGCCGCCGGTATCATTGGTACCAAAGCGACCGATGTTCAGTGTGCTGGAGGAACCAGCCTGTGAAGCGATGATGATACCCGAGGCCGCCAACGTGCCGCCATTGGCTACGGTGAGCGTGTTGCTGCTGCCATGGTTGCCGACAACCACACTCCCGCTGTTGGTCCAGAGCGAGTTCGCCCCGGTGACCAGCGCACTGTTGCTCGAGGCGGTGTTAGTGAAACCAATGTAGGCATTAGCGTCGGCCACCTTGCCGCCGTTGGAGATGACCAAGCTGTTACGGCTGCCCTCTGAGCCAATATAAAGATCGGTGCTGTTGGTCCAGAGCGAGTTCGGTCCCGTGACTAGAGCGCTGTTGTTGGAGGAGTTTGAGCCGCTGCTGTCGTCGGGGTCCAAGTTGCCGCCCAAGTAACCGACTTGGATCGCCACCTTGCCGCCATTGGAAATGACCAAGCTGTTGCCGCTGGCACCGTAGCTGCTCAAATAAAATTGCCCCTTGTTGGTCAAGAGCGAACCGCTCCCTGTCACCAGCACGCTGTTGTTGGAAGCGGAGGCGGAGACGCCCATATAAACATAGTCGTTGTCCACCTTGCCGCCGTTGGAAATCACCAAGCTGTTCCCACTGCCCCTGCTGCCGATAGACAAAGAGCCGCTGTTCGTCCAAAGCGAACCGCTCCCCGTCACCAGCACGCTGTTGTTGGATGCGGTAGCAAAGCTGCCGATGCCGCTGCCGGCGTTGGGAGCCCCTGATGCCAGTCGATTTGTCACGGCCACCGTGCCGCCGTCGGAGATGACCAGGCTGTTACCGCTGCCCTCGAAGCCAACATATACACCCCTTGAGCTGACCCAAACGGAGTTCGTTCCCGTGACCAGCGCGCTGTTGTTGGAGGCGGTGGCGGAGGTGCCGAGAAAACTATTGTTCGCCACCACGGTGCCGCCATTGAAAATGGCCAGGCTGTTACCACTGCCCCCGCGGCCGACATTCAGATACCCGCTGCTGGTCCAGAGAGAGTTCGTTCCGGTGACCAGCGCGCTGTTGTTCGAGGATGTGCTGGTGAAACCAATATAATTGTAAGCAGAATTAGCGGCCACCGTGCCACCATTGGAGATGACCAAGCTGCTACCGCTGCCCGCGTTGCCGACATAAAGGGTGCTGTTGTTGCTGATGGAACCTGTCACCAGCAACCGGCCGCCTTCGACAGTCGTTGTGCCAACGTAGGTGTTCGACCCGCTCAAGGTCGTCGTGCCGCTGCCGAACTGGTTCAGTGTGCCGTTACCGGAAATCGCCGCTGATACCGTGGTGCTGTCGCTCTGGTTGAAGTTGATCGCACCCGTGCCCGAGCCGAAGGCGATGGTGGGTGCCGCGATACTGCCCGCGGTGTCACTCCCGCCGAGGCGACCGATATTCAGCGTGCCGGTGGAGCCGTTGGATGCGGCTATGGTGATGCCGGAAGCCGCGACGAGTCCTCCGTTAGCCACAGTGAGCGTGCCGCCGCCGATGTTGCCGACCTTGAGCGTGCTGCTATTGGACCAGATGGAGCCCGCACCCGTCACCAGCACGCTGTTGTTGGAAGAACTCGTGCTACCGAAAATGCCGCCGCCGATGTAGCCGTCAACATTTCGCACCGTGCCGCCATTGGAGATGACCAAGCTGTTGCCGCTGCTGCTACCCTCCGCGCCGAGAGTGAGTTCGGCGCTGTTTGTCCAGAGCGAGTTCGCCCCGGTGACCAGCACGCTGTTGGAGGAGGAGTAGGCGTAGCCGATGACGCCTTCAACATTCGCCACCGTGCCGCCGTTGGAGATGACCAGGCTGTTACCGTTATTGTCGGTCCAATAGCCGACATAGAGGCCGGCACTGTTGGTCCAGAGAGAGTTCGCCCCGGTGACCAGCACGCTGTTCGAGGAACTTTGACCGCCGGAGAGGCCATACTGACTCGCCACCGTGCCGCCATTGGAAATGACCAGGCTGTTTCCACCACCGTTGAGGCCGACATTCAGATTCCCTCTGTTGGTCCAGAGCGAGTTCGCCCCGGTGACCAGCACGCTGTTGTTGGTGGAGGTGCTAGCGAAACCAAGGTAGCCATCACCATTCGCCACCGTGCCTCCGTTGGAAATGACCAAGCTGTTACCGCTGCCCTCGTAGCCGCTAGAAAGCCATCTGCGGTTGGTCCAGAGCGAGCCACTTCCCGTCACCAGCACGCTGTTGTTCGAGGAGGTGCTAGCGAAACCAATATAGCCATTACTATCCGCCAGCGTGCCGCCGTTGCTGACAAGCAGTTGGTTGCCGGCACTCGCATTGCCGACGAGGAAGTCCCTGCTGTTGGTCAGCATCGAACCCACTCCAGTCACCGTCACCGTGCCGGCATCGGCTAAGTTATTGGTGGCAGTCAGGGCCAGCGTTCCGCCGCTCACCGTTGTCCCGCCGGTGTAGGTATTGGTCGCGGTGAGGAACATCGTGCCCGCGCCAGCCTTGGTCAGGGAGCCGGCTCCGCTGATCGTATTGGAGAGAGTGATCGCATCGCTTCGATTCACGATGAGCGAGGCGTTGTTGGTGATGTTGCCGCCACCGATGCTGCCGGTCGTGCCGCCGTTGCCCAACTGGAGCGTGCCGTTGCTGATCGTTGTCGTGCCTCCGTAGGTATTGAGGCCGGAGAGCACCAAGGTGCCGGTGCCCACCTTGATCAAGTCGCCGCCGCCACTCAGAGCGCCCGAGTAAGTCGTGCTGCTGTTGTTGCCTCCCACATTGAGGCTCACCTTGACTCCTGATGATATGAGTGATGAGTTGCTCAAGACAAGGTTGTTCGAGCCCTGCAAGCCGCCCAAGTAGAAGGTCAACGGGCCGACCGAGGAGCGATCGAAGGTCATGGTGCCCGCACCGGAATAGTCCAGCGTGCTGCCGCTCAGGGCGTTGGTGACTCCCAGACGAAGCACCCCGGCGCTGATTGTCGTCGTGCCGGTGAAACTGCCTATACCATTAAGGGTCAACGTGCCTGCCCCTGCCTTGGTCAGGTTGCCTCCTCCAGAGATTTCTCCCCCGGTGCGGTCGTCGGAAAGGGTAAGACTCAGGTTGAAGGCTCCCGTATCTATCGTGCCGTTGCCGGTGAGCACGAAGTTGTTCGTCAGCGACGAGTCGGCCAGAGCCAGCACTTTCGTGCCGTTGCTGGCGAAGGTCACCGCGCCGGTGCCGAGGGAGTTCACGAGGCTGTAGATATCCGGGCTATTGAACGCCAATGTTCCGGCATTCAGGATGGTGCCGCCGGTGTAGCTGTTGCTTCCCGAGAGGATCATGGTTCCCGCGCCGGCTTTGGTCAGGCTGCCTGCACCGGAGATCACGCCAGAGTTGGTGAGGATGTTGGCACCTACATCCACCGCGCCGTTGGTGGTCAGCACGTAGTTGTTCGTTACCCGCATGTTGGTCAAGGTCGCCAATGTCGCGCCGTTGCCGGCAAAGGTCACATCGTTCGAACCGAAAGAGGCCGCGTTGCTGATCGCCAACGTGCCGGCATTGATTGTCGTCCCGCCCGTGTAGGTGTTCGTGCGGCCGAGAACCAGCGTTCCGGCGCCTGCCTTTGTGAGGCTGCCGGCTCCCGAAACCACTCCAATGTTGGTCAAGGTGGACGACGCACTCACATCCACCGTGCCGTTGCCGGTCAGCGCGAAGTTGTTCGTTATCCGCGTGCTGGCCAGAGACGCCACCGTCGTGCCGTTGCTGGCAAAGGTCACCGTGTTTGTGCCGAAAGACGAACCGTTGCTGATCGCCACTGTCCCGGCGTTGAGCGTCGTCCCGCCCGTGTAGGTATTGGTGCGGCCGAGGACCAGCGTGCCTGCGCCATCCTTCGTCAGCCTGCCACCTCCCGAGATCACGCCGGTGTTGGTCAGGATGAAAGCTCCCACATCCATCGTGCCATTGGTGGTCAGCACGTAGTTGTTCGTAACCTGGAGGCTGGCCAAGGCTGCCACCTTCGCGCCATTGGTAGCAAAGGTCACCGCGCCGGTGCCGAAGGCGGCCCCATTGCTGATCGCCAAGGTGCCGCCGCTGTTCGTTGTCCCGCCCCCGTGGGTGCTGGCCGCGGTGAGGGTAAGCGTCCCCGTGCCCACCTTGTTCAAGATACCAACGGTGGTGTTGCCAACAAAACCACCCGAGAAGGTCGTGTTGCTGTTGTTGGCTCCCACATTGAGGATCGCCGATGCGTTCAAGGAATTGGTCAGAGTGAAGGCGCTCGAGCCTTGCAAGCCACCCAGATACACGACCACTCCTGGCACTCCGCTATAGCCCACCGTGCCACCCGACATGTCCAGCGTGGCGGCCGCGAGATTGCTGCTGGTGGTGCTGAAGAGGAGTCCCCCTTGGCTGAGCGTCAGGATGCCACTGAAGGTGTTGTTTGTTTGTAGCATCATCGTGCCCGCGCCCGCCTTGGTCAGGTTGCCTGAGCCCGAGATCACTCCCGAGTTGGTCATCGTCATGCCACTCCCCACATTGATGGTGCCATCGGCGTTGACCGCAAAAAGGTTGGTCGTCTTCAAGCCGGCAAGCGTCAAGACCGTTACGCCGTTGCTGGCGAAGGTCACCGTGTTCGATCCGAAGCCGCCCGAGTTGCTGATGGCGATGGTCCCCGCGTTGAGCGTGGTCCCGCCCGAGTAGGTGTTTGTCCGGCCGAGGATCAATGTCCCCGAGCCCGACTTGATCAGACTGCCTGCCCCGCTCAAAACACCCGAGTAGGTCGTGTTGCTGTTGTTGGCCCCCACCCCAAGAGCCACCGCGACGCCCGAGGTATTGGTCAAGACGAGGTTGCTCGAGCCCTGCAAGCCGCCGAGGTTCGCGCCGGTCAGCGTTCCGAAGGAAATCCTTCCCGCGTTCGAATAGTTCAGCGTGCTGCCACTCAAAGCGTTGGCATTGCCCAGGGCAAGCACCCCGTTGCTGATCGTCGTTGTGCCGCCAAAGCTGTTGCTTGCGGAGAGCGTGGTCGTGCCGGTGCCGAGTTGGCGCAGCGAGAGATTCGCTCCGGTGATCGTGCTGGAGAACGTAACAGCGTCTGTCTGGTTAAAGTTGATGGTGCCGGTGCCCAAACCTCCATTGATTGCTGACGTCGCCGTGATGGTTCCGCCGGTATCGGTCCCGGCGAGTCGCCCGATGTTCAGCACACCGGTCGAATCGGCATCAACCGCGACCGTGATGGTGGTCGCTGCCACGGTTCCACCGTTGGCCGCAGTCAAGATTCCTTGGCCCGAATTACCTCCCACCTCGAGCACCCCGTTGTTGGTCCAGAGGGAACCCGCCCCCGTAATGAGCGCGGAGTTACTGAGCGCACCGCTGGCATAGCCGATGGCGCTCTCTCCGCCGGAATAGACCTTGCCCCCTCCTGAGACGACCATCGTATTGTTGGAACTGTTCGCCGTGTCACCAATCCAGATGCCGTAAGCGCTGTTGGTCGCCACATTGACACTGAGCGTCGAGGCTCCGCTCACGGTGAGGGTGTTGCCGGAGGATGCTAAGGTCTCTCCCAGCGAGAGATAGTCGCTGTCGGAAGTGCCGACAACTGTGACGCTCGCACCATTGGTGATGGTCAGGCTGTTGCCGCCGCCACCGTAGCCGACAAACAATCCGTTCGTGGTGGCCAGCGAGGAATTGGTTCCGCTCACCGTCACCGAGTTGTTGGAGGAACTGGAAGCGTAGCCAACGTAGCCAAATCCGCTGCCCACCACTTGGCCCCCGTTGGAAATCACCAGGCTGTTGCCCGAGCCGTTGTAGCCGACATAAAGACCGGCGCTGTTCGTCAAAACCGTATTGGTGTTCACCACCCTCAGCGTGTTGTTCGTGTCTGTGCTCGTGTATCCTATATACGTGTTGCCGTAGGAGTTTGTGCCGCTCGAGAGGGTGGTGGTCACTCCGGAACTGTTGCTCCCCACATAGAGATCCTGCGCGCGGAGCACGCTCGCGGAGAACAACGCCAGCAGAAATGCCGCGAGGAAAAAGAAAGGTCTGTGTTTCATGGTTTTCATCAAGTCCTGCGTGGGGATCGGTGGTTTGATCGGCCGCATGGGCGCGCGGAGTTACTACCACCCCCCGGCACATCGCAATAAAAATTACGTAAAATGCGACGAAATGGGCAAAAAGCGCGACGAAATGGTCACGGGGGCGGTTTTCGGGGTGGAAAAAGCGGGGTGCGAGAGCACTGCTCTCACGGAGACACCAAGCCGCGGTGACGACATGTGGCTGACGACGGATGACGGCCATCCGTCCCTGCCTGAGCCATATTTTCACGGACGTAATCCGGTTTGCGGGGGTCGGCCACAAGGGTTATGATTCACACCGTGAGCACCATCACGGCCATTTTGGAGCCCGATTTAGACGGAACGCTGCACCTGCCGCTTCCGGCAGAGATGCGTTCGTCGAAAGTCAAGGTGACCGCAACCTTGGAGAGCATAGGCCGGGGGCCCTCCCCAACCGAGGTCAGGCAAGCTCTTGAAGCGCTAGCGCGCATGGGAACATTCAGCGGCATCAAAGATCCGGTGACATGGCAGAGGGAAACGCGCGAGGAGCGGCGTTCCACATCGGACAGCTAGTATGCTGCTCGACAGCAATATTCTGATCTACGCATCCAACGGGACTTCACCGCAAGCCGCGGAACTGGTGACAATCGGCGACCATGCGGTGGCGAGCATCACATTGATCGAGGTCTATGGCTGCAAACATCTCGCACCGCAGGAGCGTAAGGCGCTCGACACAGTGTTTGCGTGCTTGGCCATTCACGAACTCGACAAAGAAGTGATCGATGGCGCCATCCGGCTCCGGCAAGCGCGCAAGATGAGGCTGGGAGATTCCATCATCGCCGCAACGGCGCTTTGCCATGGCCTGCGCTTGGCCACGAATAACACCGAGGACTTCACCGACATCGCAGGGTTGGAGTTGTTCAATCCTCTTCGCGATTAGTCCGACTTGCCGCACAGAGTATGCTGTCTCTTTGCGGACGCTCGCCAAGGCGAGCGTCCCTACCCTGCGGAGAATGAATGTTGCCGGGCACAAACAAAACACCCGCACGTTACCGTGCGGGTGTCGCTTTTCGGGCAGGTTGGCTTGGCGCCCTTCGTGCCGTGTGATACTCTTCATTTGTGTCAATCACGCAGCAGTCCACCGAAGCCATACGCTACGTCGAGGCTTGGCGGGAGACGGGCAAACTGCTCGACCAGCTCAAGTGGGACAAACTGCGCAAGATGACAGAGGCCGATGCAGCACGTGCTTTCACCGAGTGGGATTACCCGCTGCCCTCGCCTTGGAAGCGGGAACGGTGTCCCGAGGACAACGGATTGGTGGAACAGCAACGCTGGTTCATGAAGGCTCATGCACATCGGGCCGATTCTTGAGGCGGCGATCGAGATCCAGAAACATCTGGAGGAACATCGCGCACGCTTCTGCTTCATCGGCGGCATGGCCGTTCAACGCTGGGGTGAGCCGCGCTTCACCAAAGACGCGGACTTGAGCCTGCTGACCGAATTTGTGGATGACGAAAAATGGACGGACCTTCTGCTCGCGAAATTCGAGGCGCGTTATACGGGTGCGCGGGATTTTGCCCTGCAGCGCAGGGTGCTCTTGCTCCGCGCCACCAACGGAACAGACTTGGACGTCTCGCTGGGCGGCTTGCCTTTCGAGAAACATTGCATAGAGCGCGCTACGCGCTGGCACTTCGCCGATGGCAACTACCTGCTGACCTGCTCAGCGGAGGATCTGATCGTGCACAAGGCTTTCGCGGACCGTGCGTTGGATTGGATCGATATCGAGGGCGTGATCATGCGCCAAGGAGCCGAGCTCAAAACGGCACAAATTCTTGGGGAATTACAACCGCTGGCCGAGCTCAAAGAGCAGCCCGAGATTGTCGCACGACTGCAGGACCTGCTGCGCAAAAGATCACACGCATAGAGCGCTCTGGAAAAAGTTGAGAATGTCTCTCCTGCCGAATTTGTAGCACGGCGCCGATAAACCCTGCGACCTGCGACGCGGCGGCAGAAACTTCGTTTGCTTCGTTACGTTGACTCCTTCGCTCCCGCTCATGTCGCCCTGCGGGTCCCGCTTGGGCGAGATCATCCCCGAGCGCCCGGGCGCTCCGGTTATCTGTTCGAGCTCGCGCGCCTGCGCCAGCGCATGAAGGCGGCGGCGCCGGCGAGCAAGGCTGCGGCGGCCCAGGTGCCGGGCTCGGGGACGGCGGGAGCTGCGGTGAAGACGAGGTTCAGATCGTTGCCGCTTTGTGCGAGGGAGAAGGTGCCGCCGTTGAGATCGTTAACGAAGCCTCCCGTGCCGTTGTTCCCTCCGGTATCCAGATTGAAGTAGCTACTGTTGAAACCGGTGATGCCGCCGGCCGCGGTGGCGATCTTCCACGTGTAGTTCTGCGTGTTGTCGAATCCTGGCACTGCGCCGTTCACATCGGGACCGGTGGAGACCAGCGACCACAGGTTGATGTTGAACTTGCTGCCGGCGGTCAACGCGGTGAGATCGAGGACGCCCGTGGCGGAGACAAGGTCCCATGTGGAGACAGTGCCCGCCGTGCCGGTCACACCCGCGATCTGCCAGTTGTAGTTGCCGCCGCCGAGCCAATCGATGTCGCCGTTGATGTTCAGCGTGCCGGGGGAATTGCCCGGATTGATCGTGCCGCCGCTTTGCACGATCACCGCTCCCACCGTGCCGCTGCCGCCGAGGGTGCCGCCGTTCTGCACGGTGACCGCGCTCGAGGCGATAGAACCGTCGACGACCAGCTTGCCGGACGCCACGGTAGTCGCGCCGCTGTAGGTGTTGACGCCGCTCAGGCTAAGCACACCAGCGGAATTTTTCGTTATTCCGCCAATGCCGGAGATGACGCCTGAGGAGTTGCCGTCGTTCATCGCGACAATCAGGCCGCTGCCCACCGCGACATTGCCGCCCTTGTAGGATTGTATCGTCGTGCTCGCGCCGTTCACGTTGACCGTGCCGCCAGTGACATTGCTGATCGTGGTTCCCGAGCCCGAGACGTTCACCGTCGCCGTGCCGGACACTTCGGCCACCGTGCTGTTGGATCCGGACAAGTCGGTCGTGCCCGCGCTGAAGTCGCCGCCGGATATCGTGCCGACATTGAGGATGGTGCCGCCGTTGTTGGTTAGCGCGTTGGCGATGCTGTAGTTGGCCATGTCGAGGAAGGTATTGAGACCGACCGTGATTGCGCCCGCGCCGAAGGCGTAGAGGTTGCCTGCGGTGAGCGTGCCGCCGTTGATTCTTGTCCCGCCCGAGTAGCTGTTCGAACTGCTCAGGGTCAAGGTCCCGAGGCCTAGCTTGGTGAGTCCGAGGGATCCCCCACCGGTTCCGGTGCTGTCGGCGATGGTGTTGGTGAGGGTGAAATTACCCGCCGTCGTGTCGAAGCCGATCGATGATCCGGCTTGCAGCCCGTTGCTATTCACCGTGGTCAGGTTACCGAGCAGGGTCGTGATGTTGGATGTGGTGAAGCTGCTGGCTCCGCCCACACCGAAGGCGGCGGTGGCGTTGCTGGCTACGATGATAAACGACGTGGTCCAGTTGGCATTGCTGCCCCCGTAGAGGGAGGTTGTGTTGGAGAAGAGCAGGGTTCCCCCGCTGATCGTGGTCTTCCCGGTGTAGCTGTTGGACCCGGTAAGGGTCGTCGTGCCGGTGCCGCGTTGCTCGAGCTTGCCTGTGCCCGAGATGCTGCTGGTGAGAGTGGTGCTGTCGCTCTGGTTGAAGTTGATTGTTCCGCCAGCCAAGCCGAAGGCGATAGTGGCTGCCGTGATCGTGCCCGCAGTGTCGTTCGTCCCGAAGCGACCGATGTTAATCGTGCCGGCGGAAACGCCGATCGTGATGTCGGAAGCCGCGACGAGTCCTCCGTTAGCCACGGTGAGCGTGCCGGTGCCGCCGTTCAATCCGAACCTGAGAGTGCTGCTGTTGGTCCAGGTGGAGCCTGCACCAGTCACCAGCACCGAGTTGTTCGAGGAAGAGCCGCTGTCTCCGATGATTGCCGAGGTACCTCGAACCGTGCCGCCGTTGGAAATGGTCAGGCTGTTGCCGGCTGATTGGCCGCCCACAGAGAGGTTGGCAGAATTCGACCAGAGGGAATTTGTCCCCGTTACCAGCACCGAGTTGTTCGAGGCCGAGGGGAGGTTTCCGATGAATCCCTCAGTATTTTGCACCGTGCCGCCGTTGGAGATGACCAGGCTGTTGCCGGCTCCGCTGTTGCCCACAGCGAGAGCGCCGGAATTCGTCCAGAGGGAATTAGTCCCGGTCACCAGCACCGAATTGGTCGCACCGCTGCTTCCAATGGTTCCCGCAGTATTTTGCACCGTGCCGCCGTTGGAGATGACCATGCTGTTGCCGGCTCCGCTGATGCCCACAGTGAGGATGCCAGAATTCGTCCAGAGGGAAGTGCTCCCGGTCACCAGCACCGAGTTGTTCGAGGAAGTGTTAGCAAAGCCGATTCTTCCATCCGTATTTCGCACCGTGCCGCCGTTGGAGATGACCATGCTGTTGCCGGCTCCGTTGTTGCCCACAGTGAGGTTGCCAGAATTCGTCCAGAGGGAAGTGGTCCCGGTAACCAGCACCGAATTGTTCGAGGCGGAGGCGTTGTTTCCTATGATTCCCCCAGTATTTTGCACTTTTCCCCCGTCGGAGATGGTCAGGCTGTTGCCAGCTCCGCTGTTGCCCACGTTAACAGCTGCAGAATTCGTCCAGAGGGAATTGCTTCCGGTCACGGTGACCGAATTGTTCAAGGCCGCGGAGAGGCTTCCGATATTACCAAGAGAATTTTGCACCTTGCCGCCGTTAGAAATGGTCAGGCTGTTACCGGCTCCGCTGGAGCCCACGGTTAATGCTAGAGAATTCGCCCAGAGGGAATTGGCCCCGGTCACCAGCACCGAGTTGTTCGAGCCGGAGCTGGTGGAGCTGCCTCCGATGGTTGCTGAGGTATTTCGCACATTGCCGCCGTTGGAGATGACCAGGCTGTTGCTGGCTCCGCTGGAGCCCACGGTTAATGCTAGAGAATTCGACCAGAGTGAGCCTGTTCCCGTCACCAACACCGAGTTATTCGAGGCTGTGCTCGTTCTTCCGATAGCTCCGCTAGTATTCTGCACCGTGCCCCCATTGGAAACCACCAGGATGTTACTGCTACCGAGATTGCCAACCCAGAGAACGCCCGAGTTGGTGAGGAAGGTGTTCGTATTGATGACGCTCAGTTTGTTGGAATTCGCGCCGACGTCGTAGCCAACGTAGGTTGCGCTGTAGCTGTTCGTACCCGAGGTGAAGCTGATGCTCACGTCGGAGGAGTTCGAGCCGACGTAGAGCTGCGCGCGGAGCGTGCTCGCGGCAGACAAAGTCAGCAGGGCGGCGGCTAGAAAAAAGAAGGGGCGATGTTTCATGGCTTTCGTCAAGGCGTGGGTGGCACTTGGTGGTTCAACCGGTCGGTCGGAATCGCGCAGTTTTTACCCCCCCCAGCCCGTTCCAATAAAAATCGCAAAAAATGCGACGAAACGGCCAAAAAGCACGACGAAATGGTGACGGGGGCGGTTTTTTCGGGTGGAACAAGCGGGGCGGCGGCAGTCGGGAAACGATTGCTCTCACGGAGGCACCAAGGCGCGGAGGAAGAGTTTGGCTGACTGATTGCGTAAGGGCCCATCTGCGTCCGCCGCGGCGGACTCCGGCACTTGACCAGAAGCCGGAGAAAAGAGATCAAGTGTTGCCAAGGAAATCGCCGAGGAGTCGACGAATCAGCGGTATCTTCTCGGTGACTGCTTTCCAGACGAGAGCAACATCCACATGGCCGTAGTCGTGAGCCACGATATTGCGCATGCAAGCAGCAAGACTGAGCGCAAGAGTGCGGGTGTCGCTAGGAATTACCACCCCTGATGGTCATTCAGGAAACTTTTCTGCGCTTGCGCCAGCGCATGAAGGCGGCGGCGCCGGTGTCCCAAACTTCCCCCGGTTGTCTCAATGACGCGTCGGCTCGGAGAATCGACTTTATCTCGATGAAAGTATCGTTTATTGATATAAAGCTGTGCCGATAAAGCATCCCTTTTCTTTGCCGACCGGCTCGCCTCTTCTTTCGCATGGGCAACTCAAGGACGCGCTGGCGGCGTATGGGAATCCGCGCATGAAGATTTCGCGGATGTTGGCGGCGGGAGAGTTGATCGCCCTGCGACGCGGACTCTATTTGCGCGACCGCACGGTCGATCCGCGGGTCCTGGCTTCGGCCATCTACGGGCCGTCATATGTGAGTTTTGCATCCGCACTGGCGTGGCACGCCCTGATCCCCGAGCGCGTGGAGGAAGTCACCAGCGCTACGCTGAGGCGTCCGGTCCGGTTTGAAACTGCGGTGGGGCGTTTCCGCTACCGGCATGTTCCATCCCGGGTGTTTGCCATCGGGATCGAGCGGGTGGAGGATCCACAGTTCCCGTGGTTGCTGGCCTCTCCGACCAAGGCCCTCTGCGATGCCGCGGCCCTCGAGGCGTCCATTCGCTCCCAGAAGGATGTGCGCGCTTGGTTGGACGCGATGCGGATCGGAGAAATTCCCGCGCTCGATCAGGAGCAACTCGCCGCATGCGCGGCAAGTTATGGCAGGCCTTCCGTGCGCCACCTTGCCCGTTACTTCCAGAAAAACCCGACCACGCCATGATCCATCCCGCGCTCGCCGGTCTGATCGACCGCTACCAACCCCGGTCTTCGCAGGACTATCAGAATGCCGTTCGCGAGATCGTCCAGGAGATTGCCTTACTTGGACTCTGGCGCACGCCGTTCTACGAACATGCCGCGTTCTATGGCGGCAGTGCGCTGAGGATTTTCCATGGCCTGCAGCGCTTCTCCGAAGATCTGGATTTCTCCCTGCTCCAGCCCGAGCCCGACTTCTCCCTCGAACCCTACTTGGGATCCGTGGCGGATGAATTGACGGCTTGGGGTTTCGAATTTCGGGCGGAAGGGATCGAAAAAAAGAAAGCGTCATCCATCGAGTCTGCCTTCCTCAAAGGCAGCACGATGATCAACCTTCTGCAAATCGGAGCGCCGCAGGAGATCGCCTCGCGCCTTCCGAAAGGCCAACTCCTGCGCATCAAACTGGAGATCGATATCGACCCGCCACCCGGAGCGACCACCGAAACACTCACCCGCCTCGTGCCCACACCGCACCAGGTTCGCCTCTACGATCCACCCAGTCTTTTCGCCGGCAAGCTGCATGCGATTCTTTGCCGGAATTGGAAGAGCCGCGGCAAAGGCCGGGATTTTTACGATTTCCTCTGGTATGTCGGCCGTGGCATTCCGCTGAACCTTGCCCATCTGGAAGCGCG
>JBEDBL010000054.1:0-14493 GCA_041177245.1 Verrucomicrobiota bacterium
CCATGTAACTCCCGCGGATCCCGACGACCGGAGTGCCGCTGGCCTGGCTCTCCAAGGCAACAAGTCCGAAAGTTTCCTGCAAGCTGGGATGCACGAAAAGATCGGCTGCGCGGTAAAGGCGCGCCAGTTGCTGTCCGTCGCCCTGATAAGGCAGCCAGTGGACGCCGGGATTGCGTTCGCGCAGGCGCGAGAGGTGGCGACGCTCGGTGCCATCGCCGACGACGACGAGGCCGAAACGCGAGCCGTCCAGTTTTTCAAAAGCATCGAAAAGCGTTACGACATTTTTTTCGGGAGCAAGGCGGCCGACGTAGAGCAGGAGAGTTTTGTCCCCGGTGATGTCGAGCGCTTCGCGCACTAGACGGCGTTCGTCGGGGGCGGGTTGCGCATGGAAGAGTTCCGTGTCGACACCCAATTCACCCAAGCGCGTGTTGTGCACACCCCACTTCTCCAGCAGCTGCGCGAGGGCGGGCGAGGGGACGATCGTCGCGGCGAAGCGATTGTAAAGTTCACGCACGTAGCGCCTCGCGATGTCGCGCGCGATGTCGACCGCGATAGGTCCGAAAAATTTGTTCACCGTGCGCAGATAAGCCTCGGGAAAATGCGAGTGGTAAAAACCGACCACGGGAATCCCCAACGCTTCGCCCGAGGCGAGACCTTTCCAGGCGACCTGGTAAGGATCGCCGGATTCGATGACATCGGGACGTTCTTTTTCGAGGACCTCCTCGATGGCCGTGAGATTGAGCAGCACGCGGTAGCGCGCGGTGCGCGAAACGAGCGGTGCGCGAATCGTGTAGACGCGGGACCGGCCGTTCTCGCGGCAGGCGGTCTCCGCTCCCGGAATGATGAGGATGTGTTCGTCATCCGGGCGCGCGCGCCGCATCCACGAGATTTTTTCCGAGACATAGCGCCTCACCCCGCCGCCGACCGGCGAGTAGAACTGGGTGAGATCGCAGATTTTCATGGGGCGCGGCCGGGGCCGCGGCGAAGCGGCAACTACTCGCGCGCGGCGATATGGCGCTCGGCCTCGATGGCCGCGGCGCAGCCTTGTCCGGCCGCCGTGATGGCCTGACGGTAAACGTGGTCGGCCACGTCGCCCGCGGCGAAAACACCGGGCACGTTGGTATTCGTGCCCCCGCGCTGGATGAGATAGCCGTTTTCGTCCATGTCGAGTTTGCCGCGGAACGGCGCGGTGTTCGGCGTGTGGCCGATGGCGACGAAGACGCATTTGACCACAAGTTCCTCGCGCGCTCCGGATTGCGTGTCTTCCAGCACGATGCCGCGCACTTCGCCGGCGTCATCGGTGAGATAGGCAACCGGTTTCCGGTTCCACAGCGGCTTGATTTTCGGATTGGCCAGCGCGCGGTCCGCCATGATTTTCGAAGCACGCAGACTGTCGCGGCGGTGGATCAGGTAAACGACCGAGGCGAAACGCGTGAGGAATGTGGCTTCCTCGCAGGCGGAGTCGCCGCCGCCGATGACGCATACCGGGACATCGCGGTAGAACGCGCCGTCGCATGTCGCGCAGGAGGTCAGTCCGTGACCGATGAGTTTTTTTTCGTCTGGCAGATCGAGCCAGCGGGCCGCGGCACCGCTTGCGATGATGAGAGTTTCGGTTTCGATCCAGTTGCCGTCGATTTTGAGACGCTGGCGTTCTTCGCCGGGTTCGAAATCCTCGAGCGTCCCGTATTGGAATCGCGCGCCGAACTTTTCCGCCTGCGCGTGCATGCGCATGATGAGATCGGGGCCGTCGATGCCATCGGGGAACCCCGGAAAATTTTCCACCGCTGTGGTGGTGGTGAGTTGTCCCCCGGGTTGGCGTCCCTCGAGGACGAGCGGGGCGAGTTGCGCGCGCCCCGCATAGATGGCCGCGGTGAGTCCCGCGCAACCGGTGCCGACGATGACTACTTTTTCCATGAAGCGGCGATCCTAGCCGAGACGCGCGCGCCGGGCCAAGCGGCTTCAGCCGAGGATGGCGCGCAATTCGTCTTCGAGTGCGGCGAAACGCTCGTCGCTCAGCACGGAAACGCGCGCGCAGGCTCCGAGCAGATCGGCGTCCATCTCCGCCCAAGAGCGGCAACCACCGAATGATTTTTGCCATGGGATGCGTTGAGGCGGTTCGAGCCGGTAAACGCGCAGCAGGGCAACCTGCACCCCGGGAGACGGGTCCTGCTCGTAGCGGTTCGCCACCTCCTCTGGTGCGAGGATGTGGTAGGATTGCAGTTTGGTCAGAATGGCTCGTTCGGTGACGACTTTGCGCCACACGAGGGTGGCGGCGTGGCGGATCTCTACCGACTCTCTCTCGCCTTCCTCCCCGGCCTGCCGTGCGGCAAAATCCGCCTCGGGGATCACCCGCTCGGCCTGTTGATGGAAAAAAGTGGGCAGGAGGACAAATTCCTCGTGCTCGAACTTCAAGCCGTCTTTGCCCTCGGCGATGCCACCTTTTCTAATGACGATGGCCTGACGGCCCGAGCCCAGGGCCTCGCAGACCACATCCCACTCTTTCAGCGCCATCGGCATGAGTTCGGACCTTAGCGGATCGGCGCGCCGCGGCCAAGAAAGCCTTCTTTCCAAGCTTGACCCGGAGGCCCCGATCCAGCACTTAAATCGCGGTTCACGCCCGAAGCGCCCCGCAAACCACCCATCCGATGATTTTACGAGCTCTAGCGAGCCTTGCTCTCCTTGTATTCCTGGCCATGACTTCCGGCGCGCAGATGACCGGCGCGCCTGCCGGTCCGGCGGTCAAAGCCGTGTCCGTCGAATATGTCGGTCCCGAAACGATCAGCCGCGAGCGCGTTCTGGCCAACCTCAAAACGAAAGTAGGCGATATCTACTCCGAGCGACTGGCCGAGGAAGATGTGAAAACGCTTTTCGCCACGGGCGACGTGGCCAACGTCCGCATCTTCGCGCAACCGCAGGATGACGGCGTGAAAGTCACCGTGCTTTTGCAAGGACGCTCCGTGGTTTCCGAAGTTCTCATCGAGGGTGCCACCGTCATCAGTCCCGACCGCCTGCGCAAAGAACTCACATTCAAAGTGGGCGACCGCCTCAGCGAAGAGCAGGTGGAAAAGTCGCGCCAGGCCATGGTCGAGATGTATCAGGACCGCAATTACGGAGATGTCGCCATCACCTCGCGAATCCAAGCCGACGAGCGCAGCGGAGATTCGCGCGTCATCTATACCGTCAGCGAAGGCACCAAGCAGGTGGTCAAACGCATCAACTTCAACGGCAACGATTCGGTTCTGGCCAAGGATCTGCGCAAGGCGATGAAGACCAAGACGGCCAATCTTCTTTCGATCCTGAACAAGAGCGGTCGGCTCGTCCCCGACCAATTGCAGGAGGACCGCGTGGCCATCCGCGGCGTCTACCAAAACCGCGGTTTCGCCGACGTGCAGGTTACCGATGTGCAGGTCGTCCCGCTGGGCGGAAACGGTGTCGAACTCGTTTACACCGTCGTGGAGGGACCCCAGTTCTCCGTGGGCGCGCTCAATCTCGACGGTGTGAACATCACTTCGCCCGACGAACTCAAAGCCAAACTCAAGATGTCCGACGGTTCGCTCTACACGCCGGACGGCATGACCGCAGACATGAAAACCCTCCGCGATTTCTACGGAACGCAGGGTTACATCGAGGCGAATATCATCCCCGAGATTTCTCCGGTCGGCCCGGGTCAGGTCAATGTTACCTACCGCGTCGACGAAGGTACGCAGTCCTACATCAATTTGGTGAACATCCAGGGCAACACGCGCACCAAAGACCATGTTATTCGACGCGAGTTGGCGGTCACCCCGGGCGATGTCTATGACACTGTCTTGGTCGACGTCAGCAAGCAGCGACTCGACAACCTTAACTACTTCTCGCAAGTGCAGACCGTGCCGAGCGACACACTGATCCCCGGCCGCAAAGACCTGAATGTCATCGTTGAAGAGAAAAAGACCGGCTCCTTCAACTTCGGCGCCGGCTTCAGCACGATCGACAGCTTGGTCGGGTTTGCCGAAATGCAGCAGACCAATTTCGACCTATTCGGTTGGCCCAACTTCGTGGGTGGCGGGCAACGTCTGCGCATCCGCGGGCAATACGGCATCGAGCGCGCCGATGCCACGATCTCGTTTACAGAACCGTGGTTCCTCGGCCAGCAGCTCTCGCTCGGAACGGAATTGTTTTACCGCGAAGCGAGCTTCCTCAGCCCGCTTTACAACCAGTCGAACTATGGCGGTGCGATCGAGTTGCGCAAACCCTTCGGCCAGTTCCTCGCGGCCAAAGTCGAATACAAACTCGAGGGCATCGACATTTTCGACATCGCCAACGACGCGCCGGAGCAAATCTCCTCGCAGGAAGGCCTCTACACCCGCAGCGCGGTGTCCGGTGGCCTCACGTGGGACACACGCGACAATCTTTTCCTCACGCGGCGCGGCACCTACGTCAATCTCTCCGGCTTCGTGGCCGGCGGAGGCCTCGGAGGGGACGTGCAGGACTACGGAATTTCGCTGGAAGGCACGCAGCATGTCCTCCTGCCTTGGGACATTATCTTCCTCTTCCGCGGGCAGTTGGCCACCGTTTCCAATTGGGGAGATGCCAACGATGTGCCGATCTTCGACCGCCTCTGGCTGGGCGGCGCCAACAACCTGCGCGGTTTCAATTTCCGCGAAGTCGGCCCGAATGTGGACGGCGATTACTACGGCGGCAACTCACTAGGCTACATGACTTTCGAACTGACATTCCCGGTCATCAGCCGGGTGCGCGGCGCCCTTTTCACGGACTTCGGCTTTGTCAACGAAACGTCGTGGAACTTCGACAGTGCCGGCTACAATGCCGACTACGGTATCGGTGTCCGCCTAGACCTGCCCATCGGGCCGATCCGTATCGACTACGGCATTCCCTTCGTCAGCGACCAATACAACGGGGGTTCCGGCAAGATCCAATTCAACATCGGATACCAGTTTTGAACGAAAAGCACCCCTCCATGGTCTCATCAAAAGTCTTTACACGCCCTGTCGGGCACTGAAGATTCCCATACAAATCTATGAAAAACCTGCTCCCGTCCCTCGCTGTCATCGCCGTTCTCGGCGCCACCCCGGCCTTCGCCCAAATGAAAGTCGGCATCGTGGATATGAACAAAGTGTTCACCAGCTACTACAAAACAAAGGATGCCGAAACGCGCCTCAATGACGCGCGCGCCCAGGCCAAAACCGACCTCGACGGCCGCCTCGAGACCCTCAAGTCCAATATGGAGGTGATCAACAAACTCGAGGCCGACACCAAGAAGCCCGAGTTGGCCGCCGACAAAAAAGAAGCCGCGGTCAAACAGCGCGACGAGAAAATCAACGAAGTCCGTAATCTCGACCGCGAGATCGGCGAGTTCCGCCAAACCCGCGAGCGCCAGCTTCAGGAGCAGTTCATGCGCATGCGTGGAGACATCGTCCAAGACATCATGAAAGTCGTGGACTCGAAGGTCAAAGCCGATGGCTACGATCTCGTGCTCGATTCTTCCGGCCTTGGCATCAGTCAGGTCAAAGTCGTCCTCTACTCGGCCCCGTCCATGGATTTCAGCGACAGCATCATCACCTCGCTGAACGCCAACGCGCCGAAGAAAGCAGCCTCCAACTGACGGCACCGCGCTTGGCGCGGGCTCTGCAATGCCGACTGTTTCCGAACTCGCCGCCCTTGTGGGCGGCGAAGTTTTATCCGGGGCCGACACGGTCATAAACGGACCTGCCGCCCTCGATGCCGCGCAAGCCGGGGAAATTTCCTTCTTCTCCCACCCGCGCTACGCCTCCGATCTCAAGATGACCCGCGCGTCCGCAGTCTTGGTGCCGCGCGACTTCGACGGGGAAACTTCCGCTGCCTGCATCCGCGTGGAGAACCCTTCCGGGGCGTTTACGCGCATCACCGCAGAATTCGTCCGCGAGCCATCCGGGCCACCCGCCGGGATCCATCCGTCCGCGGTTGTGCATGGCGGCGCGCAAGTTGCACCCGATGCCAGCGTGGGTGACAACGTCGTCATCATGGCGGGTGCCGTGGTTGGTTCGGGCAGCATCGTCATGGCGGGTTCCTACGTGGGAGAAAACGCGCGAATCGGTTCAGGTTGCCTTCTCCATCCGCATGCTGTGGTGCGGCATGGTTGCATTCTCGGTGATCGTGTCATCCTTCACCCCGGCGTGGTCGTCGGCTCCGACGGTTTCGGTTACGACACGCGGGATGGACGTCACTTCAAGATTCCCCAGAGCGGTATCGTGGTGGTGGAGAACGATGTCGAGATCGGCGCCAATACCACGATCGATCGCGCCCGCTTCGGCCGCACGGTGATCGGCGAGGGGACTAAAATCGACAATCTCGTCATGATCGCGCACAACGTGGTCATCGGGAAACACTGCATCGTCTGCGCCCAAGTCGGCATCGCCGGCAGCGCCCAGATCGGCAATTACGTCATCCTTGCCGGCCAGGCCGGTATCGTCGGGCACATCAAGATCGGTGACGGCTCGATCATCGGAGCGCAGACCGGGGTGAGCAACGACATCGAACCCGGAGCGCGCGTGGTCGGTAGTCCGCCTCGCCCCATCGGCCAATGGAAACGATCCATCGTGCGTGTCGACAAACTCGGCGAACTTTACGAGAGGGTCAAAGCGCTCGAGACGAAGCTGGGTGGCTGATGCTTCTCGTCCTGACGAATTTTCCTGACGCCGACGCGGCCGCGGCCGCGGCCCGCGTCCTCGTGGAAGAAAAAATTGCAGCCTGCGGAACCATCATCCCCGGAGCGCGTTCCATCTATGCCTGGGAGGGTAAAGTCGAAGACTCCCCCGAAGCCCTTCTCGTGCTCAAAACCGAAGCGCCCCTCTACGCCAAGTTGGAAAAGCGGCTGGCCAAGCTGCACCCCTATGAGGTGCCGGAGATCGTCGCTTTCGAGCCCGGTGCGGTCAACCGGCCCTACGCCGCGTGGGTTGCCGGGACCGTTCTGCCGTCTTAATCTGGGTGGGTGACGATTCTCGACCGCATTTTGCCGGATGTCCGGCGCGAACTCGACGAGGCCCGCGCCGCGGTGCCGCTCGACGAATTGAAAACCCGTGCCGCCGCAGCCCGTGCGCCGCGCGATTTCGCCGGAGCTCTCACCTCCCGCGGTTTCGGGCTCATCGCGGAATGGAAGAACCGGTCACCCAGCATGGGGGACATGCGGGCGAAAAATGTGCTGTCCGCACCGGCAGCCTACGAAAAATCGCCGGTGGTCCTTGCCCTCTCGGTGCTGACCAACAAAACCCACTTCGGCGGGACCATCGATGATCTGGCACGCATCGCGGAAGGGTCGAGCAAGCCTGTCCTGCGCAAAGATTTCATCCTCGATCCCTACCAAATCTACGCGGCGCGTGCGGCCGGGGCCGATGCCGTCCTGCTTATGGCGAATATCCTCTCCGCGCAGCAAATGGCCGAGTTGCACGAGTTGGTCCGCGAACTCGGCATGGAATCCCTCTTCGAAATCCATGAGATGGAGGAGATAGACATGCTTCCGGCGACTGCCCGCGTGGTCGGGATCAACAGCCGCAAGTTCAAGTCGCGCGAGGGATTTGTCGCGGCCGGCCAGAGCAGCGAGGAAGATTTCACGCTGGATTTCAGCGTCTTCGAGTTGGCACAAAATCTCCCCGCAGGCTGCGTCCGCGTTGCCGAAAGCGGAGTCACGCCATCCACAGTAGGCCCGCTGGCCCGCCACTTCGACAGCGCTTTGGTCGGCACGTCCCTGCTGCGCGATCCGCGCGGCGTGGAGGCGGCTCTGGAAGAATTCTCCGCCGCGCTTGCCGCGGCGGGGCGCTGAAGTCCATCCTGCAGGGGTCATGGCAGGCAAAGATTTTCTCCGTGAAACGGTCGAGGCGCCTGAAACGCCCATCGATGTTTCCCTGCGACCACCGCATTTTGCAGAGTTTGCCGGGCAGGATCGCGTGGTCGAGCGCCTGCAACTCATGGTAGATGCAGCACGCCAGCGTGGGGACGTCTTGCAGCACGTTCTGCTCTCGGGCCCGCCCGGTCTCGGCAAAACCACGCTGGCCCACATCCTCGGCAACGCCATGGGCGCGGAGGTGAAGTGCACGAGCGGGCCGACCATCGAAAAAGCGGGTGATTTGGCCGGCCTTCTCACCACGTTGCCGGAGGGGGCGATTCTTTTCATCGATGAAATCCATCGTCTCCAGGCTTCGATCGAGGAATACCTTTACCCGGCCATGGAGGACTACAAGGTCGACATCATTATCGACCAGGGACCCAATGCGCGCAGTGTCCGGCTCAATCTTCCGAAATTCACGCTGATCGGCGCGACCACCCGTTCCGGCATGATCAGCGCGCCGCTGCGTTCGCGTTTCGGCATGACCTGCCGCCTGGACTATTACGACGCGGAGCAACTCGTGCGCATTGTCGAACGCAGCGCGGGATTGCTCGGGGTGGCGGTCGACGAGGAAGGCGCGCGCGAAATTGCCAACCGTTCGCGCGGCACTCCACGAATCGCGAACAATCTTCTTCAATGGTGTCGCGACTACGCCCAGGTGCGGGCCGAAGGAATCATCACCGCGGCGGCAGCCTCCGCGGCCTTGGCCATGCTCGATATCGATGGCGACGGGCTCGATGAAATGGACAAGCGCATCCTCGAAGCGATCATCCACCGTTTCGGCGGAGGCCCCGTCGGTCTCAACTCGCTTGCTGTCGCGGTGGGCGAGGAATCGGGAACTTTGGAGGAGGTGCACGAACCTTTTCTCATCATGCGCGGCTACCTGCAGCGTACACCTCAGGGCCGGACCGCGATGCCCTCAGCCTACCGCAAACTGGGCGCGGTTCCTCTCTCCTCCTCGGGCGATCTTTTCGCGCAGTAATGCGCGCTTTCCATGCAAGACCACCATCAAGGTCCAGCCCGCCGAATCGCATTCGTCTTCACGTCCATGCCGGTCGGCGGAGCTGAGGATTTTGCGCTCGGTGCGGGTGCTCATCTTGCTCCCTATTTCGAAGCTCATTACGTCTGTCTGAGGGAATACGGACAGCTGGCCGAGGAAGCTTTGCAATCCGGTCGCCCTGTGCACCTCGTGCACGTTTTCCGCTCGCGCTACATCACCCCGTGGGCTGTGCGCCGCTTCGCTTCGTGGCTCCGCCGGGAAAAAATCTCACTCGTCCATTCGCAGACGCACCATGCGCACGTCTTCGCCACCAAGGCGGCCCGTTTGGCCGGCATTCCTTCCGTGGTGCACCAGCAGAAGACGATCGAGGATCTGCCACCGCGCCGTGCCCGAATTTTCGGGACCTGTCTTAAGAGAGCATCGCATGTGGTGGCTCTATCTCGTCGCACGGCCGATGATCTCGCGAGATCGTCCGGACTGCCGCACGGCAAATTTTCCGTGGTGCCGAACGGCATCGATCGCTCATTGTTCCGTCCTTCTGAAAACTGCATCGCTTTGCGTCGCCAACTAGGGTTGCCGGGCGAAGGCCTGCTGATTGGAACCGTCGGGCGTCTTCACAAGCACAAAAGTCATCAGACAACGATCGAGGCGGTTGTCGCAGCCCGTAAAAAAGGTATTGGAGTCAGCGCTGTCCTGCTCGGCAACGGCGAGCAACGCAGTGAACTCGAGCGTCTCGCGAGGGAAAGCGGGGCGGGCGGTGCTATCGTGCTCGCAGGCGCCCGGCGCCCCGTGGCTCCATGGTTGCAGGCTTTGGACTTGTTCGTGCTCCCCTCCGTTTGGGAAGGACAACCTCTCGCCCTGCTGCAAGCCCTCGCCTGCGGGATTCCCGCACTGGCCAGCAATATCGAAGGCAACACCGCAGTCCTCGGCCGCGACCACCCCGGTTTGTTCCCTCCGGGTGAAAGTAGTATCTTGGCCGAGTTGATCGCGCAGGCGGCGTGCGATGATGAGTTCGTGAACAAACTGCGCGAAAGCCAGCAACGCGTCGCCATACCTTGGAGCGACGAGTCTGCGCGCAAACTTGCGGACATCTACCGAGCGTTGACGGAATGAAACCGCTCCGCATTGCCATCCTTGCCCCGACTTTTTTGCCGAAATGTTCCGGCGCCGAAGTTTTTCACCACAATCTCGCAGCTCACCTCGTCGCTGCAGGACATGCCGTTACCGTTGTTTTGCCGCGTTCGAAAATGCGCCAACTGCGCGAGAAAGGTTGGAGGTTACCCTACGATCTCGAAATTTATCCGGACAAGCGCTGGAACTGGCTCAAGAAGAATGCGCGCTTCGCCTTCTGGCTCAACCGCCGGGCTCTTACCTCACTCCAGCGCAAGTATTCCTTCGACGTCTGGCATGCATTTGTTCTTTATCCGGCGGGTGTGGTTCTGGCCGACTGGCAGAGGGTCACCGCTGTTCCCGGACTGGTTCGCGCCGTGGGTGACGATGTGTCGGGACTTCCCTTGCACCGACACGAGAGCCATGTGGCGGTGGCTCTTCGGGAGAAGCTTCCCCACGCTGGCGCTCTCGTTGCTTTGTCGGAAGAAATGGCCGGAGAACTCCGCACGCTCGGAATCCCGCGCGAAAAAATCAGGATCCTTCCCAATGCGGTCGATGCGGAACGGTTCGCTGCTTCGCCTGCTGTCCGCAGTTCTGTTCGATCCGATCTAGGAATTCCCGGCCACGCTTTTGTTTTCCTTTGCGTGGCCCGCAATCATCCCCAAAAAGATTTTGCCACCCTTTTCGAAGCGTTTCGTCGGCTTTGTCAGGCTCTTCCGGACAATGATCTGCGCCTGGTCGTTGCCGGACGCGGTGCGCAAGGCTTGCGCGGGCAAGTGGCGGATCTTGCCGAGCGCGTGCAGTTGCACGAGTTCGAAGCAGGGCTAACCGGCAATACCGTGCCAGAGCTTCCCCCGCAAAAGCTCGTCGATCTCTATGCCGCGTCCGATGCCTTTGTGCTGTCTTCTCTGCTGGAAGGGTTCAGTTCCGCCGTCATTGAAGCTATGGCTGCGGGGTTACCAGTTGTTGCGACGGATGCGCCGGGTATTCGCGGCGTGGTGACCAACAGGCAGGAAGGACTTCTTGTTCCGTTGCGGTCGCCGGAATCGCTGGCGGATGCCATGCGCACGGTTGTCGAGGATTCCTCACTTCGCAACCGGCTTTCCTCCAACTCGCGTTCGACGGCAGAGCGTTACAACTGGCCCTCGGTCGTTGCAGCCTACGAAAGTTTCTACAGGGATCTTGCGGCTGATCGTCGCCGAACATGAGCGCACACGGATCAATTTTGCGGCAGCGCGGGCAAAACCCCGATCTCTCGCTTTTTCCCAATTTGCTTTATCTAGGGCCGCAGCGCACCGGATCCACCTGGCTGCATTCCAACCTCTCGCGACACCCCGAAGTCCATCTTCACCGCGACAAGGAAACATTCTATTTTTCGACCCTCGGCCGTCCGGAGTCACCTCGTTACCGCTTCGATTATCTCGAGGACTATATCGCTTCGTTCCATGAAGGAATCGGGCGCCGCTTGCTCAAACACTACCACGCCTTGCGTCGTTGCGGATGCCTTTACCGCCCGCGTGTTCGCGGGGACTTCACCGCGTCTTACGGTATTTTGGATGAAAACATCATCGCGCAGGTTGTCCGTATGCAACCAGATATGCGCGGCATCATGCTCGTGCGGGATCCTCTCGAACGTGCTTGGAGCCATGCCAAGAAAGATCTTCTCCGCGGGCGCGCGAATCCCGCCTCTGACGACGACTTACTGGCTTTCCTGATTTCTGCCGACCAACTGACGAGAGCGGATTACCGTGCCGCTCTCTCCCATTGGCGGAAACACCTGGCCCCCGGACACCTTTTTGTCGCTCCCTACACGAAGATCAGCAGCGATCCGGAGCAACTTCTCGATAGAATTAACGGATTTCTAGGTATTCGAAGGCTCGGTGGCGCGAGCAAACGACACGTTGTTACACGGCAGAACGTGACCTCGAGCGAGTCGATGCCGGCCGCATTGGGCCGGGCCGCCGAGGCCGCGCTGTCCGGGGCGACAGCATCATGTCGGGAGCTTCTGGCGGAAATCGGGCCGGGTAGGGTTTACTGACCTCGCGTAGAATTTGCCAACCGCGCAAACACAGGCATCATTCACGGGTCCATGGGAATCTACCGTCGAACGCTGGCTTATTACCGTCCGTTTCTCGGACAAACCCTCGTCGCGCTCGTGCTTGGCTTGGTCGTCACGGGATTCAATCTGCTCAAGCCGTGGCCGTTCAAATACATCGTCGACGGTGTGCTGACTCCCGGCGGCGCGGACTCCAAAGCACAGCTTGCGGCTTGGTTCGGACCAGTCTCGCCCCCGACCCTCATCCTTCTCCTCTGCCTGACCATGGTCGGCATAACCGTGCTGGCCGGTCTGGCCAATCTCGGTTCGAGTTATCTTTTGATCAATGTTGGTCTGAAATCACTCCTGCGTATCCGCACCGAGCTGTATGCACACCTCCAGCGTCTTTCCCTAAAATTCCACGACACGCGGCGATCGAGCGATTCGAGTTTTCGCGTCGCCTACGACACGCAGTCGATCCAGACCATCTTCAACCGCGGATTCACCAACATTTTCGGTTCGGGCGTCATGTTCGTCTCGACTTTCGTCATCATGGTTCGTTTGGATGCGAAGCTGACCCTGCTTTCGTTGGCTGTCGTGCCGCTCATCGTCTTCACCATCTACTGGTTTGCCAAAAAGATCCGTTCCCAAAGCACGACCATCCAGGAGCGTGAGAGCGCGCTCCTCGCGACGTTGCAGGAGGGCCTGGCCTCGGTGCGGATGGTGCATGCTTTCGGGCAGGAGGACCGCGAAGTCGGGCAATTTCGCGACCGGGCGGGCGAGAGTCTGCGCGCCAACCTCCATCTCACCTTCACCAACGTGAGCAGCGCGCTGGTGGTCGGGACCCTCATGGCCGTGGGGACCGCCGTGCTTTACTACACAGGATCTATGCATGTGCTCGAGGGCAAGCTGACTCTCGGTGACCTGCTGGTCTTCGCTTCGTATTTGCTCATGCTTTACGCGCCGCTGGAGCAGTTGACCTATACGGCATGGGCCATGGAGGGTGCGGCTGCTGGAGCTAAGCGCTGCTTCGACATCCTCGACCGCGAAGACGACGTGCGCGATGCGCCGCACGCGAAGCCCCTGCACGGAGTCGGCGGGGACATCCGGTTCAGCGGCGTCGATTTCGGATACGATGATTCGCGCCGGATTCTGCACAACGTTTCCCTCGAGATCCGCCGGGGCGAAAGCGTCGCCATCGTCGGCGGGACGGGAGCGGGCAAAAGCACCTTACTCAGTCTTGTGCCGCGTTTCTACGACCCCACGCGCGGCGAGGTCGCCGTCGAAGGAAACGACCTGCGCGGACTGCGTAAAAAATCACTCCGCGCCAATATCAGCATGGTTTTGCAGGATACGTTGCTTTTCTCGACCACGGTGCGCGAGAACATCGCCTACGGGCGTCCCAACGCAACCGAGAACGAGATCATCGAGGCGGCCAAGCGTGCGCAGGCGTACGATTTCATCATGCGCATACCCGACGGGTTTTCCAGCCAAGTTGGGGAAAGGGGAGGACATCTCAGTGTCGGCCAGCGCCAGCGCATCGGCATCGCCCGTGCGTTTCTCAAAAATGCGCCGATATTGCTGCTCGATGAACCGACATCCGCCCTCGACGCGACTACCGAGAAGGCGGTCATGGAGACGATCGCGGAACTGATGAAGGGGCGCACGACACTCATGGTCACCCATCGTTTGAACACGGCGCACCGTTTCGACCGTATCATCGTGCTCGAGCAGGGTGAAGTCGTCGAGCAGGGTCCGGCAGACGAATTGCTCGCTCGTGGCGGCGCCTACGCCAAAATGTTCGCGGCTGGTCATTACGAATCATGAAGCGAAAAAAAATCGTCGTTCTGGGTTTCATGGGCGGGTGCCCCATCGCCGGCGTGGTTTGGCAGCACATCCATTATATCGTCGGATTGCAGCGACTCGGACACGAGGTTTGGTATGTGGAGGACGGGCTTCGCTATCCGTACGATCCCGAAGCCTACACGATCACCGAAGATTTTTCCTACGCGGCAAAGACGCTGCAACAACTTGCCTCGCAATACGGCTTCGAAGGCCGCTGGTGTTTTTGCGCGCGCTACGGCGACGAACCGAAGACAGCCGGGTTGGACCTCGAAAAATTGCGCGCCCTTTACCGGGACTGCGATGCCGCCTTGAACATCTGCGGAAGCCACGATCTGAATGACGACCTCCTTGCCATCCGTCGCCTCGTCTATGTCGAGAGCGATCCCGGCGTAGAGCAGATCAAAATCGATCTGGGCGACGCCACGGCCCGCGATTACCTGTCGCGTCACGCGGTGCTTTTCACCTTTGGCGAGGCGGTGGGCTCGGACCGCTTTCCCGTGCCGCTCCACGGGCTCGGATGGCATCCCACCCGGCAACCCGTTGTCACCGACCTGTGGCGCACCGACAACGCGGTATCTGACAGTTCAGTTTACACTTCGATTTGCAACTGGTCGACCAGCGGAAAGAAAGACATCGAGTGGC